>CABRLF010000047.1 GCA_902471685.1 uncultured Porphyromonadaceae bacterium
TCCTGCTGAACCGCTCTTCCGATCTCGATGACTTCTCATATACCTTCGCTCGAGGCGAAAAGCTCGGCATAGTAGGCGTGAACGGTGTAGGAAAATCGACGTTTATAAAAATGCTTCAGGGGCTTGTCCCGGCGGATTCTGGTGAATGGAATGTAGGCGAGACTGTACGGTTCGGTTATTACAGTCAGGACGGTATCAGTTTCGACAGAAATAAAAAAGTGATCGACGCCGTTACAGAACTGGCCGAGGACATAGACCTCGGAGAAGGGAGACGCATTGCTCCTATGCAGTATCTGCAGCGTTTTCTTTTCTCTCCCGCCGACCAGCAGAAATATATCTATAAGCTCAGCGGAGGCGAACGATGCCGCCTGCATCTTGCCGTCGTGCTGATGATGCAGCCGAATTTCCTCATTCTCGACGAGCCGACCAACGACCTCGACATCATCACCTTAGGTATTCTCGAGGAATATCTTGCGTCGTTCAAGGGTTGCGTCATTGTAGTCAGCCACGACCGTTTCTTCCTCGACAACATCGTAGATCATCTCTTCGTAATGGAGGGCAACGGAGTTGTTAAGGATTTCCCGGGCAATTATTCCGACTACCGCGCATACCTTGACAGTCTTCCGAAACAGATATCCGAAACTCCGGTCAAAGAACAGCCTGCGCGGCGTCAGGCTCAGCGGCCTCAGAAACTGTCGTTCAAGGAGCGCAAGGAACTTGAAGCGCTCGAAGCGGAGCTTGAATGCCTCAATACCGAAAAAGCGGAACTGGAAGAATTCTTCGCTGCGGGAGAAAGCGGAAATCCCGATGAATTCGCTGCCAAATCAAAACGCTACGCCGAGATTGGCGATATTATTGACGAAAAAGAGATACGATGGCTCGAACTATCGGAAAAAGCATGAAGACATTACTTTTATCCGCTGCATTGCTCCTGCCTCTGACAGCGTTTCCCTTTGTAGAAAACGATACGACGGCACGGCCGCATCATCTGCGGCCGCTGGAAGTCCTTGGCGTGAAACAGGATCCCGCCGGAACGGCCGCAGAAGCCGTTACACGTATTTCCGGTGCCGAGGCACGCATTCTCGGCATCGACGCTCCGAAAAACGTGAGCCTCATCGCTCCGAATTTCTTTATGCCCGAGTATGGCTCCCGAATGACTTCGTCGATATACGTCCGCGGTCTCGGAGCCCGTATCGACCAACCTGTTGTGGGACTCAGCGTAGACAATATTCCTTATCTCAACAAGGACAATTACGACTTCGACATAGCCGATATAGAGAGTATCGAAGTTCTGCGAGGCGCCCAGTCGGTCCTTAACGGGCGAAACACAATGGGCGGCCAGATAAACATCCGCACATTGTCACCGCTGAATGTCCACGGTTTCCGTATAATGGCAGAATATGGCTCCGGCAATTCCCTTTCCACTTCGTGGGGATACTACGACAAGCTTGCTCCCCAGCTCGGCATGAGTATCACCATACAGCAACACCGTACCGACGGCTTCTTCCGTAACACCATGACTGGACGAAAGGTGGATCATGAGAAGTCTGAATCTTTACGGTGGAAAACCGCATGGCATCCGGCCGACCGGCTTTCGTTCAACAATACAGCAGTTTTTTCGCGCAACCGCCAAGGCGGATATCCATATGAATCTCTTGCCTCGGGTGAGATTGCATATAATGATACATGTTTCTACCGGCGCACCTCCTTCGCCGATGCCCTTACCGTGGCATGGGCTGGAAAACGTGTCGTGGTGACTTCTGTTTCTTCCGTGCAATATCTCGACGACAACATGACCCTGGATCAGGATTTTCTGCCTCAGGACTATTTCACCCTGACACAGAAGCGCCGTGAATGGAGTTTCACCGAAGACCTTTTTACAAGAGGGACCCGCGGCGCCCTGACCTGGCTCGGAGGAGTATTCGCATTCCATAAGACTACCGACATGGACGCTCCGGTCACATTCAAGGATACCGGGATAGCCCAGCTGATAGAGAAGCACCGCAACGATGTCAATCCGCAATACCCTATCCGGTGGGACAGCCGCGAATTCACTCTCGGAAGCAATTTCAAACTCCGTGCTACCGGTGTGGCATTCTACGGCAAAGGCTCGTATTCGCTCGGCGACTGGCACATCGATGCCGGGTTGCGACTGGATATAGAAAAGACTTCGCTCGACTACAGAAGCCATACATCCACAGGCTTCACGACACTGCACATCCTCCCCGACGGCGAAGAGGAAGTTTACTCCCATACGCCTGTGGATATCAACGACTCCGGCTCTCTCAGCAAGACTTTTGTGGAACTGCTGCCGCAGTTCACGGTTTCCTATGATGCCGGAGACTTCAAACCGTATTTCTCATTCTCCAAGGGCTACAAAGCGGGAGGATACAACACCCAGATGTTCTCCGATGTCCTCCAGCAGCGACTCATGGCAACCATGGGAATGAGCGAACTGTACAAACTTGAAGACATTGTGGCATATGCACCTGAGTACAGCTTCAATTACGAAGCCGGAGTCCATTCGGTGTTCGGCAGCGAACGCCAGTTCAAGGCAGATATGACCTTATTCCTTATTGACTGCCGCGACCAGCAGCTCACCACATTCCCGCCCGGCACTACTACCGGCCGAATCATGACAAACGCCGGCCGCACACGCAGTTTTGGCGCGGAATTGTCTTTTAAATGGGATGTTACATCCGATCTCTTTCTCCGCGCCGAATACGGGTTCACCAATGCGACATTCCGTAAATACGACGACGGACGGCAGAACTATCGCGGCAAGCGGTTGCCCTATGCACCCGGCAATACCCTTTTCGGTCTCGTATCGTACCGAGCCACACCGCTGCAGTTCGCCGGAATCACACCTTCACTCACCGCCACCGCACGCTGCGCCGGTCCGATCTATTGGAATGAGGCCAATACCATACGGCAGCCTTTCTACTGCGTGCCCGGCATTGAAATCGGCTTCGTAGCCTCACAGTGGAGTCTGCGCTTGCGTGCCGAAAACCTTTCCGATACTCGCTTCAACACTTTCTATTTCCTCTCGATGGGTAACGGCTTCGTACAGCGCGGTCTTCCGCGCCGTTTCAGTGCCACTCTGAGAGTCTCGTTGTGAGGCTACATGCAAAATTATTCGTAAATTTGCCGTAGTATTAACGCAAGCAATATAATGGAATTCAAAACTGAGTATTTCACGGAGCTCGCCGAAAACGGCGTCGCCAATATCAGATATCCGGAAACAACTCCCGGCCTTTATGAACCGATCCGCTACGCAATGTCGGCCGGAGGCAAACGAATCCGCCCGGCACTGACACTCGCTGTGTACGCAGCCCTGAGCGGACGAGATCCGAAAGAGATTATCAATCAGGCCGTGGCGGTAGAGATGTTCCACAATTTCACACTCCTTCACGATGACGTGATGGATAACGCCGACATGCGCCGCGGGCTCCCCACCGTACATAAGAAATGGGATGAAAACACCGCGATTCTCTCAGGCGACACAATGCTCTCGATGGCATACGGACTTCTCGCCGACGGCGCCGGAGAGCGCTTTGGCGCACTCTTCGAAGTATTCAACCGTACGGCAATCGAGGTCTACGAAGGTCAGCAACTCGACATGGAATTTGAGTCACGCCGCATTGTGACGGTAGAGGAATATATGGAAATGATCCGGCTGAAGACTTCCGTCCTTCTCGGGTGCGCCTGCCGCATCGGAGCCATGCTTGCCGGTGCGACTGACGATGTCTGCAACCGTTTCTATGAATACGGCATCTCGCTCGGTCTCGCCTTCCAGCTGCGCGATGACTGGCTCGATACATTCGGAGATCCGGCTGTCTTCGGCAAGGAAATCGGCGGAGATATCCTGAATGAGAAAAAAACATGGCTGCTGATAACCTCACTCGCCGAGGCTGAAGATGAGGTCGACGGAATTCTCCGCCAGAATCTGGAGCCTGAGCAGAAAATCGGCCGTGTGACCCGCGTATACAACCGCCTCGGTCTTTCCGAAAGGTGCGCCGAGCTCATCAGCCGGCATTCCGACGAAGCGGTTGAATCCATTGCCGATGTGCCGATGCCGGGTGAGGCACGCAACTATTTCAAATCGCTCGCCCTTCAGGCAGAGTCCCGCACGCATTGATATGTTCGACACTCACACGCATCTATATATGCCCGAGTTCGCCTTCGAAGGACAGCCCGACGGTTCCTTTGAGGGGCAGTGCAATGCCGTCGACCGTGCATTGGCGGCCGGTGTGGAAATGATGATGTTCCCGAATGTGGATCTCGACAGCATCACTCCAATGCGCTCGCTTCATGGCCTGCGCCCTGAATCCACAATTATGGCGATGGGTCTGCATCCGACAGAAGTACCCGAAGACTGGCACGGCGCCATGAAGCGTGTGTTCGACGAACTCGATGCACACACCGCCGATTATAAGGCTATTGGCGAGGTCGGTATAGATCTGTACTGGGATCGTACGCGCGAACTGCAGCAGATGGAGGTTTTCAACATCCAGGTTCAGAAAGCACTGGAGATGAATCTTCCCGTCATTATCCATTGCCGCGAAGGACTTGATCAGGTTCTCGAGATTCTGAAAGTCTATCCCGGCGTGGAAGCCGTATTCCATAGTTTCGGAGGCACAAAGGAAGATGTAGAACGCATACGGCGCGTTGGCGACTTTTATTTCGGCATCAACGGCATCGTGACATTCAGGAACTGCAGTGTACGTGATGTCCTTCAGGAAATCGGCGCCGACAGAATCCTCACCGAAACCGATTCTCCCTATCTCGCTCCCGTACCTCACCGCGGCAAGCGCAACGAAAGCGCATACATTCCACTGGTGGTCAATGAGATCGCCCGAAGTCTCGGCAAAACGTCCGAGGAAACGGCGGCTCTGACCGACACCAACGCAAGACGTTTTTTTCGATTATAATAAACCGACAGAATAATTAATATCAAAAACAATAAATACGATAAGACCATGGCAAATATTGGATCTGTAATGACTCCGTCCGGCCGCAAGGCGCTGCTCTTGGGCAGCGGCGAACTCGGCAAGGAAGTGGCCATCGAGCTTCAGCGCCTCGGTGTTGAGGTTGTGGCATGCGACAAATACGCCAATGCCCCTGCGATGCAGATTGCTCACCGTTCCTACGTGTTCAACATGCTTGACGGCGACAAGCTCCGCGAAATTGTTGAGCTTGAAAAACCTGATCACATAATCCCCGAAATCGAAGCCATCGCTACTCCCACGCTCGTAGAACTTGAGAAAGAAGGCTATCACGTCACGCCGACTGCCCGCGCCGCATTCCTCACCATGAACCGCGAAGGAATCCGCCGTCTCGCTGCCGAAGAACTGGGCCTGACAACATCGCCTTACCGCTTCGCTTCTACTGAAGAAGAATTCCGCCACGCTATCGACGAAATCGGTCTTCCCGTAGTGGTGAAACCAGTAATGAGTTCGTCCGGCCACGGACAGTCCACCATCCGCAAGCCCGAGGATATCGATGCCGCATGGAAGGAAGCTCAGGAAGGCGGCCGTGCCGGGGCCGGCCGGGTGATCGTTGAAGGTTTTGTGGATTTCGACTATGAAATAACCTTGCTCACCATCCGCTCCATCGCCGGCACTGTATTCTGCGCTCCGGTCGGACATATTCAGATAAACGGCGATTATCGCTATTCATGGCAGCCTCAGCCCATGAGCGAAAAAGCTCTTGCCGAGGCTCAGCGCGTTGCCAAGGCTATCACCGATGCTCTCGGAGGCTACGGCATCTTCGGGGTAGAACTGTTCGTAAAAGGCGACCAGGTGATTTTCAGCGAAGTATCACCGCGTCCGCACGATACCGGCATGGTGACCATGATTTCGCAGGACATGAGCGAGTTTGCCCTCCATGCACGCGCACTCCTCGGTCTGCCGGTCCCGGAGCCCCGTTTCTACGGTCCTTCTGCTTCCCGCGCTATCGTAGTGGAAGGCGATACAAAGGAGATAGTATTCGGCAATCTCGAGAATGTGCTCCGCGAGCCCGGAGTACAGATCCGTATTTTCGGCAAGCCCGAAATCCACGGACACCGCCGCATGGGTGTCATACTCGCGTCCGATGTGTCGGTCGAAGCCGCGCGCGACAAAGCCGAACGTGCTTACGAAGCCCTGAAAGTGGAAGTTAAGTAACACAAACACCAATATATACAGAAACCGCTCTGCCGTGACTTGCGACAGAGCGGTTTCTGTATATTATCAGATTGATAGTCTATCCGAATTTGGAAATCTTACGGAGCTGAGCCTCGTTGACAATCTTGATTCTGCGCCCGTCGACAAACAGCAGATGCTCGTTGACGAAAGACGACAGAGTGCGGATCGCATTGGAAGTAGTCATATTCGAGAGATTGGCGAGATCTTCGCGGGCCATATATATCCTCAGGGTTGAATTGTCATCTTCATAGCCGTAATTATCTATGAGGACAATCAGTGCTTCGGCCAGACGGCCACGGATATGCTTCTGCGTAAGATTGACGATTTTCGTATCGGAGCCGCCGAGGTTGCGCGACAGTTCATGAATGAAGAACCATGCCAGCTTGATATTGTTCTGGATGAGATCGCGGACTATATTCAATGGTATGGCGCCAAGGACCGACGGCTCGAAAGCGGATGCGCTCGATACGTAGGGCTCGTCGGCAAAATAGGCACGGTAGCCGAAATACTGCACCGGACGGATCAGGCGCAAAATCTGAACGCGGCCGCCGACACCCTCTTTCGTTTTCTTCACTTTGCCTTTGAAAAGACACCAGAGAAATTCCGGCTCATCACCTTCGGCATAGATGAGCTGATTCTTCTTGAAAGTATGTATCTGAAGATTATCTGTAACAATCCTCTTTTCATCCGGCGACAAGACAGACCATATTTCTGCCATGTCTTCGTTGATTGCTTTTTCTAACGCAGCTTTCAGCATAGGAAAGGTCCTCTGTAAGTGGAATAGTCCGTTTTAAGTTCTAATTTCGCTTATTTATTATCTTTCGATATCAATTTGCGAAGGCAATGTCGTTTTTGTTTTACTTTTAGCTTATTGAGCCTGTTGCCATATTTCTTTCGCAAAGTTACAAAAAACATATTAAAAAACATATTTTTTCAGCAGTTTAACAAAGATTAACCATACCTACAACCCCTAAATGATGTGACGAGTGGCGGAATCTATACAATGGGCTTCATCCCGACAGACGGAATCTGACCGGAACCAAGTTACACAACGCATTTCCGTCCGGACAGGAAGAATTGATATTGTTAAGAAAAAAAGATGAGTCAAAGTGATCTTATGAGAGTGAATAATCTTTTGCATAATCCGGATGATTTGATTAACTTTGTCGTTGTACCCGCAAGACGGGTAGAAACTTATAAGACCTTAAATCGTCAGACCGTTCTTCTGCAATACTGATACCATGGAGCTTGCCCCATACACTAAATCTATAATAATCAATCCGATAACCGTCAAGATATCTCTGTCGGAGTCTGCTTGACGGTGTGATGGCATGTTCCGGCCGCGCAACGATGCTGTTCTGTCGTTTATGGCGTGCAAAGCCCGTATGGCAGTCGCGGTCTGTCGGAAATAAAAAATGCAAAAGCAGACAAGATAACTAAAAAATTTCTAAACAGATAATCATAATACTATAAATCATAATACAATGAAAACTTATCCGAAAATCGGCATTCGACCCACCATCGACGGGCGTCAGGGCGGCGTACGCGAGAGTCTGGAAGAGAAAACCATGAATCTTGCCAAAGCCGTAGCAGAACTTATAACAAACAATCTCCGTTATCCCGACGGCACACCGGTGCAGTGTGTCATTGCCGACAGCACAATCGGTCGCGTTGCCGAAACCGCTGCCTGCGCCGAGAAATTCGAGCGTGAAGGTGTCGGCGCTACAATCACGGTTACATCATGCTGGTGTTACGGTGCTGAAACAATGGACATGAATCCTTACTGGCCCAAGGCTGTGTGGGGATTCAACGGAACCGAGCGTCCCGGCGCTGTCTATCTGGCTGCTGTTCTGGCTGCTCACGCACAGAAAGGTCTGCCTGCGTTCGGCATCTATGGCCACGACGTTCAGGATCTGGACGACAATACTATTCCGGCAGATGTTGCCGAGAAACTGTTGCGTTTTGCCCGCGCTGCTGTCGCTGTGGCATGCATGCGAGGCAAAAGTTACCTCTCGATCGGCTCGATGTGTATGGGTATCGCCGGTTCTATCGTCGATCCGGCTTTCTTCCAGGAGTATCTGGGCATGCGCAATGAGAGCATCGACGAGACAGAGATTCTGCGCCGTATGGACGAAGGAATCTACGATCATGAGGAGTATGCCAAGGCTATGGCATGGACAGAAAAATACTGCAAGACCAATGAGGGCGAGGATTTCAAGAACCGTCCCGAGAAGAAGAAGACACGCGAGCAGAAAGATGCCGACTGGGAATTCATCGTCAAGATGACACTCATTGTCCGCGACCTTATGCAAGGCAATCCCCGTCTGCGCGAGATGGGCTTCAAGGAAGAGTCGCTCGGCCACAATGCTATCGCCGGCGGTTTCCAGGGGCAGCGTCAGTGGACCGACTGGAAGCCTAACGGAGACTATACCGAGGCGTTGATGAATACTTCGTTCGACTGGAACGGTATCCGCGAGGCATTCGTTCTTGCCACCGAGAATGACGCATGCAACGGTGTTGCCATGCTTTTCGGACACCTGCTGACCGGCTGCGGCCAGATGTTCTCCGACGTCCGCACATACTGGAGCCCCGAGGCTGTCCGTCGTGTAACCGGCAAGGAGCTGACCGGACGTGCTTCCGGCGGTATCATACACCTCATCAACTCGGGTGCTACAACCCTCGATGCCACCGGTGCCAGCATGAACGCTCAGGGCGAGCCTTGCATGAAGCCGTCGTGGGAAATGACGGAAAAAGATGTTGAGGCATGTCTGAAGGCTACCACCTGGTATCCGGCCGACCGCGATTACTTCCGTGGCGGTGGTTTCTCGTCCAATTTCCTCACCAAGGGCGGAATGCCCGTGACTATGATGCGTCTGAACCTTGTCAAAGGACTCGGTCCGGTTCTTCAGATTGCTGAAGGATGGACTGTCGACATCGATCCGGAAATCAATAAGGTGCTCGATATGCGCACCGATCCAACATGGCCTACCACATGGTTCGTGCCCCGTCTGTGCCCCGATCGCGAAGCCTTCAAGGATGTATACTCGGTGATGAACAACTGGGGTGCCAACCACGGCGCCATCTCCTACGGACATATCGGAAAAGACCTGATTACTCTGGCCTCGATTCTGCGTATCCCTGTGTGCATGCACAATATCGAGGATGCCGATATATTCCGTCCGGCAGCGTGGAACGCCTTCGGCATGGACAAAGAAGGAGCTGATTACCGCGCATGCGCGAATTACGGACCTATCTACAAATAAGATCCTATGGCAACTTCAAAGCAGATTGATGAATTCATCCGGCAGGCACACCGCGTCGGAGCTGCCGGTCTGACCATATGCAGTAGCGGCAACCTGTCGTGGCGTCTCCCGAACGGCGAGGTGCTTATTTCAGGCACAGGATCATGGCTGCCGGAGCTTACCGCCGACCGTGTGTCGGTTGTGCAGCTTTCCGACGGCCGGATTCTGAACGGGGTAAAGCCTTCGATGGAAAGCGGTTTCCATCTCAATGTGATGCGCAACCGACCGGACGTAGGCGTAGTGCTGCATTTTCAGAGCCCCTATGCCACCGCCGTGGCATGCATGAAATCCCGGCCCGTTAATTTCAATTTTACCGCGGAGATGGCTTTGCATGTGGGCGAAGAGATACCGGTAATTCCCTACTTCCGTCCCGGCTCTCCCCAGCTTGCCGAGCATGTCATAAAAGCAATGGAAACGCACAACTCTGTCATGCTTCTGAAGCATGGTCAGGTTGTCTGCGGAGCGGATTTTGATCAGGCCTTCGAAAGAGCGATGTTTTTTGAGATGGGATGTCGTATTGCGGTGCTCGACGGCGACAATGTCGATCCTCTGACCCGCAATGAGATAGACGATCTCGAATCATACTTCTTAGGCAAGGAAGGAAAATGAAAGAAGCGTATATCGCAGTTGATTTCGGCGGTGGAAGCGGCAGGGTAATTGCCGCTTCCATCGACCGCGGTCAGCTGACTCTCGAGGAGCTGCATCGGTTCGACAACCGACAGATCGCCATGGGCGGACATCTATACTGGGATTTTCTGGCTTTGTTTCAGGAAATGAAGAGCGGTCTGCGGAATGCCGTTGAGGCCGGATACAGGCTCCGCAGCATAGGCATTGACACCTGGGGCGTGGATTTCGGTCTGATCGACCGCGACGGGAATCTTCTTGGCAACCCGTTGTGTTACCGCGATCCTGCATTTGCAGGAGGAGCTGGCCGCTATTTCGAACATAATGACCTCGCCGCCCACTATGCGCAAGCCGGTATCCAGGTTATGGATATCAACACCCTTTACAGACTCGTCGATATGAAGCGTACGATGCCATGTATGCTCGCTGCGGCCGACCGGCTTCTGTTCACTCCCGACCTGTTCTGCTTCTTCCTTACCGGTGTGGCGGCAAATGAATACACTATCGCTTCTACATCGGAACTGATCGATGCCGCAACGGGAACATGGAACACGGAACTTATACGCCGGGCAGGTCTGCCGGAGCATATTTTTGGACGCATCGTCATGCCTGGAGAGGTACGTGGCAGTCTGACTGCCGACATAAAGCGTGAGATCGGCATTGATTATGACGTAAAAGTTATTGCCGTAGGTTCTCACGACACCGCGAGTGCCGTCTATGCCGTCCCGGGAACTTACGGGGTCGACGGCACTGCATTTCTCAGTTCCGGGACATGGTCTCTGCTTGGAGTTGTCATCGACGAACCAATCACCACCGAGAAAGCGCGACTCGCAGGATTCACCAACGAAGGTGCCGTCGGTGGTAAAATAAAATTCCTGCAGAACATCACCGGACTCTGGATCCTGCAGCGGCTTATCGCCGCATGGAAAGACCGGGGACTGCCGACAGGCTACGATTATCTTCTGTCGGAAGCCGAACGGGCCAGAATTACTACGGTTGTCGACGTGGATGACTCTGTGTTCACCAATCCCGACAATATGGAAGAAGCCATACTTGGCTATTGTCAGTTCCGGGAACTTGAGGCACCCGCGACGCAGGGAGAATTTGTGCGTTGCGTCCTGATGTCTCTGGCTGCCAGATATAAGAGAGGAATAGATGAACTGAACTCGATGCTGCCGGCGCCCGTGAGCAGACTGCAGATTATAGGCGGAGGAAGCCGAAACGCCTTGCTGAACCGGCTCACGGAGGAAGCAATCGGCATTCCTGTCATGGCCGGACCCGTGGAAGCAACCGCAATCGGCAATGTACTCCTGCAGGCCGTTGCCGACGGCGTTATTTCATCGGCTTCCGATATCGATGGTATAATCAACAAATAAAAGTCAAATGAGTAATATTCACCGGCAGCGCGGCGCCCTGGTAGAGAAAAAATATCTAATACCTTTTATCCTTCTTACAACACTTTTCGCGCTTTGGGGCTTTGCGAACGATATCACCAATCCATTGGTGGCCGCCTTTAAGGACCTTATGGAGATATCGACTGCAAAAGCATCTCTGGTCCAGTTCGCCTTCTATGGCGGATATGCCACCATGGCCATACCGGCAGCTCTGTTTATCCGGCGGTTCAGTTATAAGAGCGGCATTCTGCTCGGCCTCGGACTGTATGCCTTCGGTGCGTTTCTGTTTATTCCCGCCGCCAACTATGAGAGTTTTGCTTTTTTCTGTGTGTCCCTGTATATTCTGACATTCGGCCTCGCATTCCTTGAAACCACCGCCAACCCGTATATCCTTTCGCTTGGCAGCAAGGAAACATCCACCCGCCGCTTGAATATGGCGCAGGCATTTAATCCGGTTGGATCACTGACTGGCATGGCAGTCGCTTCTTTTTTCATTCTGCCGAATCTGATATCGGACCAGCGGGACAGCGAAGGCAATCTCGTTTTTTCGACACTCTCCGATTCAGCCAAGGCGTCCGTCCGGGTGCATGATTTAGCCGTAATCAGAGACCCTTACGTCATTATTGGATTGGTGGTTGTCGTCATGCTCGTTATTATCGCATGTACGAAAATGCCCAAAGCTCAGAAAAAGGATGACCGTATAAACTTCAGATCTACCTTCAGGAATCTGTGGCACAATCATATATACGTGAGTGGCGTGATTACTCAGGTCTTTTATGTCGCCGCGCAGATAATGGTATGGACATTCATCATTCAGTATGCCGGTAATCTGGGTGTGAATAAGGCTACGGCTCAGTTGTACAATATTCTGGCAATGTGCCTCACCCTCAGTTTCAGATTTATCGGCACATATATCATGAAGTTTGTTAATCCGTCGAAAATGCTGATAATATTTGGCACAGGAGCATCTGTATGTACATTATGCGCGATTCTTATTCATGGAATGGCAGGTCTCTGCTTCCTGGTTGCGATCAGTGCGTTTATGTCCATCATGTTCCCGAGCATTTATGGAATCGCTCTTGAGAAAGTAGATCCTCAGGACACTTTTCTCGGATCGGCTTTCCTCGTTATGGCGATTGTCGGCGGAGCGCTGATGCCGCCACTGCAGGGTGCGATAATTGATTTTGGAACGATTGGATTCCTGCCGGCTGTGAATGTTTCATTCACCCTTCCGCTCATTTGTTTCATTGTCGTGACGGTTTTCGGAACATATGCAAACCGTACAATCAACCGTGGCAGATAGGCCGGAGAGGCGTCCGCTATGGATTCCCGATACGCGCACTGGAGAGGGTACGCGTAGAAAGGCTTTACGATGACATTTGTACGTTTTGTTCGGCATTTCCGGAGTTTTATCGTACCTTTGTAAAAAATAATTACAGATGACCAGTCCACGAGATATACGAATCGAAGATTATAACTATCCTCTCCCCGAAGAAAGAATTGCGAAACATCCGTTGGCACAGCGCGACGAATGCAAATTGCTGATGTTCCGCAACAACACTATTTCCGATTTGGTTTTCAGACAGCTGCCTTCAGTAATGCCGGCAGATGCCATGCTTGTATATAACAACACTCGGGTTATTAACGCCCGACTGCGCTTTGCCAAGGCTACAGGCGCTGCAATAGAAATCTTTTGCCTCGAGCCGCACGACCCTGCAGACTATGAGCAGGCTTTTGCGGCCCGGGGCGAATGCTCGTGGCAGTGTCTGGTAGGCAATTCTAAGAAATGGAAAGACGGCGTTCTGAAAATGAATGTCGACACTCCGGCTGGAAGTACCGTCCTGTGCGCCGAACGAATGCCTTTGCCACCGGCTCCCGACAAATCGCAGACTATCCGGTTCACGTGGGATAATCAGGCCCTCACACTCTCCGATATAATCTCTGCAGTTGGAGAGATTCCTATCCCCCCGTATCTGAACCGGCGCTCCGAGGCCTCCGACTCCGACGACTATCAGACTGTATACAGCCACATAGAAGGCTCTGTGGCCGCTCCCACTGCCGGGCTGCACTTCACCGACTTCCTTCTTGGCCAACTCGACCGCTGCGGCGTAGAGCGACGCGAAGTGACACTCCACGTTGGTGCCGGCACATTCCGCCCCGTCAAGTCCGATCACATCGGAGATCACGACATGCACTCGGAGTTTATAACTGTCGACCGGAATTTCATCGCCGATCTTGCCGGTGCCATCGACGCCGGACGTCCCGTAGTTGCGGTCGGAACAACATCGGTCCGCACTCTCGAAAGCCTCTACCACATCGGAGTGCTCATGCACAGGAAATGCTGGGAAGGCGAACTTCCCCAATGGACACCTTATGAAGACGGGGCAAACGATCTCGGCACAGCGGAGGCACTTCGCGCGATAGTAAGCTATCTCGATGCGACCGGTGATCCCGTTCTCGTCGGCCGGACCCGTATCATAATCGCTCCTGGCTACCGCTATCGCATTGTCGATGCGATGATTACAAACTTCCACCAGCCGCAGTCCACTCTCCTGCTGCTCGTCTCCGCTTTCATCGGAGACAAGTGGCGCGACATATACAGCCATGCTCTCGACAGCGCCTATCGTTTCCTGAGTTATGGCGACGCTTGCTTTTTCTTCAAACAGCAATAATCTCCGGCATTATGAAACTCCGTCTGTTCCTGATTATTCTGGCAGTTTTAGCCGTCTCCGACAGCGATGCCTGCACATCCGCAATTATTGCGGCAAAAGCCACCGCCAACGGCCGTCCGATTCTGTGGAAACATCGCGATACCTCGGCAAAAAACAACTTTATCTACCGAGTCGACAACGGCGACATTGGATATGTGGCTCTCTTCAACGGTAGCGACGAACTGAACCTCGACGAGGCGTGGACCGGAATGAACGATGCCGGATTCGCTATAATGAATACTGTGGCATACAATCTTCCGGCAAACTCCCCCCAATGGGCCGACCGCGAGGGGTATGTGATGGCACGCGCTCTGGCGACTTGCCGTACTGTCGACGATTTCGAACAGTTACTCAAGGACTTACCCAAGCCGATGGGCGTTCAGACCGATTTCGGGGTTATCGACGCAACCGGGGCAGGTGCATATTTTGAAACCGACGACTATAATTACAAGCGTTATGATCTCGCCGACGCTCCTGATGGCGTACTTATCCGCACAAACTATGCTTACAGCGGCACACCCGACAAAGGAAAAGGTTATATCCGCCATGCGAATGTCGAAGCTCTTCTCGCCGAGCAGATTGCATCAGCCTCAATAACCCCGGCCTCTCTTACCGAAGGCCTCAGCAGATCGTTCTTCAATTCCGTTACCGGGTTTGACGCCGGCGCAAGCGATTTTTCATGGACAGTCGATCAGGACTACATACCTCGCCACTCCTCCACTGCCACAATAGCCATCGAGGGTCTGAAACCTGGCGAAGACCCTGCAAAAATGATAATGTGGGCCAACGTCGGATATCCCCCTTGTGGCCATGTCGTACCGGTCACGCTCACCGAAATTCCCGATGAAGTAGGACCGACCCCGGATAAAGGAGCATACAGTCCGATGGGTCTGAAAGCCACCGAACGGATGAAAGAAGTATTCCCCATAACACGCGGAAACGGAGAGAAATATATCAATCTCGATGCTGTTCGCGCCATAAGCGACAATGAATATCTGATTTCGCTCGAAAATTATGCCAAAGGCGCCGCAGAGCGCGACAACTGACATCTGCACGAAATCACTTAAATAAAAATATTTTGCGAAAAAACTCTGCGGATTTGCACAATCCAAAATAAAATCCTAACTTTGCACTCGCAAACGGGCAAAAACCGGATGCATCCCGAGGAAAGATGCCGGAGTGGTCGATCGGGGCGGTCTCGAAAACCGTTGTGCCCTTGCGGGCACCTAGGGTTCGAATCCCTATCTTTCCGCCAGACAACAGGCTGTAAGTTAAACACTTACAGCCTGTTTTGCTTACAACTTTGATGTCAGTAGTCGATTGCTTTATTTACATTAGAATTCAACGGAAACTACTTAATATGAATGTAACTATTGCACATAATCTAAAAATATTAAGAGAGGCAGCCTTATACACACAGA
>CABRLF010000048.1 GCA_902471685.1 uncultured Porphyromonadaceae bacterium
CTTATCCTTCACCACCGGAGTATCTTCCGACGACCCGTCGCCGGTCTCGACATAGGGAAGATGCCATTTTGTAAGGTTCCATGCCGTGACGGAGAACCGGATCGGGAAATCTCCGAAACTTTGAGACCAGCCGAGCCGGAGGTCGACGGGCAGACGGTCGTAAGATTCATTGAATCGCTTTATCTGACCGCCGAGATTCGCACCTACAATCGAGAGCGACATATCACGCTCAGGGTCATAATAGTTGATACCCAAGTCTGTAGCCAGAGCAAATGCCGAGTACTCGGCATAACTGCTGTAGATCATTTTTACCGCAATTCCGCCACGGAGCCGGTCGGTGATATCGTGCGAATACATACCTCCGAAGACAGCATCCTTGGGTGAGAAAGAACCGACAATATTTCCGTCGGGAAGTGTTTCCTTCATCGAACCATACCCGAAATACTGTACCGTCGCAGCCCATGCTCCGCGTTCGCCTGCCGAATGGGCATAACGTATGCCTGCGAAATTCGAGCCTCCCAGATACCTCATATAGTTGGCCGCCAGCATATTGCTCATTTCAGAACCTAAAAGAGCAGGATTCTGGTCGGTGACAGTAATGTCATCGTCAACGAGGGTAATATTCATGCCCCCCAACCCGCAGATGCGGGCCGAAGATGTGACATTGAGGAAATTATAAGCAGTGCTGCCATCCTGTCCGAAGCTGTATAAACAACTGAGCAGAACAAAAGCGACCGCAAGGATTCTGAGTAATTTCATCGTTTGGTTCTACAAAATTACTTATTTATCCCAATAACGCCAAATTTTACTTTCTATTGCCTTTTCAGCCGAGGGCAGACTGCACCTATTCTATTTTTAAACGCAGGAGTTGGTGTTCACACCTAATCGATTAAAGAAATTATTTATTTATGGACTGAAACTGCTTTAATATTTGCAATTAAGAAAACTAAAAAGTAATTTTGCAGAAATAATAAGGAAGGTCCGAAACACGGATTTCTGCACGCAGTTCCGCTGCGCACCGGCTCTTAATTTAACCAATCGATACCAATAAATGACCTATTTCCTGCGAGTTATATTCATTGTCGGCATTTTTCTCACTCTATCGCGCGACGTTTGCTTTGCGCTGAAGTCAGAGATGAAACAGATTTCGACCGCCGACGGATTGAGCGACCTGCTGGTAAACACAATATACAAGGATTCATACGGATACATCTGGTTCGGCACCGAATCAGGTGTCGACCGTTTCGACGGCAATCATATAGTATCATTCCCGTTTCCAAAGAAGCAACAGGGTTCGTGTCGCGTTAATGTGATATTACGGAACGACGAAAGCGGAAATATATATATCGGCTCACATTCGGGACTAAGTGTCATCGCTCCGGGAGAAACTCAGCCTCAGCAGATCTTCGGGGATAAAATCAGCTTCGCCGTCAGTTCACTTGCTTCCGACGGCCCGAACGACTTATATATTGGCACCGAACAGGGCGTATTCCATCTGAACATACCGAAGCAGAATTTGTCGAAAGTCGAACTTTCAGAGAATACAGGATCCCAAGTCGGGGAGATTACCGGGCTTTTTGTCCGGCCGGGGCGCGAATTATGGGCTTCGACAGACCATTGTCTTTATTATCGGGATCTCTCGGACGAGCATTACGATGCATACAAGCTTCCCGTAAACGGAAACTGCACGCTCATGACCCGCAGCGGAAACACAATCTACCTCGGTATCCGTGGTATGGGAATCTTGCCCTTCGACATGAACACAAGGCAATATATGCCCATAATATCGTTGGGAAACAACCTGATAACTTCCGTCGCGACGGATAATGACGGCAACATCTATGCGTCGACCGACGGCGATGGCATATTCTGCTACTCTCCCGCCACGCACGACGTCATCTCACATATGACGACTACCTCAGGAATCCCGTCGCTGAGGTCCAACTCTGTTTATTCCATTTTGCTTGATGATCTCGGACTCCTCTGGATAGGACATTATCAGATGGGAGTTGAATATACTCCCAACCTCAACAATCTCTTATCGGTATATTCCCTCCCTGGAGTATATGAGTCCTATAAATACGCAGTCCGCGCATTCGCAATGGACGGACCTCTGAAAATCATAGGCACACGCGACGGACTCTTTATTGTCGATGAGACACGCAAAAAGCTCACGCGATTTGTCAAACCACAGATCCGGTCCAACATTATTTTTGCCATCACACAGGTGAAAGACACCTTTTATATCGGCACATATGAAGGGGGCATGTATGAATATGACGCCTCGACAGGTGTTATGAAGGATTTTGAATGTGACGGAGCCATTTCTCCCACTGCTTCCGTCTTCGCTATTGTGACAGACCGGAACGATGACATGTGGGCTGGTACGTCCGAAGGTCTTTTCCGGTTCCGGAACGGAAAGGTGAAAGGACACTGGACATTCACGAATTCACAGTTGCCCAAAGGAAATGTCTATGAGGTCTTCTTCGACAGCACCGGCCGCGGATGGATATGCACTGAAAACGGCATGGCCGTATGGGACGGCAACACTATCCGCGCCGACCGTTTCCCCGCCGGATTCGCGAACAACAAAAAGATCAGGGATATATTTGAAGACAGCGACCGTCAGCTGTATTTCGTTCCCGACCGGGGAAACCTCTTCACCTCCGACCTCCAGATGTCAAGATTCGGCAACATCAATTACGGCACTGACAGCAACATTTCGACAATGTCCGCAATCGAGGACAACGACGGCTGGCTATGGTTCGGCACAGACAAGGGGCTGATCCGATACGACAAAAAGAGCAAATTCAGCAATTACAATACTGCCGACGGCCTTCCCAATCAGGTATTCACGCTATGCCAGCCCGTCAAAGACGCGGAAGGGAATCTCTGGTTCGGAAATTCATTCGGCCTCACCGTGCTGGACTTCGAGAAGCTCAAGCATCAGCAGTCAGGTCATCACGGACCCGTGGCGGTGACAAGCCTGACATCAAACGGAAGAAATATTACATCCCGGATCTCAGGAAAAGACAAGAATCTATCCGTGACACTTTCCGGCAACGAAACGAATCTTGTAATCTATCCCTCAGACTTCGGATTCAAGCCCTCGGAGAATTTTATTGTAGAGTACCGTTTTGAAGATTCCGACGGAAAATGGCGACGCACCAACGGTCTCAACCCTGTGCGCATTTACAATATTCCAGAAGGTACGCAGAAACTGATTATGCGTCTTCAAGGCGATCCTTCGACAGAAACCGTGCTTTCTATCACCAAAGAGAGCACATTCAACTGGGCAATAATCGCTATGGCAGCTGTTGTCATTCTTGTGGCATATACCTTATTTAATATTTACCAGCGCAAACGCCGTCGCGAGCAGGAAGAAGAAGAGCGGTTCTTTGAAGAAGCATCCCGTCCTTCGCAGACATCGGACGAAGCACAGAATCAGGCCAACGCCAAGGCCGGTGCAGCATACCGCACAACGCGCCTCTCCGACGAAGAATGCAAGCGTCTGCTCAAACTGCTGGTAAGAATCATGAACGACAAAAAGCCTTACACTAATCCCGACATGAAAAGTTCCGATCTCGCCACTCTCGCCGGAACCACAAGTCATGCACTCTCCTTCCTCTTCAACCAGTATCTTCACAAGACCTATTACGACTTTGTCAATGAGTACCGCGTCGAGGAATTCAAGCGTTTAGTCGACGAAACAGACATATCGAAATTCACACTTACTGCTCTTTCCGAGCGATGCGGTTTCTCCTCGCGTGCAAGTTTCTTCCGCCACTTCAAAGCCATCACAGGCATCACTCCAGCCGAATACATCAAGCGGAAATAGTCTCAAATTCTTATGACACTCTCAATCTCATTCTCTTAAGCACCTGTATTACAATGAATAACAAAACTATTTATCCTACAACCTTAAACGAGATATAAAGCCCCTCGAAAACTTTTGCAGCCTTCTGAATTCGGTCTAATTTTGCAACGTCGACAACAAACCGACCCAGCTAAAACCGAAAACAGAAGCAACCATGAAAAACACCGAGAGCGACAATCTCACAATCATCACACAAGCCTACAAAGATTACTCACTGCAGGTTCTCAATTTCATTTCCTCCTATATCCAATGCAGGGAAGATGCCGAGAATCTTGCGCAGGATGTATGGCTCAGACTTCTGACATATGACAAAAGCCTGTGTCCGGAGACAGTGAAACCTCTCCTGTTTCTCATCGCCCGCAATATCGCCTACGATTTTCTGAGACGCAGAATCAACGCACGCGCCGCGACCGACGATCTCATGCAACTCTATAACGGAGCCGCCGAGCATCCTGTCGATGCATGTGTATCGGCAAAAGATATCGCATCTTTTGAGTCGCAACGCGTTGGGCGTCTTCCCGAACAGCGACGTATAATATATATCATGAGTCGCTACGAAGAGAAAACAACTGAAGAAATCGCTGACTATCTCGCGCTTTCAAAAAAAACCGTGGAAAACCATCTTCGGCTCGGACGCCGCGACGTACGGCAATATATGGCTGCAATAGTTTGAAATCTTAATATCTCATAATAAATCAATCTTAAACCTATTCCCACTTTTTATGAGCAAGAAATGTAACGATTTCCTGTCATGGCGGACACCGGTCTACGGAGGTATCCTCGCTGCAACACTGGCAGTGGCGGTACCGTCGCAAACCTATGCTGCTCCGCTGTCGGCGGCTGTCACGAACAGTGCCGTTGTCACAGGACAGGTTGTCGATGAGACGGGCGAACCGCTTATCGGCGCTTCAGTAATTGTAAAAGGAGAAAAGGTTGGTGCCACATGCGACATCGACGGCAATTTCTCGATCAAGGCTCCACAGGGCGCTACCCTAATCGTTTCCTATGTGGGTTTTCTCACACAGGAGGTAAAAGTAGACGGAAGCAATCTCAGTATTGTACTGAAAGAAAACAATGAGGTGCTGAACGAAGTGGTTGTCGTAGGTTACGGCACACAGAAGAAAGCCACAATGACCGGTTCTGTAGCCGTAGTGGATGACAAGGCACTCTCCAACAAAGGTACACTTTCCAGTCCCGTACAGGCAATTCAGGGTCAGGTGCCGGGCGTTATCGTGACCCGCAGTTCGTCAGCTCCGGGCGACGAATCCTGGAACATGACCCTCCGCGGCGCCGTTTCGGCAAATACCGCTGCCCCGCTCGTTATCATCGACGGTGTTGAATACGAAAGCATCAACGATCTTCGCCTTATCAACCCTTCGGATATTGAATCGATGAACTTCCTCAAGGATGCATCCGCGTCTATCTACGGTAGCAAGGCTGCCGGCGGTGTTATCCTTATCACAACCAAGAAAGCCGCAGCCGGCAAGGTGAAAGTGGACTACAGCGGATCGTTCACTTACAAGCACATCGGTCTTTCGGCCGAAATGCTCAGCCTCGAGCAGTGGGCCGACGGTATCCTGGCTGCTTCCGCCAACGACGGGGCAGGCCCCAATGATACATGGGTGCGCTACGCTCAGCTTGCAAAGCGATACAAAAATTCATGGATCAAAGGCAATCCCCTGAACATGTCGAACGTCGACGAAATGGTATTCTTCGACACCGACTGGCAGGACGTGATGTGGGGCGACAGCTGGAGTACGCAGCATGAGCTCTCCGTAAGCGGCGGCACGGAGAAAAACACCTACCGTTTCTCGCTCGGCTACATGTACGACGACTCGAACCTCAAGTGGGGCAACAACCACAACCAGCGCGTCAACCTGCGCCTGAACAACAGCATGAAACTCGCAGAGAACTTCACACTCCAGAGCGTTATCGCATATAACCGTCAGGACCAGGTGGCACCGACCCAGATCGGCGCAGCGCTGACCGTGAACTCCGCTCAGCCCGGCTTCCCGACATCCACATCTACCGGCAAACCCTATGCCTGGGGCCGAGACTGGCGAACACCGAACTGGCTCGTCGAACTTGGCGGTGATAACAAGCTGAAAGTCAACGCCGTCAACATCAGCGAGACTCTCCGCTACGATATTATCGAAGGACTGTCGGCAAATGCAGTTCTCGGTTACAACCACTCGGAAGCCACACGCGACACCAAATCGCTTCCTATCGACTTCTACCAGTACGACGATACTCCTGAAACGACGTTCCCCCTGCAGAAGGACACATATTATCAGAAGACGTGGTCGCAAACCGACTTCTACTCCGTTCAGGGCTACCTCAACTATACAAAGACCTTCAACGAGGACCACAACATGACCCTCATGGCCGGTATGCAGTATAACATGAAGCAGTTCGAAGGCTCAGGTAGCAAGTCGCTCGATATCCAGTCTTCACTCAATGTCCCCAATGGTGTGGGCGAAACAACTCTCCAAAGCGTAAGCAAGTGGGAAGAAGCCATCATGTCATACTACGGCCGCGCCAACTACGACTACAAGAGCAAGTACATGATCGAAGGTCAGGCTCGTTACGACGGCAGCTCCAAGTTCCGTCCCGAAAACCGATGGGCTTTCTTCTGGGGCGTATCCGGCGGCTGGCGCATCACCGAAGAGAACTTCATGCAGGGCATCCGCAACTACGTGAACGAACTCAAACTCCGCGCTTCCTACGGTAATGTCGGCAACCAGAGCGGTATCGACCGCTACGACGGCACCCTCCTCTATAATATGGCATCCACAAGCGGCAATCTCATCGGCGGTCAGCTCGTCGGCACTCTCAATACCAACGGCAAACTCGTCTCCACCGACCGTACCTGGGAACGCATCCACAACTATAACATCGCTCTCGACTTCGGATTCCTCAACAACCGTCTGCGCGGTACTGCCGAGGCATTCTGGAAGCGCACCAACAACATGCTTATCGACGTGCTCTATCCCGGCATTCTCGGCGACAAGGCACCGACAGGCAACAAAGGCAAATTCAAAGCATGGGGCTACGAGGGTCAGGTGAACTGGAACGACAAAGTCGGAAACGTCACCTACCATATCGGAGGCACATTCACCTACACCGACAACGAACTCGTCGACCGCGGCGGCAGCGGCGTCATTCAGGCCGGTATGCGTTCCGACCGCGAAGGATATCCTCTCCGCTCCATCTTCGGTCTCCGCTACTGCGGTAAAATTGAAAATGAAGAAATGCTCGCCAAATACAAGGACCGCTATCAGGAGACATCTCAGGTCGGCAATATCCGCATGCTCCGTGTAGGCGACAATATGTTCGAGGATGTCAACAAGGACGGCAAGCTCACCGCAGAGGACTATGTATATCTGGGTACCGATGATCCCAAGATTCAGTTCTCGTTCAACTTCGGCGCAGAATGGAAAGGTTTCGATATAAACTTCATCTTCCAGGGCGCCGGCAAGCGCACAGTTTACCGCCGTCAGGGCAACGGAGGTTCAGACCCCTGGCAGATTCCTATGCGTAACCGCTATCAGAACGGTTCGAACCACTGGTACGGCAATGTATGGAGCCCCGAGACCCCGAACAACCGCTACTGCCCCCTCACATTCACCAGCGATATCAACAACTACAACTACCAGTGCTCCAGCTGGCTCGTCAACGACGGCAGCTATCTTCGCCTGAAGAACTTCACTATCGGCTATACAATGCCTCAGTCGCTTCTCTCCCGTCAGCACGTGATCACCAACCTGCGCTTCTACGTTACCGGTACCGACCTCTGGGAAAAGACCCATATCCACGACGGATGGGACCCCGAAGCCGCATCGACCGTAACCAATATGTCGCGCTATCCGTTCAACCGCACCTGGACTTTCGGTGCTAACATCACTTTCTAATATTTACGCTATGAAAAAAGCAATCAAATATATGGCTGTGGCACTGATGGCACTCGCGTCCTCATCATGTCTCAACCTCAGCCCGCAGGACCAGCTTTCAGAGAAGGATCTCTGGGGCAAACCGGGCGACTACGAGAGCTTCGCCAACATATTCTACGGCTGGCTTCCCGACTTCAACACTATCTACGACAATCTCCACGCAGACAAACGCTCCGACCTCGTCCGCGACAAAGGCGGCGTGAACACCTTCGCCAACGGTACCAACTCCGTACCTCAGGGCGACGGCGACTACACCAACTCCTACAATAATATCCGCCGCTGCAATCTCCTCCTGGAGAATGCAGCCAACTACGGAAATCAGGCAGAAATCGCACAGTACGTGGGCGAAGCCTATTTCTTCCGCGCATGGAACTATTTCACACTCATGCAGAAATTCGGCGACGCAATCATCGTCGACCATACAATCGACGTTGACGACGCTCTCATGAGCGCTTCCCGCAATGACCGCGGCGAGGTCTGCGACTTCATCATCAACGACCTCCGCGCAGCAACCGAACTTCTCAAGCCGACCAAGGAGCTACCTGCCGGCCGCGTAGGCGTCGAAGGTGCATGGGGCTTCATGGCCCGCGTAGCACTCTTCGAAGGCACATGGCAGAAATTCCGCGGAAACGAAGCCCGCGGCAAAGAACTCTGCGGCATCGCAGCCAATGCAGCCGAGCAGGTGATGAACAGCGGCAACTTCGAGCTCTTCGCCCCCGCAACCCTCGGCGAACAGGCTTACCGCTATATGTTTATCCTCGAGGACGTGACCTGCAACCCCGCCGGACTCACCAAGAGCGCCAACAACGAATATATCATCAGGCGCTGCTACGACCCGACCCTCAAGGTGATCGGCAAGAATATCAACGTAGAGGTGCTTGCCAACGCCCAGATCATCAACGGCCGCTTCGCCGACATGTATCTCTGCCAGGACGGTCTTCCTATCGAGAAATCTCCGCTGTTCAAAGGATATGAAACAGTGAAGAGCGAATGGCAGAACCGCGACAACCGCATGCACACCACTCTGATGCGCCCCGGCGACACATTCTGGAGCATCTCCGAAAAAGGATGCCGCATCAACTGGAAAGGCGACGAAGAAGAACTCGCACACGCAGAATACAAGGATTTCCTTCCCAACTGGGGCAACGGCTATTTCCCCCAGAAGTGGGCTACCGAGCATCAGCTCGGCAATGCCAACGACGGCAGCTACGACTGGCCTGTGCTCCGCTATGCCGAAGTACTCCTCACTTATGCCGAAGCTAAATTCGAGCAGAACGACCGCATCACCGACGAAGAACTCAACCGAAGCCTGAATCTTGTGCGCCTCCGCGTCAATCCCAAGATGCCGGCACTCTCCAACAAGCTCGTCGCTGAGAACGGACTCGACATGCGCACCGAAATCCGCCGCGAACGCACTATCGAATTCTTCCAGGAAGGATTCCGAATCGACGACCTGCGCCGCTGGAAAACTGCCGAGACAGAAATGCCTAAAGACTTCGTCGGCATTCATCACGTCGGCGAATGGCGCACCCGCTGGGCCAACCCCGGTATGCTGAAGGACAGCGAAAACCGTCTCATCTATGAGACAAACCGCCAGTGGGGACAGCGCAACTACCTCCATCCTCTGCCCGTCGACCAGCTGCAGCTCAATCCTAATCTGAAGCAAAATCCCGGATGGGAATAATGTTTAAGGTTTCCAATACAGAACTTTAACACTCAAAATTAAAAACAGATGAAAAAATCATATATTCTGCTTTCCGGACTGGTGCTCGCCGGCGCAGCATTCACCGCATGCGACGATGAGAAGCAGCTCACGCTTGGAGCTCCTGAATCAAAACTGCTCGAGAACATCACGTTCGAGGTAAGCGATGTCCTGCCTCTGGCAGTGGGCATGGACTCAACAATAGTTTTCACCATCGGCCCCGATGATGCAGAAGACAAGACTGTCATATTTTCCTCAAGCGACGAAAGCGTAGCCACTGTCGATCAGGACGGTACTATCCACGCACTGAAAGTAGGCGAAGCTACCATTTCTGCGACATCGAGCCTTCAGTTCAACGTATACGACGCTCAGGCTGCCGTTCAGGTGAATGTCATCCCTGAGGTAATCAAAATCACCTCTATCACTCTTACAAACGAGACAGGAGTGAACGAAGACGGCAATATCTACGTAACCGACGAAATGCAGTTCCGGGCCACTTTATTGCCTGAAAACTGCACTTATACCCGTCTGATATGGGGCACGAGCAATGCCAGCGTAGCCACCGTCGACCAGAACGGTCTTGTGACAGCCGTGGGCGAAGGCGAAGCCACAATCATTGCGCTCTCCACCGACAAGAGCGGTGTCAAAGCCGAATATCCCATCACTGTGAAGAAGTATATCGCTGCTACCGGTGTTCAGATCGAAGAGCCCGAAGGTCCTGTATGCATCAGCGACGGAGAATTCAATCTCAAAGTGAACTATGATCCCGCCGGCGCGACAGTAGGTTCAGTCGACTGGGTTTCCGATGACGAAAAAGTCTGCACCGTGCGCCGCGGCACCGTGACACCTGTCGGATTCGGTACCTGCAACATCACCGCGACATGTAAGGAAACAGGCGCTTCCAGCACAGTGAAAGTAACAGTAGAACCCGGCTTCTATCACTGGGATGCATCCAACCAGTGGAAGGGATGGGTTAAATCGAACAACACTCAGAATGACTACCGCGACGATAAGGTATGGCGCGTTTACTTCCCCGATTCCAAAGGCGGCAAGTGGCGTCAGGATATCAAGATCAACTGCAGCAACACCAATCTCTTCGAAATGCGACTACAGAGCTATCCTGTCCTTGCTGTACGCATGACCAAGCTCAACGGCGGTAACTCAACTCTCGACTGCGTATTCGACGGTCACGGTAATGCCGGCAATCCCAACCCGAAGAACGGCATCGACCTCGGCGACGGAACACAGCTCCTTATCTATAATCTGGCCAACGCCAAGAACTACGCCGGTCTCGATCAGGCACTTTTCCGCGTCTTCCAGATCAAGATGGCCGATATCCCCAACGGCAACATCGACCCCAGCAAGGCATGGTACGACATCTACTGGATCCGCACATTCAAGAGCGAGGACGACGCCAAAGCGTTCGCAAACGCTCAGGTTGCCCGCGGCGAATAAACATACCTCCAAAAAGGCGGGAGACAAAGTTCTCCTCAGTCTCCCGCCGAATTAAATCACTATCAGATAAATATTACAATGAACAAGATACTTTCGATAATGATGGCCTCGGCTGCGTTCCTCGCCGCCAGCGCATGCTGCGAAATCGAGGACGGAACCACCGACATCAACGAATGGCCGGCAATCGCCAAGACCTACGATCCCAAGGTATATACCATCAGCCATCCCTGTATGCTCCACTCTGCAGAAGACATACGTTACACCAAGGAACACCTCGGCGAAGAACCATGGGCAGGTGCATACCAGCGCCTGATCACCAATACCGGCTACTGCAACAACAGCTATCAGGCAAGCCCCGTCAAATATCTCGCCCGTCTCGATGCCAATAACTGGGGCGACGGAGGCGGCCGCTGGGATGACGCAGGTCTCCGCGACGAATATTATCCCGGAATCCACAACAACTACACTCAGTTCTTCCGCGACTGCGCTGCCGCATATCAGCTCGGACTGAAATGGCAGCTCGCCGGCGATGCTTCCGCGGCTGCCGCAGCCGTTAAAATCATCGAGGACTGGGCCAACACCAATCAGGGCATTCTCCTTGGCCGCAACAAATGGAAAGACGATGTAATCGACTCGAACGAATACCTCATCATGTTCCAGATCCACCAGATTGCCAATGCCGCCGAACTCGTCCGCGACTACAACAACTGGGGCAGCAGCGAAGGCTTCACGAAAACCGTGAACTGGCTCAAGACTTACTTCGCTCCCTTCTGCTCAAAATTCATCCAGATGAACAACGGCGATCACTGGTGGATGAACTGGGACCTCGCTTCCATGACAGCCCTTCTCTCCATCGGTATCCTTGCCGACGATCAGGATCTCATCAACGAAGCAATACTTCACTTCAAGCAAGGAGAAGGCCCCGGATGCATAATGCGCAAAGGCATCATCACCTTCGAGAAAGATCCTTCGGGAACCGACGAGATGCTCGCTCAGGGCAACGAATCCGGACGCGACCAGGGTCACAACACTCTTTGCGCCGCAATGATCGGCACTTTCTGCCAGATGGCATACAACATCGGCGAAGACCTCTTCTCCTTCGAGGACGGACGCGCCATCGCCTTCGCTCAGTATGTGGCAAAATACAACAAAGTCGCACAGGGTATAGACCCCAACGGCACTCTTGCCGAGAGTTCTTTCAAATATCCCGCAGGAACTCTTCCTTTCAAGGAATATACCTATAACGGCGGTACAATGTCAGCCATCTCGGCTGCCGGACGCGGAACGGTCCGTCCAGGCTGGGACATATGGGCAGGCTACTGCAAGTCGCATGGCATCAAAGCTACCTATATTGAAGAATATGCATCCGACTTCCGTCCCGACGGTGGCGGCGGCCATTACGGTCCAAACTCCGGCGGCTTCGACCAGCTTGGATTCTCGACACTGATGAATTATCGCAAATAACTATTATTCCAGTCTATTCAGACGGGGCATCGGAAAAACCGGTGCCCCGTTTGAGTGTCTAAACGCTTCCGGACGTATAATGTGTAGAATAAATTTTGTATTTTTACAGCATCATTTATGAATACATTACGACATATCACAGCGGGCATCGCCCTGATTGCTGCATTGAATCTTCATGGCACGGTCACAGTGTATCCTGCCGGAGAAGGCGTTGAAACTCTCGATGACTTCAGCATAGCAGTCCGCCAGGCCGACGGTGAGTGGCTTCCTGTAGACGCATATCCCGTCCGTCTGCAGCACACACAGATCAAAGACGGAAAAGTAATCAACCCCGTCGAGAAAGCATCGATGGCATACTTCGATTTCGACGGGAAGGTAGATGTCCGCGTTATCGCAAACAAAGCGGATGTGAAATCCGCCCGGATACGTCCTCTATCCTACAATATAACGGCTGATGTAAAAGGAGACACACTGACATTTTCCCTCGACCGTCCCTGCAATCTCTCCGTAGAGGTGAACGACGATATATTCAGCAATCTGCACCTCTTCGCCAATCCGCTCGACTCACATCGCCCCACTGCAAAGGAAATCAAGCGAGCCGGCAAAAAGGGATCGAATCTCATCTACTTCGGACCTGGGATGCATAAGCTTGCCGACGGAGTGATACGCATTCCCTCCGGAAAGACTGTCTATGTCGACGGCGGAGCATATGTCGAAGGACAGCTTCTTGTCGACAGCGTCCGCGATGTCCGCATTTACGGTCGTGGAGAAATCCGTCCCAAAGGACGTGGAGAAGGCGTATATATCAAATTCTCGAAGAATATCGAAGCCGAAGGCGTCGTGCTCTCCCAGATTCCCGTCGGAGAAAGCGATTCAGTAACGATCACGAATGTCAAGTCGATCTCACATTATGGCTGGGGCGACGGCATGAACATTTTCGCCAGCAACAATGTGCACTACAACGGTGTATTCTGCCGCAACAGCGATGACTGCAATACTGTCTATGCCACCCGCAAAGGCTTCGTGGGCGGTGCCAGAAATATTCTCATGGAGAACTCCACTCTATGGGCCGATGTCGCCCATCCGATCATGATCGGTCTACACGGCAGCGCCACAGAAATCGGACCTGACGCAACTCCGGACACTATCACTAATGTAACCTACCGCAACCTCGACATTCTCGACCAGAATGAGCTTCAGAAAGACTATCAGGGCGTGTTCGGCATCAGCTGCGGCGACAACAATATTGTAAAGGACATCACTTTCGACAATATCAGGGTCGAAGATATCCGCTGCGGTCAACTTGTGAACATCCGCATTTTCTTCAATAAGAAGTATTGCAAGGCTCCCGGTCTTGCCGTCGACAATATCCTTTTCCGCGATGTGACTTATAACGGCAAAAACGCCTCGACCTCGATTATCACCGGTTATGACAACGACCGGACAGTGTCGAACATCACCTTTGAGAATCTCACCATCAACGGAGTGAAAATCACCGACGATATGCCGGGCAAACCGAAATGGTACAAGGCTGGCGACATGTGCGATTTCTTCATAGGCGAACATGTCCGCAATGTAGTATTTAAATAAGCCACACTATTTCGAATTCAGATCCCATGAAAAAAATACTCGCAACCATATTTCTTGCCGCAGCGCTGGCACTGAATGCTCTGAGCATCAAGCATCCGTCGCTGCTTTTCACGCCTTCTAAAGTCGAAGCTGCCAGGAACGCCATAAAAGCCGATACGGCATATGCCGCCGCATGGCAGAAGATTGTCGCCGAAGCCAACACTCAGCTCGAAAAAGGCGATGTCCGCAAGCTCGAATATCCTGCTCTCGCCTACCAGATGACCGGCGACCGCCGTTATGCCGACAAAATCAAAGAAGTACTACTGAAAACAGCAAGAGTCAAGTCATGGGGAGACCGGGAGATGATGGCCCGCAAACCCGCGTGGCGAAGCGAACTTCAGATGGCTCACCGCGCTTTCCAACTCGCAGTGGCATATGACGCCGTATATAATATTCTGACCCCCTCTGAAAGGAAAGAAATTGCACAGGGCCTGTACAATCTCGCCGTCGAGCCTCTGCTCGGCGACTGGATACTCGAACCGACCCGCATTCACTCGCTCAATTCCATGGGCCATAACTGGTGGACTTCGTGCGCAGGTATGGGCGGTCTGCTCGCTCTCGCAATCTCCAATGAGGTTCCCGAAGCCAGAGCCGGCGCCGAAGAACTGATCGAAGTGCTTCCTGAATGGTTCAATTTCGCCGGCGACGTGCTCCAGCACAAACCGAAAACTTTCGACCGCGACGGCGGCATGTACGAGAGCATCAACTACGCCAGCTTCGGTATCACCGAAGCCCTGCTTTTCCGTCAGGCGTGGCTCAATTCACATCCGGGAGCAAAAATCGAGGATATCCCGCAGATGGAGCTCATCGCTCCGTTCTTCTGCCATGTAGCCTATCCGCGCGAGGGGATGCTCTACAGCATCAACTTCGGCGACAGCCACAAAAACGTTACCGGCGAAAGTTCTATGATACTCGCATACAATATGGAATGTAAGAATCCTGCCACGCTCTGGTATATCAATCAGCTCGAACCAGGCCAGCATCGCGAAGGATTTCCGCTTTATTTCCCGATGGGACTGCTCTACACTCCCGATCTCAAAAAGGCTCCGTCTTCGCCCGCACTTCCGACCGCTCACCTCTGGAAAGACTTCGGATGGGCTACGATGAGAGACTCATGGGACAAGGACGCATCGATGCTTGCTGTCAAAAGCGGCATGACATGGAATCATTCGCATGCTGATGCCAACTCTATGATTCTGTTCCACAAAGGCGCCGACATCATCAAGGACGCAGGGAACTGCAGTTACGGCAAGCCCGAATACCGCAACTATTTCTTCCAGAGCGATGCGCACAACATCGTGAAATTCAATGGCGAAGGTCAGAAGACATACCAGCAGTATCATGGATCGCAGTTGCCGGGCAGTGTCAGCAACCTTCTTGACGGAGGAAACATAAAATATGTTCTTGCCGACGGCACGGGGCCTATGTCGCATGCATTCGACCGCAAC
>CABRLF010000049.1 GCA_902471685.1 uncultured Porphyromonadaceae bacterium
TCCGATCTGATGGTGCGGAGGTGGTCGGCCACGACACGCATAGCGATGTCCACATGATGGTCTTTGCCGTATTCAAGGCCGGAGAGCGATGCGATTTTACCGATAATCGGAGTGAAGACATCGGTATCGTAGTTGGAGCGTTTGCCCTGAAGAGCCATGCACAGACGCTCAAAGCCCATGCCGGTATCGATAACCTTGGCGGGCAGCGGTTCGAGCGAGCCGTCGGCCTTACGGTTATACTGCATGAATACGAGATTCCAGATTTCGATTACCTGGGGATGGTCGTGGTTGACAAGCGAAGCTCCGGGTACGGCCTTGCGCTCCTCTTCGGGACGGAGGTCAATGTGAATCTCGGAACAGGGACCGCAGGGACCGGTATCACCCATTTCCCAGAAATTATCGTGCTTGTTGCCATTGATGATATGGTCGGCGGGCAGATGTTTTGCCCAGATAGCGGCAGCCTCGTCATCGCGGTCCAGACCTTCGGCCGGCGAACCCTCGAATACCGTAGCATAGAGATGAGCCGGATCGAGGCCAAGCACGTCAACGAGGAATTCCCAGGCCTGATCGATTGCCTCGGTCTTGAAATAGTCGCCGAACGACCAGTTGCCGAGCATCTCGAACATGGTGTGGTGATATGTGTCGAGGCCAACCTCTTCAAGGTCATTGTGCTTGCCGCTCACACGAAGACACTTCTGAGAGTCGGCTACACGGCGGTACTTAGGCACCTTGGTGCCGAGAATAATATCCTTGAACTGATTCATGCCCGCATTAGTGAACATGAGGGTTGGGTCATCTTTGATAACCATCGGAGCCGACGGCACGATGTGATGGCCTTTCGATTCAAAATAATCTTTGAACGACTGGCGTATTTCCTTTGCTGTAAGCATTTTATATGTGATTTGCGATTTTTTGGCTTATTTTTTCGGTCAAAATTGCTAAATTTGCAATTCAAAGTGCAAAATTACAGAAATTTTCCCATTCATCCAAAAAATAGGACATGAGTCAGAAAGTATTCTACCGCTATAATCCGGCCACGGAACAGTACGAGCGAGTCTTCCCGGACACCGCCTCGCGGTTCTATGCCTCTGTAAGGGTGTATGCGGTTGCTTTTCTGATTGTTGTGTTCATCGCTCTGGCGCTCTATTACATGATCGACTCGCCCCGCGAACGCATGCTCCGACGCGAAAACAACTTGCTGCAGCAGAAGCTCGAAATGCTCGACCGCCGCGCCGATCAGGCCCTCTCGGTGATGGAGGACATAGCCGAGCGAGACAATAATTTTTATCGTGTAATGATGCAGGCCGAGCCTATTACGCCGGCTCAGCGTTATGCAGGTCTCGAACGCCAGCGAAACTACGACCGACTCGACTCCCTCACAGACAATGAACTGCTAAAAAACGTGAGTCTGAAGCTCGACCGCCTCGACCAGATGGTGGTATCGCAGATCCGTTCTTTCGATTTTCTCGCCAATGAAACCGCGGGCCAGAAAAACCGCACCGCACATATCCCCGCAATCCAGCCCGTTCCTGAAAAATTCCTGCGCACCATGGCCTCGGGTTACGGTATCCGCCGAGACCCCATCTACGGCACGATGAAATTCCATGAGGGCATGGATTTCTCAGCTCCCGTCGGAACGCCCGTCTATGCCACTGCCGACGGCACGGTCACAACGGCTTCATGGCAGAGCGCTTACGGAAACATGGTCGAGATAAACCACGGCTATAACTACACCACGCGCTATGCCCATATGTCGAAAATCATAGCACGACCGGGCCAACCGGTAAAACGCGGCGACCTCATAGGGCTGGTAGGAAACACCGGAAAATCTACCGGTCCGCATCTTCACTACGAGGTGCGATACCGTGGTGCGCCCCAGAATCCCGTCAACTACTATTATTACGACCTGTCGCCCGAGCAGTACGACGAAATAATCCGTCTGGCCGAAAACGCAGGTCATGTAATGGACTGATATCTAAAACTTAGTAACTCGTCACTATGACCTCTTACCTAAAACCACTTAGTAACTCGTCACCCGGGCTTAATACTTAAAATCATGGCCGACGAACTGACAAAAAAATTCTACCGTATCCGCGATGTGTCCGAGCTACTCGACCTGCCGCAGTCCACAATACGTTTTTGGGAAAAGGAATTCTCGGAACTGAGGCCGCGCCGTAGCGGAGGAGGCACACGCTACTATACGCCCAACGACATCGAGCTGCTGAAGATAATCAAGTTCCTGATAAAAGACAAACGCCTCACTATCGAAGGGGCACGCGAACATCTGCGTCGCAACCGTGCCGACATGGAACGCAAGCAAATTATCGTAGCGCGTCTGAAAGATATACGAAGCCGCCTCACGGCGCTCCTCGAAGCGCTCGATCAGCGGCAACGCAAATAGTTCAGTTATTTATTATATTTACCGGCGTAACTTTTTATTATGCCGATAGTTGATGAATCGGTAGCAAAAACCGAATAAAGCCCCTGCGGTTCCTGAGCCGGATCGCCGGTATAGGGGTCCCATTTCTGCCATGTCTCGTGCGGCGGCACAGCCTCGCCGCCCCATGCCCAGAAATTGCAGGCCTGAATCAGACCGCTGTCCATAAGCGAGAATACATAAGTATAATATTCGTCGCGGGCCCGCGTAGGACTGTCGACTGAGTACGACATGCCGTCGCGCGGATATCCGAACTCCTCAAGTACAAGCGGTTTTCCGGCAGAGCGCATTGCATCGACATGGCTCATGACATATTCGGTGGAATAGAAAGCTGCGGAATCGAGATCTTCATAGAGAGAATCGCGGCGCGCCCAATTCCATGTAACCGGCCACATATGGATAAGGCCATAGTCCACGTCGGGATTAGAATGTATCTGAGTCCACAGATCGAGGTCTACCTGACAGCCGTATAAACCTTCGCTGCCGGTGCTGAAAAGATGATTCTTGTCGATACTCTTGATCAGCGATGCGGTCGAGGCTATCCATTCGGCAAAAAGACGCTTGGAAACAGAGTCGGAAGCGAACGCACGCGGCTCATTGCAGATCTGCCATGACATGAGCGCAGGCGACTCGGTATATGGCTTGCCTGTATAGCGGTTGGTACGACCGACCATAAACTTTACATGGTCTGCAAACATTGCCTTGGCCGAATCGTCGTGAACGAACCGGGCGACATGGTCGACATAAGTGTTGTAGCCGTCAATGCCGGGAATCGGGCAGACTCCGTGGCCGGACCAGCGGAGATATTCGCCGTAGCCGCCGCTCCACTCCCACGAGTTATTGAGATAAATGACTGCAGTCATACCGCGTTTCTCCAGTTCGGCCATGAAGTAATCGAGTCCGTCGAGAATGGTATCGTTATAGACTCCTGGTTCTTTCTGAAGAATAGGCATGACGTGCGCTGGAAGATTCTCGGCGCCGTCGGCACCGGCAAGCACACGGATATTGTCGATTCCCATGTCCTGGAGCCTGTCCAGCTCACGGCCAAGACGTTCGCGGTCGCCCCCCTGTCCTATGCTTCCGAGCATGGCGCCATACCACATGTTAGTGCCGATATAGCGGTATACCGAGTCGCCGATATAGAACTGTCCGTCGCGTACGGTGACAAACTGGGGCTCCGATGCCTCCGGCGCTACCTTGCGGCAGCCGACGAACATGCCGAGCACGACGGCAAATGTCAGCGCGCCATATATCAGTTGTTTCATTTCATCAGTTTTTTACGGGTTAAAAAATATTCGCGCTCTGTGCGGCGGCCGCACAAAGCGCGAATATAATATCATTATCAGTCGAGCGAATGGATAATCAGGCCTGAGCGGAGCTTAGGCTCGAACCAGGTCGTCTTGGGCGGCATGATATTGCCTGTATCGGCGATATCCATCAGCTGCTTCATGCTCACAGGGTATAGAGCGAGCGCGAATGCCATTTCGCCGGAATCGACGCGACGCTTGAGTTCCTCCAGACCACGGATACCGCCTACGAAGTCGATGCGCTTGTCGCTGCGGAGATCGGTGATGCCGATCAGGTCGCGCAGAATCAGATTCGACGAAATAGTCACATCGAGTACCCCGATCGGATCATTGTCGTCGTATGTGCCGGGGCGTGCTGTAAGCGAATACCAGTGTCCTTCGAGATAGAGCGCGAAGTTGTGGAGTGCAGAAGGATGATATACAGCCTCTCCCTTGTCCTCGACAACGAAGTTCTTGGCAAGATGCTCCAGGAATTCTGCCGGCGACATGCCGTTCAGATCGCGGACAACACGATTGTAGTCGATGATTTTGAGGTGCGAGGCAGGGAATGCCACTGCGAGGAAATAATTATATTCCTCGGTTCCCTTATGATTTGGATTGGCGAGAGCTTTCTCATGGCCTACCAGAGCGGCAGCTGCGGAGCGGTGGTGACCGTCGGCGATATAGAGATAGGGAATCTTATCGAATTCCTCCGTGATACGGGCTATAGTGGCATCGTCTTCAACTACCCAGAAGTGATGTCCGAAACCGTCGGGTGCTGTAAAGTCATATTCGGCCGGCCCTGCAGTGACAGTGCGGATTATTTCCTCCAGCACTGGATTATCGGGGAACGCGAAGAATACCGGTTCGATGTTGGCATTGTTGACGCGCACATGCTTCATGCGGTCTTCTTCCTTGTCGCGGCGCGTAAGCTCATGCTTCTTGATACGCCCTTCCATGTAGTCGTCGACATTGGCGGCAACGACAAGACCGTACTGTGTGCGGCCGTCCATTGTCTGGGCATATACATAATAGTGTTCCTTGTCATCCTGCACAAGCCATCCGTTGTTCTTGAAAGCGGCGAAAGTGTCGGCAGCCGACTGATAGACTTTGGGGTCGTGCTCGTCGGTACCGGGTTCGAAGTTGATTTCGGGCTTGATGATGTGATAGAGCGACTTGGGATTGCCCTCTGCCTCGCGGCGGGCTTCTTCGCTGTTGAGCACATCATAGGGGCGGGAGGCTACTTCGGTCACCATCTCTTTCGGAGGACGGATGCCTTTGAAGGGTTTTACTTTAGCCATGTTGATAGGTGTTTTTCAGGTTGGTATAGTGTAGTGTATAAATATTGTACGTTCAATTTCCGTGGATGCACGTTTCAGCACCGTACATCCACGGAAAAATCTGTATAAATCAACGGCGTACGATGGTTTCCTCGCGGTCGGGACCGACGGAAATAATGGTCACGGGCACTCCTACATGATCTTCGATATACTTCACATAGTCGCGGAAAGCCTTGGGCAGATCCTGCTCGCGGCGGGCTGCGGAGATGTCGGTGAGCCAGCCGGGGACGGATTCATAGACGGGCTCAACATCGGCTTTGCCCTCGGCGTTGCGGCCAACACAGTAAGGGAAATCGGAAGTGAGGGTTCCGTCGGGCAGACGGTACTGTGTAGCGACCTTGATAGTGTCGAATGTGTCGAGCACATCGCTCTTCATCATGATAAGGTCGGTGACACCGTTGATCATCACTGCATATTTGAGAGCCACGAGATCGAGCCAGCCGCAGCGGCGCTCGCGTCCGGTGACGGCTCCATATTCATGACCGATTGAGCGGATTTCCTCGCCTGTGGAGTCGAACAACTCTGTAGGGAAGGGTCCGCTGCCTACGCGTGTGCAGTAAGCCTTGAAGATGCCGTAGACCTTACCGATACGAGCGGGAGCAAGTCCGAGACCTGTGCAGGCACCGGCGGCAACAGTATTGCTGGAGGTAACGAACGGATAGGAACCGAAATCAATGTCGAGCATGGTGCCCTGAGCGCCTTCGCAGAGGATACTGTGGTCGGCGTCGAGAGCCTTGTTGATATAGTGCTCGGTATCGGTGAGGTCGAACGAACGGAGATATTCGAGCGCGTCGAGCCATTCTGTCTCGTTCTTTTCAAAAGCCTCGCGGTCGATATTTGCACCGATGGCCTCGAGCGTACGGAAATGGGCGTCGCGGGCGTTGGCATAGAGAGTATCGAAGTTGTCGTCGAGAATATCGCCTACGCGGACACCGTGGCGCGAAATCTTGTCGGTATATGTCGGACCGATACCTTTTCCGGTGGTGCCGATTTTACCTTTGCCCATAGCGGCTTCGCCGGCGGCGTCGAGCAACCGGTGTGTGGGCATGATCAGATGAGCCTTCTTGGCAATCTTCAGGATTTTGCGGAGTTCTACTCCGTCGGCCTCGAGCTCGGCGGCTTCCTTACGGAAGAGGACAGGATCGAGAACCACGCCGTTTCCGATTACATTGGTGATAGCACCCTTTGCAAACACTCCCGAGGGAATGGAACGGAGCACGTGCTTGTGCCCGTCGAACTCAAGAGTATGTCCGGCGTTCGGGCCACCCTGGAAGCGGGCAACGATATCGTAATCGGGAGCGAGGACATCGACAATCTTACCTTTGCCTTCGTCTCCCCACTGGAGACCTAAAAGAATATCGGCTTTCATTTTTTCTTTCTGGATATTACTGATTCTGACTTTGTGTTATTTTCCTGACTGGCGCGGCGTCGGCGGCGCGCACATGCACTGCAGACGCCAAATACCGTGAGTGTATAGAACGATGCCGTAAAAGCACTGTAACGCCGTGCTCTCAGCAACTCGCTCAACTCGGGGTCCACCATATCCTTCACTTTCCCGCACACAGTGCATACCAGATGGTTGTGCGCCTTATCGGAGACTTCGTATCTCACCGCATCTCCGTCGATATGCAGGGCTCGCAACAGCCCGCAATCGGAAAGACATCCGACGGTCGAATATACAGTTGCAGGTGCGATATGGGTACCGGAAGCCTCGATCGCACCGCAAAGGTCGCGCACAGAAAAATGACCCTTCATCCCTTCCGCTACCTCAAGAATCATAAAGCGCTCCGGAGTACACCGCCGCTTATGGCTGCGGAGGTAGTCGGCAAGCAATTTCTGCGAGGGCGTGGAAGGATTATTGGCTTTGTCCATAGTGAACTCTTCGGTTTCAACGGCAAATTTACGATTTTTTTCCCATGCAGACACAAAAACATCGAATTTTATGTAGAGTAGCCGTTTTACGGCCCTTTAGGCAGCGAATAATCGCTCTTTCCAAACACCTTTTTTCATATCCTCACCAAAAAAAGCTGAAAATCTTCATATGCCATGTGACATGACAAAGATTTTCAGCCTGTACTGAATATCCGCATCCGACACTTCAGACGGCGGAATGGCCGCAGGCCATAGGCCCGAAAATGTCGCCGGAATTTATTTTATTCAAAAAGAGACGAGATATACCGCATCAGCTCATCTCCGCGCATTCCTTCGGAGATGATGCGGTTATCCTGGTCGAGAATAAGCATATACGGAACGCCGTACACGTTGTATACCTCCGCATGGGTTTTGCCCTGCCCGAGTTCGGAGGCATGTTTCCACACCATACCGTCCTTACTGATAGCCTGAATCCACGCTTTCTTACTGGTGTCGAGCGATACGCTGATAATCTCGAGGCCCATAGGATGGAATTTCTCGTAGATTTTTATCAGATTCGGATTCTCGGCACGGCAGGGACCGCACCACGAAGCCCAGAAATCGAGAATCTTCACCTTCGCCTTTATTCCGTAGAGCGAAATCGATGTTCCCTCGGGAGTCTGCATGGTGAAGTCGGGCGCTATACCGCCTACAGTGATCTGTGCAGCCTCTTCGGCCAGGGGACGGAGCATCTGGGCCCGCGGCAATGCCTTGGCCTTGTCGCCCAGAAGACGGTATTTCTTACTCAGTTTCTTATCTCGTGTGAGCTGCTGCAGACGGCGTGCGATGAGCGAGACACTCACCATATTGTCGTTCTGCGCGATAAACTCATCCTCGGCCGCATCGAGACGGTCGGCTTCCGCACGCAGAGCACACCGGAGTTGAGTCCGCCAGATAGGGTCGTTCATGTTATAATTGGCATTGAAGTCGGCTCTGATGGAATCGCATCGACGCTCCGACTCACGCTCTATGTCGCCGTACCGGTTGCGGCACTGCTGCAGTTCGCCTCCACCTGTCACCGTTGCCAGGCGCCTGCCGGATACTCCGTCAACCGTTATGCTCGCGCCGTCCTCGAGAAACAGAGGCACCGACAGCTTCGCGCCCGGAGCCTCAAGCGATGCCTCCGCGGGAGCGTCGACAGTGCCTGAAATAGAGAAGGAGCCGTCGGATGTGAGCACACTGGCCAATGTATCGGATTTCTCCAGCAAAACGGGACGCAGCAGCAGTATCCTGCCGCTGTATCCTTCAATCCGGCCATTTATGGTATAGTCGCCGGCCGCCAGCGGCACCGAAGATGCCACCGACAGGCCGACTGCAACCATCAGCAAGGATTTCATTATCTATGAAACGCAGATTAAAGTTTGACTTCCTTGTAGATGACTCTGAGAATCTTTCCGAAGCCGTCCACCGTCTTGTCGAGGGTGAGCGGACCCATCAGATTGGGAACGTTATAGTGGCGGACGATGCCGCATTCGCTGTCGGGCTTTCCGTCGACATTGGTTGCCACAACGAGCTGATACTCGCGGTTACGCTCCCAGTCGGAATAAGCACGCCATGCAACAAAGGGCACGAACTTCATCTCCACGACAGTCTCGCCGGGGAAACTGAGCACTTCTTTCGCCGGCACTGAAGGTTCGCTGAGGTTGAACTGGTAGATTTTGTTGTCTGCCAGATAGAACAGGTAGGGATCGAGGTCGGCGAAAGCGAATTTCTCGGCACGCTCGATGCCCGGGCCGATAATTTTGGAATGGCCTTCCTGAGTCTGGAAAGGAATATAAGTGGACGGCAGCCACCAGTATTTGCCGGGAATCTCCTGCGTGCGCAGGGCCATTCCGTACCAGTATGTTTCCTTCGTCTGCGGGTCGCGGAGGACGCTCTTGATGATTCCGGAATGAGTGTCTTCCATCCAGACCATGTCGCGGCCCGTGGGATTCTCGAAATATGTGTTCGCCTGGAAGGTCATCACTTTCGGATATACGCTCGAAGCGGTGAGCATCAGGAACTGGCGATGAGTCTGGTCGTAGAGAACACATGTATTTCCGCCGTCCATCTGCACTTTCCACGACGAATTGTTGATGTTGGTGCCGATGAAAGGCGCGGGCGTGAATGGCTCCGTACCCTCGATCTTATTCACCGGGTACTCGAAGTACGAGCCGGAAGTGCTTATGTCAAGAGTATAGATGTCGTCGTTCTCGTCGATGAGAATCCATGCGTCCGCCTCGGCATAGCCCGTTTTCTTAGTGGCCTTTGCCCGGACTTTGTCGGGGGTAACGCCGAAGAGCCATGCCATACGGTTGTCCTCGCCTACGTGCATGTCGTCCTTATCGACGATGTACGTGTCCTGGTCGGTGACGAGTACGGTAACGGCTCCGTGGGAATTATGATACGAGAACATGATGTCGCGAGGCTTGCCGGGATGGAATGTCTGGCCGGAGAGTATGTCGCGGGCGATGATGTCCTCGGTGGCGGACTTGTTGAACACCACGTCAATGCGCGGCCAGTTGTCGACGTCGCAGAGGACGAGCCAGCCTTCGGATGTTATGGAACGAACCGAGAGATAGAACGGAGTCGACCATGTGACACCGGTCGTCTTATCCTTTACATTGAAGAAACATGAGTATTTGCCGGCATTGAAGCCTACCAGCTGGTCGATGACCCTGTCGGTACAGATCACCTTGCTCTCCTCGGGCACATCCTCGCTCTGGGCGCCGGAAGGCATCACTCGCCATTCATATTCATAATTGTCTTCTCCGACGCCGAGTGTCGACTTGATTTTGGGACTGAAGCGGATTTTGTCGACGTGGGCCACAAAATCGTATGTCTCGCCGCTGACCAGCTCGGGGAAATCGCCGGAATCAGAGCCGTCGACCGACACCTCGTTGATATCGGTGTAGCTGTAGTTGCCCAGATCGTCGGAGCACCCGGTCGACACAGAGACCAGAGCCGCCAGAAGCAGGGCCGATATGCTGTTGTATTTCATCTTTTGAATCTGTATAAAGAGATGTTACCAAAAAGGATTGAATCACATTTGCGACTGTTCGCCCATGACGATGCGCGAGCCGTCATCTTCGTAAAGACGCGGGTCGTCGGGATTGATTTCATACTGCTCGTTGAGCCAGCGCTGCATATACCGGCCGCAGAATTTAAGATAACCCTGGGACAGGGCGCTTAAATCGACCCAACGCTTACGGTCGATGTTCATCACGTCGCAGATAAGGACGGCTTTAGTGAGGGAATACGCTCCGAAATATGGCTCACCGCGATACGACCACCATCCGGGCATAGGCAGTGATTCGTCCATAAGAATCACACGCTGCAGGTCGAGGGGATAGGGGGTTGAGTTTCCCTCGTCATCAGTGAGATATCCGGTACGTGTGAAGAGAAAACGAAGCTGGTCGTTCTCGATAAGGCTGATTTTGAAACGGCGGTCCTTGAGATGCAGGTCTTCGCGGCGCAGAACCGTGACGGGGATGACGGTCTCGGATTCGCCGGCCTTCATGACATAATCCGTAGGCGGCATGATGAAGTCGGTCCCTTCGACAGCGGCCATATCGTCGCCGCTGTCGGTGGTTATTGCCACCGAGAAGGCACGGTCGAAAGGCGCGGTATTGCCGAAGAGTTTCACCTTGATCTGGATTTCCTGCTGTTTCACAGAAGACGCCTCCATGCCCCAGGAAACATACACGGTGTCGTTGAGTGTCTCGGCATTTTTGTATCGTGTGTCGAAGTACATGCCGGCTTCTCCATCGTAGGTATCCATCTCCTGTTCGCAGGCAACAGCGACCGACATAAGAGCTAAAGCTCCGAATATATATGGAATTTTCATAACTGAAATCGGATTGTTAATTAGTTATACTTTGTCTCTGCGTCGGGAATCGGAAGGACATACGACGACTGCGAGGATACGTAGAAAGGCGACGAGTTGGTCGGATCGGTTGCCGAACGCATCTTGGTATACCCGTTTCGCTTGTACCAGTAGAACAGCTGGCCTTCGCCGAAGAACTCCTTGATCCATTCCTTTTCCAGGAGGGTGTTGAGCTCGCCTGCAGGCTGAAGATCGGCGATATTGTCGGCCCCCTGCAGCCCGCGGTGGTTGCGGAATGTCTGGAAGAGATCGAGTTTTTCCTGATCGTCGGCAGCGGTCTCGACAGCGATCAGATAAGCCTCGCTCGAGCGGACCATGGGAATCATCTGAGTGTAGAGCGAATCAGTATCCGCGCCCTGGTATTTTGTGAAAATGCGGTATGTAGTGCCGCTGATTTCGGTTGAGGTTGAGAAATTGTAGCGGTAGCGGTAGTCGGTCTCGGCCTTTGTATCCTCGAAAACCTGAATTGCGACATCGTTTTTCGGCGCAAGCAACGAGCCGGCCCTGAGGCTGCCGCCGTCGAAGAGGTCGGTATAGATAGTGTTGCGCGACAGATTCTGGATAGCGAAAAGCAGCTCGGTTGAGAACATGTGGTCGGGCTCGGCACGGGTGAGTGCGAGCTGGGTTACCCAGGGGAAATAACGCTCCTGAACATCGATTACCTTGCGGGCGTACTTGTACGCGTTCACGTCGTCGTGCATGTAGTAGTAAGCGCGGGCAAGAAGACCCTGGACGGCATATAGGTTCAGACGCAGGTTGCGGAAGCGGAAAAAGACATCCTTTGGATTTCCGTTGACGCCGTAGCGCACAATGGGGTCGTCCTGCAGTTCCTGCTCGGCAGTGAGAAGGTCGCCGATGACATGCTCCATGAATTCGGCCGACGAAGGAGTGGGCGCTACGTCAAGGGCGAATTCATCATAATACGGGATTGCAATCGACGTGGAAGCCTGGTCATAGGCGTGTCCGAAGAGACGGAAGAGATCGAAATGGAGATAAGCGCGGAGAGCGTAGGCCTCGCCCTTGACGATATGGTAGTAATCGTCGGGAAGGACGGCGCGGTTTGTTTCGCAATTCTGAATGAGGAGGTTTGTGTTTGCGATGAGGTTGTATGCCTTGCCCCAGATGCTTTCAAGGCGCGATTCTGCGACAGAGCCGTCGAACGTCAGGTTCATCAGTTCGGTCGCATCCTTGTTCTCCGCACTGATGGCATAGCGCTGGGCTATGATTTCGATAAACTCGCACGAGAGAGTGCGGCCGTAGAGCTGGCTGGAGTTCAACTCAACGTATATGCCGTTCAGAGCCTGGCAGAAACCGGGGACAGTCGAGAAGTTGCCTTCTTCCGAAATACGGTCGCTGGGCTTGACATCGAGCCAGTCGGAGCACGATGTGCATGCGAGGGCAATAACGGCGGCTGATATAATTGACTTGATTTTCATAAAGTGTGTACGGATTTAGAAGTTAAGACCCAGAGCGACGGTCATACTGCGGGAGAAGGGATATGCGGTGCCTCGCTCGTCCTTGATTGTCGACCAGCGGGCGATGTCGTTCATATATGCGGAAACGGTGAGGCCCGAAATTCCGAAGCGGTTGATAAACCGGTGCGGCAACTCGTAAGACAGACGTACTGACTCGATGGTGAGATAGTCGTTGTCCTGTACAAAGCGCGACGACATGGGATTGCTGGTGTAGTATTCGCGGAGGCCTTTGAATTTGGCGATATCGCCGGGCTTCTGCCAGCGATCGTAGAGGGCGCGGCGGTCCTGGTTGTAGATAAGGCCGGATGCGCTGATATTCTCAATCTTCTGGTAGAGCGTCGAGTTGAGCTGCTTGCCGCCGAAGCTGTAGCGGAGATAGATGCTGGCGGAGAAGCCTTTCCAGTAGAATACGTTGCCGAACACGCCTTCGAGGGTAGGACGGGTGTCGCCGATGACGACCTCGTCGTCGTACGAGTGGGTGAAGGTGTACTTTCCGTTTCGGTCGATGAAGATTTCCTTGCCGGTGGCTGGATCGATGCCGGCGGAGCGTACGGCCCATATGGCCGTCGGCGAACCGCCGTCGCGGTAGCGGGTGAGGTTTTTGGTCAGATTCTCGGCATTGTACTGGTCGAGACGCGCACCGATTTTACGGTATTCGGCCTTGTTGTGGGCTGCGGAGAGGCTGACAGTCCAGTTCATGCTCTGGCGAGGTTTGTAGATAATTGCGTAGCGGACCGTACCGCTGAAACCGGTATTGATCTGCTGTCCGATGTTTTCAAGACGGGACGAGATGCCGACCGACAGAGGAATGCCGATATTTGCCAGAAGGGGATCGGTGTTTTTGCGGTATGCGTCGAATGTGATGTGGAAACGGTTGAACATACTCAGGTCAAGACCGATGTTGAGGTCGAGGGTCTTCTGCCAGTCGAGGCCCGGGTTGCCGAATGCATCGATCAGGACACCGGTGCCGAAGTTGTTGAGCAACCAGTTGTTGTACTTGTAGGTGGTGATGGCGTTGAAGGAGCCGAACGACTGGTTGCCGGGGTTACCGATAGAGCCGCGGATCTTGAGCATGTTGAAAATGGAGGTGCGGTTCTTGAGGAAGTCCTCGTTGGCTAGGTTCCAGCCAAGACCCACGGCCCAGGTGGTGGTGAAGCGGCGGTTGGAACCGAATACCGACGAGCCGTCGAGACGTAGGTTGACATCCACCATGTAGATGTTGCGGAAAGAGTAACCGCCGTTGAAATAGAAGTTGGCCGAGCGGCTCTTGCTCTCGTAGTATGACGGCTTCCCGCCCTCGGGATACTGGTTCGCAAAACCCGGGGTTGTGAAATTGCCTTCGGGGAATCCTTCGGCCTCGAAATTCTTGGTTGTGGTACGACTTTCGCGGATTGAAGCGCCGACAACGGCATTGACCTGATGTCTCTGTCTAAAATTCTGGCCGTAGGTAACCGACACATCTCCGTCGTAGTAGAAGTTGTCGACGCGGCTGTCAAAGTAGGAACCTTTCTTGAGTAGTTCCACTTCGTTGAACTTGGTGTCCTGGGGCGAAGTGAACTGCTCGGCGTCGGAAGTACCCTTGCTTACGCTGATACGGGCGCGGGCCATAATCTGGTCGATGGGGCGCCACTCGAGGTTGAAATTGTTCCGGACAGAGAAGCCCTTGGTCTGGTCGTAGCTGTTTAGCGACGCGTTCCAGAGGGGATTCGACACATATGGCGACGCACTTGTGTAGCTGTATTCATGGTCGGGTGCTTCGAGCCACTTGTCCACGCTGCCGTCGGGGTTGCGCTTGGGATAATAGGGGTTGGCGCTGGCGTATTCCGAGAAAGGAACGATGGGATTGTTGGAGTCGGTGAGGTCGACCGACATCTTGTTGACGAAGCGGAGATTTCCGATTCGGTAAGTAACGTCGAGGTAACCGCCGCCGGTGGTACGGTCGGATCCTTTCATCACGCCTTCGGTCTTGTTGAGATTGACGCCGAGGCCGAAACGCAGCTCGTTGCTGCCGCCTTCGAGATAGAGGTTGTGGCGCTGCTGGAAACCGTTGCGCAGAGGCTCAGACAGCCAGTAGGTGTCGACGCCACGCTGTACGTTGGCCAGCAACTTATTGTAGCGGATCTGACGCAGTTCCTGATAGTCGGCGATATTCGACTCGAAGTTGCCCGACAGACGCTCGAACTCGAGCTTCTCGGCGGCATTCATCAGGTTGTAGTCCGAAAGATCGGCCCATGAAAAATTGAATGTGCCGTTGTAGCTCACTTTCAGACGACCCATTTCGGGAGCCTTGGTTTCCACAACAACAACACCATTGGCAGCCTTCGAACCATAGATAGCCGTCGACGCGGCATCCTTAAGAAGGGTAACCGACGCGATACGGTCCATCGACAGGTCCATGATCACCTGCAGCGTGGTCTCAAAACCATCAAGAATAAAGAGTGGCTGGTTGGGGTCTTCGCCGAACTGCTCCTTAAGACCTACAACCGAGCTCTTGCCACGGATTTCAAGGTCGGGAAGACGGTTGGGGTCAGAACCGAACTGATTGTTTTCGAGTACCGTAAATGCCGGATCGAGAGTCTTGAGGCTCTGGATGAGGTTCTGGTTGCCTGCAACCTTCAGCTCTTCCACGCCAAATGTCTTCGACGAACCGGTGAAGCTTTCCTTGTTACGGGAGTAAATACCGGTTACGACAACTTCATTGAGAGCACCGTCCTGATCTTCAAGCACGATTCTCATAGGCTCTCCGACAGTTGCCTTGATTTCAAGAGGCTTCTTGCCTACATAGCTGATCACAAGTGTTTCTCCGGCTTTTGCGGAAATGGTGAAAAAGCCGTCTTCATTTGATACAACACCGATGTTACGCTTGGGAATACGGACAGATACACCGGGGAGAGTCTCCCCGTCGGCATCATATACTACGCCCCTGACGGACGTTCCGCTATTGGTCGCGCTTGCCCGCTGTCCTCCATGAGTCTGTGCACAGACTGTTGCCGGCAACGATACAAGGATGAACAACAGCATAATGAGTTGAATACCCTTTGCTTTCATAAAAGATTGATATTGAGATGATAGTGATTGGATTTCTGTGATAGTTCCATATTCTTAGGGCTGCTCTCTGCCGAAGAAATACAGTTTGCAGGACGATATGTGTATGCACCGTCGGCAAATTTAACTAAATTTTCACT
>CABRLF010000050.1 GCA_902471685.1 uncultured Porphyromonadaceae bacterium
GTGTCCAAGAGGAGATTCGAACTCCCACAGCCTTTCGGCCACTACCCCCTCAAAGTAGCGTGTCTACCAATTTCACCACCCGGACGAATTTTTACCGTCGAAACGCGGACTGAGAGGAAAATGCGATAATGATTTGAGCGAAAAACGGGACTCGAACCCGCGACCCCGACCTTGGCAAGGTCGTGCTCTACCAACTGAGCTATTTTCGCATTGTCGGTGCACCCCTTTCGGAATTGCGATGCAAAGTTAGACATTTTTCCCGAACTGACAAAAAATATTTACTCTTTTTTTCTTCTCACCTCTAATTTTGGTCGCAGACGTGCTGCTTTTAAGTGTTTTTAGCTCTGCAATTACAGATATTTGGGTAAGTTTACGTACCTTTGCAGTCTGAATTGAATCAAGTAATACAAAAAGAACATATAATAATGGCACAGCAAGACGATGTATTCAAGAAAATCGTTTCCCACGCAAAGGAATACGGTTTCGTCTTTCCTTCCAGCGAGATTTACGACGGTCTGTCGGCCGTCTACGACTACGGCCAGAATGGCGTAGAACTCAAAAACAATATCAAACGTTACTGGTGGGATGCCATGACGCTGCTTCACGAAAATATTGTGGGTATCGATTCCGCAATCTTCATGCACCCCACAATCTGGAAAGCTTCCGGACACGTCGATGCTTTCAACGATCCTCTGATCGACAACCGCGACTCCAAGAAGCGATACCGCGCCGACGTCCTCATCGAGGATCATATCGCCAAAATCGATGAGAAGATCGATAAGGAAGTGGCAAAGGCTGCAAAACGTTTCGGCGACGCTTTCGACGAGGCTCAGTTCCGCTCGACCAACGCACGCGTCCTCGAGCATCAGGCTCACCGCGACGCCGTGCATCAGCGTTACTCCGACGCTATGAACGCAAACGACCTTGAGGCACTCCGACAGATCATCATCGATGAAGAAATCGTCTGCCCTATTTCCGGCACCAAAAACTGGACCGAAGTACGTCAGTTCAACCTCATGTTCAAGACCGAGATGGGTTCTACTGCCGATGGCTCGATGACTGTATATCTCCGTCCCGAGACAGCTCAGGGTATTTTTGTCAACTATCTCAACGTTCAGAAAACAGGCCGTATGCGCATTCCTTTCGGTATCGCTCAGATCGGCAAGGCTTTCCGTAATGAAATCGTAGCACGCCAGTTCATCTTCCGCATGCGCGAGTTCGAACAGATGGAGATGCAGTTCTTCGTTCGTCCCGGTTCCGAAATGGAATGGTTCCGCCAGTGGAAGGAATGGCGTCTGAAGTGGCACAAAGCCCTCGGCCTCGGCGACGAGAAATACCGCTACCACGACCACGAGAAGCTGGCTCACTACGCAAACGCAGCTACCGACATCGAATTCCAGATGCCTTTCGGCTTCAAGGAAGTGGAAGGTATACACAGCCGTACGAACTTCGACCTCTCGCAGCATGAGAAATTCTCCGGCAAGAAGATCCAGTACTTCGATCCCGAGCTCAACGAAAGCTATACCCCGTATGTGATCGAAACCTCCATCGGCGTAGACCGCATGTTCCTCAGCGTGCTCTGCTCGAGCTACGAGGAAGAGCAGCTTCCGGGCGGCGACACACGCGTTGTGCTTCACCTCCCAGCTCCACTCGCTCCTGTGAAATGTGCCGTTCTTCCTCTCGTCCGCAAAGACGGACTCCCCGAAAAGGCACGCGAGATTGTCGACGAACTTAAATTCGACTTCGCTACCCACTACGAGGAAAAAGACGCGATCGGCAAGCGCTACCGCCGTCAGGATGCCATCGGCACCCCCTACTGTATCACTGTCGACCATCAGACCCTCGAGGACAACACCGTCACACTGCGTGAACGCGATTCCATGGAGCAGACACGCGTCAACATCGCCGACCTTCATAAGCTCATCCACGACCGCGTGAGCCTCTCGGCACTGCTGCGCAAGCTCCGCTGATTTAGTCTTTTCAACCCCTTCTCCTTATTAATATGAAGAAATACATAACGATAGGCATAATTGTTGTCCTTCTCCTCCTTCTTGGCACCAGCGGATGCTCCACCTACAACAAGATGGTGACCCTCGACCAGGAAGTGCAGCAGCAGTGGGCCAAAGTGGAAGTGCAGTATCAGCGCCGCATGGATCTCATTCCCAACATGGTCGAAACCGTAAAGGGTTATGCAGCACACGAAAGCAGCACATACGAGAACGTGACCAAGGCACGTGCCGGGCTCACCGACGCATACAACGCCGCAAAGGACGCTGAGGCGGCAGGGAACAATCCCGGCAACGCCGCCGACTTCTCCCGCTACAACGATGCCCAGCAGGCACTCAACCGCGCCCTGAGCATATACGTCAATGCCGTGCATGAAGCATACCCCGACCTCAAGGCCGACACTCAGTTCGCCAATCTTCAGACAGTCCTCGAAGGCACCGAGAACCGCATCGCCACCGAACGCGGCCGATACACCGAAATTGTGAACAACTACAATATCGCAGTCCGTCGTTTTCCCTCCAACATATGGGCCGGCATCTTCGGTTTCTCCGCAAAACCGCAGTTCGAAGCCGACGCAGCCGCTGCTCAGGCTCCTCACGTTCAGTTCTGATTCTCCAAGCCGATGAAAAAATTAATCATAGCAATATCAGTAATCCTTGCGGCCTTATGCTGTATATCCGTTGCCTCGTGCAGCGACGACAAGGACACTTGGGAAGAATACACCGACTGGCGTGAGCAGAATGCCGGGTGGATAGCAGAGTTGCAGGCCAAGACCAACCCCGACGGTACTCCTTATTATAAAACCGTCGTACCTTCATATGCCCCCGGCACATTCGTGCTTCTGCATACATTCGGCGATCCCGAGGAAAATGCCGGCAAACTCACACCGCTATATACCAGCACAGTCGATGTGCGCTATAAGCTCCACCTCTGCGACGGCACTCCCGTCGATTCGTCATCGACTCTCACCTCCAACGGCCCCGGCATCTTCCGTACTTCGCTCACAAGCGTTATTCTCGGTTGGCCCATCGCCCTCTGCGGGAATGTGCATTGCGGCGACTCTGTCGAGATTATATGCCCCTACGAAGTAGGCTACGGTGCGGCCGGATCCGGCGCAATCATGCCCTACTCCGCTCTGAGATTCAACATCCGTCTTGTAGATATTCCTTACTACGAAGCTCCGGCGAACTAAGCGAGAACATAGTTTGTTATAAAAAAGGGCCAAGGCCGGCTTACTTCTTCATTCATGATTCCCAGCCGTCCGATTGCCCTTTTTTTATACCCGTACGTCATGAATTCAAGCCTCCTCATTGTCGCTCTCCGAAACCGATCGCTCTATCTCCCCGATAGCGTCGCACTGAAACCGCTCCCTGTCTGCGAGCGTACCTTATCCTTCGCAGCCCATCTTGCAAAATTGGGATATATGCTCTCGCAGGAAGCGCTCGAAGCCGTCAACTCGCTTTCGGAATCCGAACTGAAAGAGACGACAGAAACCATCGACAGTGTCTATGGCATCGGCCTCAACTGGGCTTCAATGATTAAAGACTGGAAGCAGCCTACCGGAGTGACCCGCGCCGACTATTTTCTTTCGGTGCTGGCAAACCTCTTCCCCGGCATCCGTGGCGAAGGCACAACACTTCCATGCGGTCACTTTATCCCGGACGGCACTTTCCCGCTTGACCGATACAACGGATGCCCCCTCTGCGGAACTCCGTTTGTTACATCCCGGGCCATTACCATGGGACAGGAGAAGCCGACGAAGGTTCTGGGACTGATGCGCGACAGCGACCTGAAAGCGCTTTTCAAGCGTCTTGCCGAATCCAGAACGCCTCTCGACGGCACAATGATCGACTCCTTAAAGTTGCTCGCCTCGGCTTTTTCTCTTCCCGAAAACGCAAAAATCACCATCCGCGAGAACGTCATTGCTATCGCCTCGGTGCTCGTACCTCTCGGTCGTGAGGATGAAATAATACAGTATTTCTCCACAATGGCCGATGTCTTGCGTCTGATATGGTATAGCCAGACGGGACAATCGAGAGTCTCGAGGCCAAAGGTGTATCTTAGGATCAAAGAGCGTAACAACCCCGACCCCGACCAAAATACTCCCGGAATAGGTCGGGAAGAATTGAAACTTCATTTTTCGCGCCCGGTATGCAGGGAATTCTCACTTCTGATAGTCTCCCTGCCACAGACTGCCCGGCAAATGTGCGAAACCATGAATCCGCACCGCGACATGTGGGTGCGCGTAATTCGTGCGTTGAGGCTAAACGAGTTCGCCAAGCGTCCGGAGATGTACAAGCTACGGGATATGCTCGACTTATTCTACAACAAGGACTACACTGTTTGGGCTGCGGAAGTCGACGAAGCATACAACAGCGGCGATACCGACCGCCTTGTCGGTCTGCTCAAAGAAAGACCCGGAGAGTTTGCCCGCCGTCTGTTCAGCTGTATGCTCGCTTTCGGTGATGAAACCATCATCGACTCATTCGCGATTGTGGCAGACAGAGTTGAACCCCGGCTACTGCTTGCCCTTGCCGATAATGCCGACACTTATTTCAGGACTTATCCCAACCAGCACTGCGTTTATCCGCGTCCCGATGTCACCGTCATGATCGACGGCAATAATAAACTGAAAAATTTCTCTGCCGAAGAACTCCGTCATTATGCCGGAAAGGTGCGCGCTCTGGCGCTCAAAGCGCTGAAAGAATACTTCCGGCGACAGCCGCATGCAGACGGCGGCACAGTCTATATCTCGCCTGATTTATTCAGGATTCCTTTTCCATCCGGCAACCGTTCGGACACAGTCCAGGACTCTTCGTACGCACTTCCGGGACAGCAATTCGAGGTAAAAGGCAACAACGTGCGCCTTTTCATGCAGTGGGGCAAAGGTCTGCCGGCCCAGCATCTGGATATGGACCTTTCCGCCCGTGTAATATATAAAAACGGATTCACAGCCGAATGTGCATATTACCAGCTTACCATCGACGGCGCCATCCACAGCGGCGATATCATCAACATTCCGGACATGACCGGAACAGCCGAGTATATCGAGCTGGACATCAGACGTCTTCATGAAAGCGGAGCCGAACTCGTGGCTTTCTGCTGCAATGCCTACAGCAACGGCGCAGTCGCACCGGGAGTCACTGTCGGATGGATGGATTCTTCGAATCCCATGACAGTCGACAACGAAACCGGCGTAGCTTACGATCCCTCGACTGTCGAGCATCAGGTGCGCGTCCCCGACCGCTCTCTCGCCAAGGGTCTTGTCTTCGGCGTGCTTGAGGTTGAACAGCGACGTATCGTTTGGCTCGAGATGCCCATGTCAGGACGTCTTGCGCTCAGCCTGTCGCCCGAAGCACTGAAAGACACTCTCCGCCGTCTTCACGACAGCATCAGCATCGGAGAACTCCTTGAATTGAAAGCAGATGCGTGGGGGATGGTCCTTGCTGATGATCTGAAAAAAGCGGATTTGGCTTTCACCAAACCCGCCGATGCTTTAAGTATTTTCTGAAATAGGATCAAGCCGTAAGAGAAAATATCTGTAATTACATTCCAAGCATAGCGGCTGGTGCGATGCCGAGAATGAGGCAGATAGCACGTGCTATTCGTAATGTAGGCTCCGCACGACCGGCAATATAGTCGTTTACTCTTGACGGACTCACGCCAAGTTCTTTGGCAAGCTGTTTTTGGGTCATTCCCTTTTCCTCTATAGCAAGACTTATAAGTTCACCAATAGTCGGTTTTGCTATGGGATAGTGTATTTTTTCATATGCCTCAACCACATCTGAAACTATGGTCAGCTCAACGGCATTCTTATCGCTTGCCGGAGTTTCGTCCGTCACGAACGGCAAAAGTTCCTCAATGCGATTGAGCGCATACTCATATTGCTGTTTTGAGATCTCCATATATTTATCTTAGATGGTTGAACAATCAATTTTATCATATTCGCTGTGAGTTCCGACAAAACGAATAAAGATTCTTCCTATCGTGAATTTTATCACCACTACCAATCGGTAATTATTACCTCTGATATTGAATACATAGTGTTGGTTTCCTACATAGTCAGTCGCCGGAAAATCCTCACGAATCTCTATAAGATTATGCCATTGAGCTTGCTGGGCGATGTCATACCACCGTTCCAATGCTATTCTTGAATTCCCATTTCCGGGCAATTCATAGAACTCTTTGATTTTTCTATGTGATATTATGTGCATAACTTATCTGCATGCAAAGTTACAAATAAATTCTTATACACAAAATATTTGGCATGAATTATTTTGAAAATCAAAATAATTCATGCCGACATACGCTATTTATATTCTATCTTGATGATTTGACCGAACATAAAAAGATTCGCGCCGATTAGTATCTACGCGAATCTTTTTTATTCATTTACTCGTCGATAAGTTCTATATGGCGCCAGAGACATGGAGGAATCATGCGCCATAGAGCCGTGACTATAGCCCAGCGGCTGTCGATGATTTTCACACGCGGGGCACGGATAATGGCTCGCTCCAGACGCGGTGCCACATAGTCGAGACTCATTTCGAGCGGATAGCGGCGCCCGGCCAGAAGGGCCGTATCGACAAATCCCGGACGCAGATCGCTTATCGCAACATTGACATGCTGCTGATGGGCAAGCTGGTCGATTGCCTGAAGGTAGGTCCACTGATAGCGCTTCGACGCCGAGTACGTTGCCGAAATGCCTATACCCTTGGTTCCGCCCACTGAGGTTATACAGGCTATATGGCCGCGGTCGACATTCGCAGTGCGCTTGTAATATTTATATGCGGCATTCACAATTTTGGTAAAGCCAAGCACATTGACCGCGATCGTCTGCTCGTCGGAAGCTTCATCAAGGTCGGGATTGCGCCATCCGCAACCGGCGGCATACACCAGATAATCCATGCCGTCGAGCTGCTCGATGAGATTATAGAATCTGTCGACAGCGTCCTGTGCCGCCACATCGATGGCTGCATATTCTATCCGGTCCGGATTCTGGGCCTTGATTTCTTTCAGTTGGTCTTCTCTCCGTGCTGCAATTCCGACTCGCCATCCCAGGCGGGCGAAGTCAAGCGCCAGCCGTCGGCCCATGCCGGAAGACGCACCTACAATAATAATCTTTTTCATTCTTCTGTATTTACCGGTTCAGGCCCTGCAGGAACCATTGGCGGCAACGACGGAATGGAATCGAGTACAGGAACTGAATCCCGGGCCGATCCGGTTGAGTCGCGGAGCACCGTCGGTCTGTCTGCGGACGTATCTTCATCTAAAACATCCTCGGTCGGTTTCTTGTTCAGCCGTTCGAGTCCGAATGTGCAGGAGACTGAGAAACTACCGGTAATCGCTCCGTTGCGCGACCCGTAGCCGGGTATATACCAAGGCTTGCCGTACGGTGTCTTGGATTCGTGGAGTATGGAATGATACTTCACGCTCCACCCCGCGGAAACAGGGCCCCAGATCTTTACCCGGATTCCGAATACTATCTCCCCCCATGTGGCGGTGACCTTCTGCGAGGGAATATCGAACTTCGAGGTCTCACCCCAATATGGGTCATTGAGCGTCACATCCTTTACCGCAAAGGAAAACGGGGCCACACCTAAACGCAGACCGGCATATACCGAGTAGGCCGGATTGGAATTATACAGAAAATTATAGTTGGCGCCAAAACGGAAATAGACGCTTGCAGGCGATGAATAAGAAAAATTCATGCCCGAAGGCGTATTCTTTGCCGTACCGATACCCATCTCGAAAATAGGTTTGTAGCGGTTGTGCAGCGACAGCTCAACCCAGGCATCGGCGCCACCGAATTTCTGCCCGAATGCACGCATCAGCGGGTCCCAGATATTGACACCCACCGTAAGCGCGTGCCACAACGGGTATTCCATTTTCGGAACAATGTTCACGAACGAAGAGTCGGTCCATTCCTGACCGGTGATCGTATCGACGAACATAGTGCGGCCGCGGTCATCGACATAGCTTATGGAATTAAGGCGACGTTTGGCATTGATGCGCGATGTGTCGGATGCCGTCTCGTTGACACTTTGGGTTGTCGTGGCGCTTGTGTTGACAGGCGTGACACGGCGACGGGGATTGACAGCCACAACCGAGGATGCAACCGTCAGACCAAGGACAGAAAGAATTAATAGCTTCGCTTTCATTGCTGACTGTCGCTTTCCGGAGTGTCGTCGCCGGACTCCTGGGTACGGAAATAGATTTTTATTCTCTCAAGATCCACATTTGTGATCAGACTGTCGGTCACGACCACCGAATCAAGCAGATGGGTCGTATAACGGCATTCGTCGATACGGTACTGATACATTGCTCCGCACTCCTCCGAAGCAAAATACGGAATTGAGGTGTAGACAAATGTGATCGTATCATTGAAAATGTCATCGTCGAGATTCTCCTGTGTATAATGCAGACACCAGCTCACGTTGTCCGCCGTCGAGCGCATAGGCAGATAGACGCGGTAGGAAGCGCCTGATGAAGCACTGAGGGCGCTGTCGCCAGGAGCCCCTACGCCATGGATACGCATGACGGAACTGAACGCGAACTGCGAGCCGTTAGCCGACGAATAGCAGCCGGCAAGAGGAATCGAACTCTGGTTGTCGAGACATCCTGTGGTATTGCAGCCCTGCGACAGGACAAGAGCCAGCAGGAGAGATATGCCTGTTATGAGATGTTTCAATGTCTTATAACGATTTGTTCAACCGACTTACGGATTTTATGCCGTTCGGCGGGTCCTTCGGCCGGATGACCGAGCGGGATAATGACTGCCGGAATCATTCCTTCGGGAATGCCGAGGCCGCACGAGAGCTTGGCCGTATCGAAATTGCACACCCAGCAAGTGCCGAGTCCACGGTCTGTCGCGGCGAGGCAGATATGCTCGGTGATGATTGCACAGTCAATGTCAATATGGTTATGGCCGTCGCAGGAACGCGTCCATGCTTCTGCGGGATTTCCGATCACCACGATATACATCGGCGCTGTGCGTATCCACTCGCGGTCGTAGCTTTCGGCCACGGCGTCGCGGCCGCTTTCGTCGGTGACAATCATAAGCCGCCACGGCTGACGGTTCACAGCCGAAGGCGCAACACGTGCACACTCGAGTATATATTCCAGATCGCTGTCCGATACAGCTTCCTGTGTATAGGCCCTGCATGAATAACGCCGGTCGGCGAGGCCAAGAAATGAATTTTCCATAATCGTCTGTTATTTGTTTGTTTCGCCCTCGCCTATTGTCTCTTTGATTTCATATTCATTGCGCTTGGGCGAATTGCGGACTACGAGTTCGCCTACAAACCCGGCAAGGAACAGCTGAGAGCCCAGAAGCATCAGCACAAGGGAGAGATAGAAATAGGGCGAGTCGGTGACAAGGATATAGTGCAGCCCGTGATACATGTTGTACAGCTTGAGGACGCCAACAATAACCACGGCCACAAACCCGAGGAAGAACATTAGAGACCCGAGAAGGCCGAAGAAGTGCATCGGCTTCTTCCCGAACTTACCGGTGAACCAGAGCGTGGCAAGATCGAGATAGCCGTTCACAAAACGGTCGAGACCGAATTTGGTCTTGCCGTACTTGCGGGCCTGATGGTGAACTACTTTCTCCCCGATACGGCTGAAGCCTGCGAGTTTCGCCAGATAGGGAATATAGCGGTGCATGTCGCCGTAAACCTCGATATGCTTCACTACTGTCGAGCGATAAGCCTTCAGCCCGCAGTTAAAGTCGTGAAGATTCTTGATTCCGCTCACTTTTCGCGCCGTGGCGTTGAAAAGCTTGGTGGGGATCGTTTTCGACAGCGGATCGTAGCGCTTCTGCTTATATCCGCTCACAAGATCATAACCGTCCTCCGTAATCATCCGGTAGAGTTCCGGTATCTCGTCGGGACTGTCCTGAAGATCGGCGTCCATGGTGATGACCACATCGCCCTTTGCCAGACGGAAGCCGGTGTTCAGCGCCGGAGATTTACCGTAGTTGCGACGGAACGACGATCCTTTCACATGCTCAGGATCCGCTGCCGCAAGCGAGCGGATCACATCCCATGAGCGGTCCGTCGATCCGTCGTCGACATATATCACTTCATAGCTGAAACCGTTGGCAACCATAACGCGCGATATCCATGCGTTAAGCTCTGGCAACGATTCTTCTTCGTTATATAGCGGTACTATTACAGAAATATCCATAGTCTACATTTTGTCGAGAGCGGATCTGTTACGCCTTGGCGTGCGGATCTTGACTATACCCGCAAGCACAAGCGAAAGGAATGTCCCGACTATGATATTGAAAGAAATAATCTGCGAGGATACATCGACCGGCGTCGGCATCTTCTTCTGCGAGAGATGCTGCATCATATCGGCCATTTCCTGCGCCTGGGCAGTCCCCTGCTCCTGTAGAACGGAGACTGCATAGCTGAGGGTGTCGGCCATGAACGAGGGTACGAAGAATCGGAGAGCCACATAGGCAACCACAGCCGGCACAAGCGTGCCGAGCATGAATGTGGCGATACCTTCGGCCCATAGTTCTGGAAAAGACAGCGTATTGGAAGCTTGGGTCTGGCTCTTGCGAAGCATTCTGTACACAACCACAGGAAGAGCAAGCGAGCCGATCCACAGGATCAGTGTGGCCACCGGATAGCGGACGCCGAAACCAAGAGCCAGTACCAGAACGCTGATATACAGATTCAGCCATGCCCCGTTCTCGGCGGATCGGGTGAGTATGGGCTTTGGTGGAGGGGGGATATGGGTGTCTTGCATTGACTTCGATAGCTTGTTTCAAGCTACAAAAGTACAAAATTTTCCTTTAACTATCCGTCTTTCTCTTATTATATTTGTTATACATCTTAAGAATACGCACTTCTTCGGTTATGAATAGTGCTTCTTCGGATAAAACTCCGTACTTTTGTCTCTTCAACATAACAGCACATACTAAATCATCCATTGAATATGAAAGGACGCAATCTTCTACTGCTCGGAATAGTAACCGCCATACTTGGCGTACTTCTGCTGGTTTTCCGCACTTCGCTGGCAAACGGCAATGTAGTTCTTGTGGCCGGTGCTCTCTTTGTAGCTGCCGGACTCCTCAACATGACAATTTTTCTCGGTTCGCGCGATAAACAGGGACGTGCGCGAATGGGAGCCTTCGGAACCGCTTTCGGTTGGGTCGCAAGCGCCGCCGCCGTCATCCTCGGTCTGGCGATGCTCATCTTCCGCAATGCATTTGTGGCCATCACCGGCTTTATGTTCGGCGTTCTGATTCTCTTCGCCGCGCTGTTCCAGCTGTGCCTGCTGATATTCGGTTCGCGCCCCACCCGGCTGTCTCCCTGGTTCTATCTTGTGCCGGCGGCCTTGGTCGGGGGCGCTATATACATCTTCACCCATATCCCCGATGTAGGCAATGAACATATAGTGATGTCTGTCACAGGCCTGGCTTTCATCATTTTCGGCTTTTTCACCATCATCGAAGGCACCGCAATCGGGCAGGTCAACCGCCAGAGCGTAAAAGTTCTCGAAGATGAAATACGAAGAAACGACAGGAAACAGGACACTCCCGCCGATCCCGCAAAAGAGGAGAAACCTACCGACGGACATAACTCCGATACCGGGACAGACGCTACCGTCTGACCATCCGCCCGCCGCCTTCGCCACCTCGGAGAATAACGGCAATCGGGCCCGAAATTGCCTTTTTTTACCCCTTTTCAGGACAAACGATAAAAAAAATGCAATTTTGGGCTTTACTTTTGCGCTTGATTGAAAAATAATTACGATATTTGCACCGCGAATCGAAAAGGGAGCACGTACGTCTCTCATATGACATACCGCAATACTCATCAACCGCATTAAATCACATACAACAATGACAAAAGCTGACATCGTAAACGAAATCTCCAAGACAACAGGCATCGAAAAGGCTGCCGTCCTCGCAACCATCGAGAGCTTCATGGAAACCGTAAAAGAGTCTCTCTCTCATGGTGAAAACGTTTACCTCCGCGGCTTCGGCAGCTTCATCGTAAAAACCCGCTGCGAAAAGACCGCCCGCAATATTTCCAAAAATACCACTATCGTCATCCCCGAGCACAAAATCCCCGCGTTCAAGCCCGCTCGCACTTTCATGGATGACCTCAAGGACCTCAAATAAGGCCCCCTTTTTTCAATCTTGAAATTCTCGCTCACGCTACCGCCGAAAGCGATAAAAGATATAATAACATTATTAACCACTTCTAAAGAGTACTCAAATGCCCAGCGGAAAGAAAAGAAAAGGCCATAAGATGGCCACACACAAGCGCAAGAAACGTCTGAGAAAGAACCGTCATAAGAAGAAATAATTTCGGCGTCTTCTTTCTCGTCTGCAGCATTGTGCCGTCAGAAACAGAAATATAAACAGGAACAAAAACCGGCCGCGCATCATCATTTTTAGCGGGCATTGGCTTTTGTTCTTTGTTTTTTGAACAGTTCCCATTATTCTCTTCCCTCCCGCCTCATATTATTACCAAAACACACCCCATAGAAAATGAAAAGCGATCTGATAGTTGACGTACAGCCCGCTGAGGTTTCCATTGCGCTTCTGGAGGATGGCCGATTGGTCAGTCTCCAGAAAGAAGCACGGAACATCGCCTATGCTGTCGGCGACATTTACCTGGCAAAGGTGAAGAAACTCATGCCGGGGCTCAATGCCGCGTTCATAAACGTGGGGTATGAAAAAGATGCATTCCTGCATTATCTCGACCTCGGGCCGCACTTCGCATCCTACTCCGCATATCTCACTCAGCTCTTTTCCGACCGAAAAAAGCTTCCCAAGCTTTCGATGCAGAAACCGCTGCCGGACATAGACAAGCACGGCGCTATAGCCGATCAGCTCACCGCCGGCCAGGAGCTACTGGTGCAGATTGTCAAGGAACCGATTTCATCCAAAGGTCCGCGCCTCACAACCGAACTCTCGTTTACCGGCCGATATCTCGTGCTCACACCTTTCGCCGACAAGATTTCCATTTCCCAGAAAATCAAATCTTCCGAAGAGAAAGTGCGTCTGCGGATGCTGGTCGAGAGCATCAAGCCCAAGAATTTCGGAGTCATCATCCGAACTTCCGCCGAAGGCAAGAAAGTGGCCGAGCTGAATCACGAGCTCAAAACCCTCGTTCAGGCATTCGAAGACACATGCGCCAAAGCCCAGCGCTCGCAGGCGCCCGCCCTCGTTTTTGAGGAGCAGAACCGCGTTGTAGGTGTTCTGCGCGACATTTTCAATCCGTCGTTTGAAAACATCCATGTCAACGACCGCCACATCTACGAGCAGATTCTCAAATACGTCAATCTGATTGCGCCCGACCGCCGAGAGATAGTGAAGCTCTACGACAAGGAGATGCCTATCTTCGACACCTTCAGCGTGACGAGGCAGATCAAGTCGTCGTTCGGCAAGACCGTTTCATTCAAGTCGGGAGCCTATATCATCATCGAGACCACCGAGGCCCTCCACGTCATCGACGTGAACTCTGGCAACCGCTCGAAAGCCACCAACGATCAGGAAACAAACGCTCTGGAAGTGAACCTCCGAGCCGCCGACGAAATAGCCCGGCAGCTCAGGCTGCGCGACATGGGCGGCATCATCGTTGTCGACTTCATCGACATGGCCAAGCCCGAACACCGTCAGCAGCTCTTCGACCACATGCGCGAGATCATGGCAAACGACCGTGCCCGCCACAACATCCTGCCGCTGAGCAAATTCGGTCTCATGCAGATCACACGCCAGCGCGTTCGCCCAGCCCTCGACGTCCAGGTATCCGAAAAATGCCCGTCTTGCAATGGCAAAGGCGAAGTCCAGGCATCGATTCTCTTCACAGACACCCTCTACGAGAAGCTCGAATACCTCGTCAATACTCTTGAGAAGCGCGATTTCATAATGTATGTCCATCCTTATGTCGACGCTTACATCAAGAAAGGTCTCTTCCGCACTATCTACGGAAACTGGCGCCGCACACTCGGCCGATGCTTCAGGATTTTGCCCGACGAATCGATGGCATACCTGCAGTATCGCGTAGTCGACAAGGACCATAACGAAATCGTTGTCCGCGAAGAGAAAGACGACGGTCATTCTTCCGCTACAAAAGCTGCCGAGAAGCCCAACCGCGGTGAAGACCAGCCCGACGAAACAGCCAAGCCTGTACAACCGAAGGCCAAGCCTCAGCCGAAACCTCAGCCCAAGCCGAAGCCTCAGACTAAACAGCAGGACCAGCCCGCACAACCCGAGCAGCCCAAGAACCAGCCTAAGGAAGAACGCAAGGAAGAGCGCAAGCCCCAGATGCCAAAGGCAAAGAAGCCGGCCGCGCCCACCCAGACAAAAGAAGAAAAGGGTCCGCTTGCCATCCCCGAATCATTCGACACTCCGGTGCCCGACGAACCTTCGGAAAACACACCAGCCGCACCGCAAGCAGCTCCCGCTGAAACAGTTGCCTCCACCGACATCGCAGCTCAGCAACCCGAACCTGAAATCGAGAACGCTGATATCGAGGACATCTTTGCCGAAAGCGACACAGAGGACGAAGACGATGCTGCCGAAGAAACAACTGATGATACCGCAACGGCATCCGACCCCACAAAACCCAAAAAACGTCGACGCCGTCGCCGCAAGCCCAAACAGGCTCCTGCCGAGCAGGCGTCCGACGAATCTCAACAGGAATAAATCTTTAATCTACCCCAAAGAGGCGAACTTGCACAGTCCGCCTCTTTTTATTGATAGAAAAATCTTTCTTCTTTACCCTATTATAATACCTTTATCTAATCTTCTGCAGATTATTCCAATCATCAAAACCTTAATCTATAAAAAATCCTTTATTCATCTCTTTGTATATATATTCGTCCGGCATTCCCGTTACACCCAATCACGCCGCGTTTTTTTCATTTCAATATTCCATTTAGGAAAAAGCCCAACAAAAAATTGCATAAATGGCAGAAAATGACTACCTTTGCAAGCCATTACGAAGAGAGTGCCTTACCAGCACTGTATAAGTAACTGATTAATACGTATTAAAGATATCTTACAATGAAAAAGGACATCCATCCTTCCAACTATCGCGAAGTGGTATTCAAAGACATGTCGAACGACTCCACTTTCATTACCCGCTCGACTATCGCCACCCGCGAGACCATCGAAATCGATGGCAAGACCTATCCTCTGGTGAAGCTTGAAATCACCAGCGCTTCCCATCCCTTCTTCACCGGCAAGCAGAAACTCGTCGATACCGCAGGTCGCGTCGACAAGTTCATGAACCGCTACGCTGTTCGCAACAAGAAGTAAAAAGCCTTACGGTGCGGACCCCTGCGCAAGGTCTGCTCCCGATAAAACATAAAACGGTGTGTCTTGGTAAAGGCACACCGTTTTATGTTTTATCTAATTAATAGGGTGTTCAGTTCTATGTTCCAAAATTAGCTCGCTTTA
>CABRLF010000051.1 GCA_902471685.1 uncultured Porphyromonadaceae bacterium
AGCAAGTCGTATACGTAAGGTGCAACCGGCATCGTATGCCGTCCGCCCCTCCAACAGACATTTCTTCCGGTGCGACTATACCATCCATATGCGTCCGGAATATACCTTCGATGTCCGTACCGTCTCTACCCGCACCGCACGCTGCGAGAAAGGCAACGGCGAGAATCTGAAAGGATATTATCTCTCCGACGGATGTACGAGCATACGCATGAGCGGCGACGAGTATTTCGATATCTTCCCTGTATGGGACTGGTCAAGGATTCCGGGCACCACGGCGCCGCATTCCGCAACTATTCCCACAAACAGCAAAGACTGGCAGGTGCCTGGAGAATCCACTTTCGCTGGAGGCGTGTCGGACGGAACGACCGGAGTGGCTGCTTATAAATATTACGATTCGAAAGTCCTTACCGGTGCAGACAAGGCATGGTTTATGTTCGATGACGGGATAGTATGCCTCGGCGCCGGAATCCGGTCTTGCAATACCGGCGATGCGATAAACACCACTCTCAACCAATGCCTCCTCGGCAACGGCAAAGTAAAAGTATGCAACGGTGGAAAAGTTTCGACCGTCGGCAAAAAAGACACATTTACTTCTCCCGAATGGCTTATCCACAATAATATAGGATATTTTCTTCCCGACGGAGGAGAACTTATTGTGGAAGCAGACAGACGCACAGGATCATGGTACGACATCAATTATACACAAAAAAAGGAAACTGTTGCAGAGCATGTTTTCACGGCCTGTCTTAATCACGGCGTCGGACCGACCGACGGTCGCTATTCCTATATTATCGTACCAGGCATTTCGTCGGAAAGCGAAGCCCGCGAATACGCATCCGCACAGGCACTCTCGATACTCTCGAATTCGCCATCCATACAGGCCGTAAGAAGCAATAATCCCGGACAGACTGGTATTGTATTCTACAATCCGGACAGATTCAGTTGCGACGCATTCGATGTCAGTGTAAGCGCGCCGTGCATCCTTTTGATAAACGATGACGGCTCTTTCAGCATCGCCGATCCGGCTCAGAATCAGAAAGACATTACAGTTTCCCTCAAAATGAATAACCAAAAAGAAAAAATAGTAAACTGTAATTTTTCCGACAGCGGTGTATATGCCGGAGCGTCGAAGCATTTCGATACCTCGGGCAATCAGACTGACGCAGTTTCAGTCAACAAGGATGATAAATTTTCAATAAAATCCGACAATGGCCGCCTAATAATAAACAACTGCTCCGACGATGCTCTCGTGCGCGTATATGACCTGAACGGACGAATGGCTTACTCCGGTAATTCAGGCATTATCGACGGACTCGGCAAAGGGTGCTATCTGGTCAATATCGAAGGCGAAACAGCAAAAATAGCACTTTAAGCAAAGCTTTAAAATAAAAACCGACGCAGCTGACTGTCAAGTAATTTTCAGTTGCGTCGGTTTAAATTTTATATATCGGATAAGACTTATTTCGAGGCGATAGCGGCTTCGATCGCATTAATGTCGGCCGCAAGTTTTTTCTCCGTGGCAATTCTGTTCTCTATCGTATTGCACGCATAGATGACAGTAGCATGTGTGCGGTCAAGTTTATGACCGATCGTAGTGAGTGGCATCTTGGCAAGCTTCTTGGCGAGATACATCACAACCTGACGCGCGTCGCTCACTTCCCGTTTGCGTACTTTGGTAAAGATTTTGTCCGCGTCGATATTATAAAATTCCGCTACTGCTTCGGCAATCATCTCGAAATTCACCTGACGGCGGTTGATCTTCACGGCATTGGCTATGACGCGGCGGGCAAGATCAAGCGAAATCTCACGGTTGAGTACCGTCGCGTGTGCCATAAGCGAAACCATGACACCTTCGATCTCACGCACACTGCTCGTAACATTGGATGCGATGAATTCGGCCACGTCGCTTGGAATTGCAATACCGTCCTGCTCTGCCTTAAGCTTAAGCACATCGCGCCGCAGTTCTATGTCAGGGCGTTCGAGTTCCACCTGCATGCCCCATTTGAATCGACTTAGAAGTCGCTCGTCAAAGCCCTCCATCTCGGCAGGCGAACGGTCGGACGACATGATGATCTGACGGTCATGCAGACGCAGATGATTGAAAATATGGAAGAATGTATTCTGAGTGCCGGGCATGTTCTGAAGGTCCTGCACATCATCTACAATAAGAGTATCAATGCTCTGGTAGAAATGGAAAAAACTGTTGATGTTCTTGGCGGCTGCAGCTGTATACTGACTCTGGAAAAGTCGTGCTGTCACATACAGTACACGTGCACGAGGATTTTTTTCCTTGATGCGGATACCGATGGCCTGAATAAGATGCGTCTTTCCTACTCCTGCAGGGCCGAAGACAAAAAGCGGGTTAAAAGTCTTGTTCTTCGGATCGTTACCGATAGCCTCGCCTATAGAGCGCGCAATTTTGTTGCTGGGGCTCTCGCAATAATTCTCAAATGTATAGCGGGGATTAAGCTGCGAGTCGAAATCTTCGGTATTTGCGGGACGAAAGGGATTGGCCGACTGGGCGTGAACCTGATTGAGAATAGTCTGCGACATCTCCGCACTCTTCTGAACCGTAGTTGTTGTCGGATCGGAAGATACGGTGCGATATCCGTAGAAAATCTTAACGTCAGGTCCGAAATAACGCTCAACAGCCTTTCGGACGGGTTTCGAAAAACGTGTATCCAGCTGGTCGGCAAAGAACGACGACTTCACCATCAGCGTAAGCCGAGGCGAACCGTCCACAACCTCAAAGCTCTGGGCTTCGATGTCGCGGAACCAGGTGTCGTATTGAGGGCCTGAAACGAGGTCTTTGATAAAAAGACTACATTTTGCCCACTGTTCCTTGCAATTATCCATTTCAATAAATAGTAGTGGCTTGTTTTTCGAATACAAAATTCCGATTATTTTTTTTCTTAAACAAATGAAGAAATATTTGCAAAATATAAAATTATTATAACTATTCCTTACACAGCGATTTACGTTTATGTGTTTTGTCTGATGCCTTCAGAAGCGATACCTATGCTTCATTCTGCTATACATCAGCATTTTAAGATTTATTATAATATAAAATCACAAGTTTAAGGCTGCCTAAAGGAGGCATTCAGGACTGTCAGACCGCCTTTTTCATTTCAGTAACAGATATCCTTTATTTATATTCATTTTAAATAAGCTCATCACAGTATCTGAATGTGCGGCTCTCCTTTCATCCCGTTCACATCGTCTGTCACTACTGCATCACGGTAATCGCTTTCTCCAAGGATCAACTTAACGTTCTTCAAATCAACGCCTTCCACATGCCTCATGTAAAGTCCCCAGGCGCGCAGTTCTCCGAACATATGGAATTCAGGATAGCTATCGATTTCTTCCGGAACATCTTTGATTCGGTATCTGCCAATATATGCCATACCTTTAGTGCCGCGACCCGGATGCGAAATTGTAATATTCTTAAGCCGGATGTTTTCAACTTTATGTCCGGGTATACCGGTTATACTGTTTGGAAAAGGATAGTTCCTGAAACGTAATCCCCGCCGGAAAGACATAACACACCGCCACCGGCCTCGGAAATACTGTCGATCGCAGTCTGTATCTCTACCGTCTGCACTCTTTCAGGATCCGGAATAAGAGCGGCATGAGAATGTGCAGAGACGAAAACTCCGAGAATCAGTAGAAATGCTATTCTATTCATTGTTTAATCCTGCTGTTACGTACGACAAATTCTGTGGGTCAAGATACTTCGAAGCCATCTCAGCTATGCGGTCGGGAGTAAGAGACTTTATTATGCGGCATTGTTCTTCAAAGTATTTATCCGGCGTATCGACCAGAACCTTAGTCATATAATAACCCATTCTGCTGAATGGAGTATCAAGCATTTCTGCAAGAGAAGTGGTAGCCGAGAGTTTGAGCCTTTCGAGTTCCTTTCCCACCGGCGGATTCGTTGCCATAAGCGAAAGTTCGGAAGCTGTCTCGTCAAGAACCTGTGCGGCATATTTCTTGTCGCACATTGCGGATATTTCAACATAAGCACCCTCCGGAGAGCCGTTGAGAGATGCAGTGATGCCGTATGTCAGACCTTTTTCCTCACGAATGTTCTTCACAAGCCGGCTTCCGAAATATCCGCCGAGAGCCATCACCGCAAGTCGCAAAGGTATATAATCTGGATTTGACCGTGGTATCGACGGCATTCCGGCCACAACAGCAGCCTGTAAGGTGTGTTCATGACTTACATCCCGATGTGTGGGTGTTGCCACAGGCGTGTAAGGTATAATCCGCCTTTCGATGCCCGCACTTTCGCCTCGGAGAGATCCGAAAAGGTTTCTCACAGCATCGATTAGCCTGTCATTGAGCTGTCCGGAGAGAAAAACGTGCATACGCGACGGACACATAAGCCGCCTGTATAGTTCTGAAGCTTCCTCAGGTCCGAATCCGTCGAGATCTCTCTCTGTATTCTTATGCGCCAGCGGATGACCTTCGCCACACATGAGTTCTGCGAATGCTTCCGCTGCCGTCTGACTCACCTCCTGACGCGAGGTACGGATCGTTGCACGTGTTCTGAGTACAGAGGCTTCAAACCGGTCGGCAGGAAATACGGGTGACTCCAGGACAGCACCCAATAGCGGAATTATTGCTTCCAGTCGGTGATTCAGCACAGATATACCGAGAGAGGTATGGTGGATATGACCGACTGCACCGATCCGAAGTCCGTTGAAATCTATCAGATCGCTGAGTTCTTCCGGTGAATAACCTGCTGCCCCGTCGGTTAGAGCACCGACAGTGAGGCGCCCGATCTGGTTATTGTCCAGCTCGCAGTTTCCACCTCCGAACAGGACCGTAATCCGCGCTATCGGCTGGCTGCCTCCGCTTATGAGATGAAGAGTGGTTCCGTTGGGCAAAATCTCCACTATCTGCGGAGGCATGACAAGGTCTCCGAATGGTCTTACTTCGGGAGCGATGGTACGGTTCATCGGCATGACTTGAGGAATTTCTCTGCCTCGGCGAGATCGGCCGGAGTATCTATACCGAAATTCGGTTCTTCTGTGATAGCCATTCTGATTCTGTAGCCTGCCTGAAGCCAGCGCAACTGCTCCAGAGATTCGGCCAGTTCGAGGGGACTCTGTGGTAAACGGCAAATATGACGCAGGGTGTCGGCAGTATATGCATACAGGCCTACATGAGTATAGAATTGCACATGATCAAGCCACTCTTCCCATTTGTAGTTGCGCACATAGGGGATTATAGAGCGTGAGAAGTATAAGGCATTGTAGTCGCTGTCCATCACAACCTTTACAAGATTGGAATCGAAAAGAGCTTCGAAGCCTTTGTTCTTGTCGAAAGGTCTGGCAAGCGAAGCGATGCGTACAGAATCATCGGCAAAACATGCGACAACCGATTCGATCTGCGATTTTGCGATAAATGGCTCGTCACCCTGAATATTGATGATTACATCTGCATCACTCCCGAGCACATTGTATGCCTCAAGACAGCGGTCTGTGCCGCTTCGGTGTTCTGTCGATGTCATTACCGCCACGCCTCCGAAATCCTTCACAACATTATAAATGCGTTCGTCATCCGTGGCAACCGCAGCCTCGGGGAGTAGCGAAGCCACACGCTCATATACATGCTGAATCATCGGTTTGTCGCCGAGCATAGCCAGCGGCTTGCCTGGAAAACGGCTTGACCCATAACGGGCCGGAATGATTCCTATAATTTTCTTTTCCATTGGTTTATTATCTATATTTCAACAACATAAAGTTGTGCGTTTTCATATTTTTTCACTCTCACCGATCGGCCTGCAGGAATAAATTCACCGGTCGATACCGCATCGTAGATATTGCCGTCTATCTCTATTTTGCCGGCAGGACGAAGGACTGTCACCGATTTGCCTTCGCTGCCAACAAGGCTTGCAGGTCCCATATCGACTCCGACAAAACCGCTGGAAGACTTAAGCTCTGTCATCAGTTCGGAATGTTTCCGGAATGATTTAGGACCACGGGAAGAACAAAGATAGACTATGACTCCCACCGCCAGCAAAGCCCCAAGCCCAATGTAAGCCAGAGCACGGCCCATCGCAGAGATATCGAAACCGGATACAGAATCATTCGCCATCCATGCTCCGACAAGCGAAGCGACGACTGCCACGATGCCGGTAACACCGCAGACTCCAAATCCGGGTATTACAAACACTTCCATAGCTATCAGTATAACACCTCCGATAAGACAGATAATCACCCATGCTGGCACCGTCCCGGTAACAACCATAGGCAGGAAGAAAAGAATCGAAGCTACTACTGCGACTGCAGCCGCGAATCCCAATCCGGCCGTCTTCATCTCCATAAATATGCCGCCGAGGATAAACATGACGAGGACGGCCCGCACTCCGGCATTTGAAAGGAATCCAAGTATATCTTCCGACAGAGTACTCTGATAGTAACTCACCGGAGCACCGGAACGTCCGAGCTCCTTCAGTAAAGCGTCAAGACTGCCGGCTATTCCGTCGGCATATCCGATCTCTACGGCCTGAGCGCCGGTGAGAGACACAGACATCTCCGGGTTGACCATAGATGCCGCTATATCGGGATTGCGCCGCCACACCATACTGTCACCTACCATATGACGGCCGTGATGCTCTGCTGTGGCACGCATTATAGTGCTCATATACGACTGATACTTTTCCGGCATTGGTTCTCCGGCTCCGTTGACCACCGTCGCAGAACCCATACTTGCTCCGGGCGCCATGAAAACGCTGTCGCATGCCAGTGCGATAAGCGCTCCGGCCGAGGCTGCATTGACATCTACAAAAGCTACGGTAGGTATGTCCAACCGCAGGATAGCTGTGCGTATTGAGTCGGCGGCATCCAGTGCTCCGCCGAAGGTATTCAGTCTGACAATCACCAGCGACGCCCGATGTCCCCGAGCCTCTTCAAGTCCATGGCGGAAATGATGGAAAGCACTGTTGTCAATTTCCGTCTCAACCGGAATAACAAATACAGGTTCTTGATTCTGCGCAAAGGCCATAATAGCCGCGACAAGAAAGCATGCTGTCAGATAAAACCTCTTCATATTACTCATTTCTGTTCTCCTTCTGGCTTTTGCCCCCGAAGTAGGACGGAAGCAGGATGCAGCCGGCGATAAGATAAATATAATAGCTGAAAACTCTCCAAACCAAGGCAATGACCGCTGCTACGCCGACACTGCCGATCAGATCTCCGTAATAATTGGCGAACAGCCATTCGCTGATGCCGCTGCCTCCGGGGGTTGGACTCACCATAAGTACCACCCATACCACAAACTGACGTGCGAAAACGAGCAGAGGCGACGCATCGGGAATAAAAGCCCAGAAAATGGCATTCACGACAAAATAACGTGAGAACCACGACAAGACAGTGGAGCCGAATACACGCGACCACCATTTCCGGCCACGACCCTTCACCCATCGCGAAGTCTCGACCATATTGTCGGCCACTCCCTGCAGTTTATCCTGCCAGCGACGCAACAACCGGCTGCCAGCGATCGCGCAGATCACCTTGCGTGTTCCTTCCGGTTTTGCAATTATCGCGAGATAAAGAATTAGCGTCCAAATACATATCCCGGCATAGACAAGCCAAAAGACAATCTTTACACCTCCGAGAAAAAGTCGTTCTCCTCCGTCCTCAAAGGCCGGTATGCCGAAGAGATCATCCATTGGAATAAGCAGGACTATCACAGGACAGAAAATGACAAAAAACAGTTCGTCGAGGAACAATGTCGTCAGTGTAAGAGATGTGGCTCGTCCAACCCTGATACCCTCGCGGTTAAGATAGAACACTGCGAGGGCACTCCCGCCGACCACGGAAGGGGTTATGGCTGAAGTAAACGCGCACATTATATCGGTACGGAATGCCCGTTTCCAGGACAGCTCCGGTTCGACCAGCGTATGAAACCTCCACGCAAGACCGAAATCTCGTCCGAATACAAATACCGCGGCCAGAATCAGGCCGGTCACCGTACGCCAGTCGAAAACAATCTGACGCAAAGTAGCCGTATCCACATCACGTCGATACAGCCATATGCCCACCCCCACTCCAAGAACGAGCGGGAGTACCGTGCGCCATAATGTCTTCGAAAGGACACTTTTCATTTCCGGATCAGCTGTCTGAGTATCTTTTCGATTCGGCCTACCGGATCATCGGTAGAAAACACGCCATCCGCGCCGCAGAGCCCTGAAAAACCTTCTGACATCAGGCTTTCTATTTCGCCCTCTGTAAACAAAGATCCGGGACGGTAGGCCACGACAGGAATCCTGCAGCCGGCAGCCCTGACATCTGCTATCATGGCGGAAGAAACATCTTCAGTAAGAGCAACATAATCTATATCCGCCCTACCCATAGCGACAGCACTGTCGGCTGAACCGACAACAGTGCCGATTACAGCCTCCGCGCCAAACTCTTCACGTACTTTCACGGGATTAGCTCCGGCATGTAGGAAAACGCCATGCAATCCGAGTTCACGCGCAATCGCGATATTGTCTTCTATCGTAAGCATCACTCCGGCTTCACGACACAGAGAGATAATGTCCGGAGCCGCTTCGCGTATAGCCTCGTCGCTCATCTGCGGCACACTGAGCTGCAACCACTGTGCTCCGGCTTCTACTGCCATCTGAGCTTCTTCGGCAAGCGAATACTTATCGCCGGGTGTTATAATAACCTGTAACATTACTCGTCAATTTTAAAATATCTGCAAATGTAACGAAAATCTGCCATTTTTTGTTAATCCGAGATATAAAACGATACTTCAACTCCACCGATCTTTCATTTAATTTTGCTGTGGTCGTGTTTTGACATTTTTATTTGAGGCCATTTTTATTTGTTTGTTAGTTATAATATTAGTATATTTGCGTACTAAACTAATTGAGTATTGACATTCTTATTACTATTGGCCAATACATAGTCGCAGTCTTCTTTATTTTAGCATTCATCGTAGGGCTGATTGCTTGTGTAGAATTGGCTAAGTTTGATGTCAGAGGCACTAAAAGCGCCAATAAAAACAATAGCGAAAAGGACGATAATATAAAAATTGAAATAACCATAAAGTACTTTAACGAGGCTAAAAAGATTGAATATAGTCCTAAATCTACAAGGCTATGGATGTGGCTTTAGCCAGTTCCTCGAACCGTTTCCGTCTTTCCTCCGCTGTGAGCTTTTTAGCCTCGCCCCGGGGGATTTCCTTTTTCTTATCCCAGGGCAAAGGCATAAGCTGATGCGGAGTAATTATACAATATTTTATCTACTTTGTGTGAACACAAGATGTGCGCCTGACAAAAGCTCTTTGTGGGTAATTCTGTGGCCGATCTTTTTACCTCCGAGAGTAATTCCGGACTTGTTGCCGGTTTTCTTTTCAATCACAAGACTGTCGGCGCCATGATAGGCGGGATCGAGAGAAATGGTGATCCTGTCGAAGGTGGGTTCGGTAAGAGTATATTCAGGGACACCCGGCACATCGGGGTAGAAACCCATCATCGAAAAGACAGCCCATGCCGACATTGTGCCTGTATCATCGTTACCGGGAATACCGTCAGGCGTCGTCTTATAATATTGGGCGAGCAGTTCTTTTACAATCTTCGATGTCCTCCATTCCTCACCTTTGAAATATGAGAAAAGATAAGGATAAGCAATATCGGGTTCGTTAGCAGGGTCATAGTAACCATTGTCGAATACAGACTGGAGCCGGTCGACGAAACTCTTCCTGCCACCCATAGCCTTGGCGAGCCCTTCTATGTCGTGAGGCACATAGAAAGTATAATTCCATGCGGAACCTTCGTGATATCCCGGCACAGCCTCAAAGTTTTCGCCCTGTCTTGGATCGAAGGGAGTCAGGAATGAGCCGTCGGCATTCAATGGACGTAGGATGCCGGATTCTTTCGAATAATAGTTTTTCCATCCTGCAGCTCGTTTCTCCAGTTCGGAGGCAAAATTCTTGTCGCCACGCTCACGTGCGATATATGCCAACGCATTGTCTGCCACATAATATTCAAGGGCATGGCTCACGGAATTATCATCGCTTTTATCCGGATTAAGATACCAGAGCGGTATATAACCTTTCTCTATATAAGGATCAATGTCTCTGCGGATAGGATTGCGGTCTCCTGATGTAGTGGCCGATTTTTTCATTCCCTCATAAGCTGCATCCATATCGAAACCGCGAAGTCCTTTTCGCCAGGTGTCGACGATGACCGGAATGGCCGGATCGCCTTCCATCGTGAAAGTCTCGCGTCCGAAGAGCTCCCATCGTGGCAACCATCCCCACTCCTTATACATATCCACTATCGACCGCACCATTTCGGTCTGCTTTTCCGGCCAGACAAGGCTCATCAGCTGATGCAGATTGCGGTAAGTATCCCAAAGTGAAAAGACGGAATATCGATCGCCGTCAGTCTTCATGGTTTCGCCGCTTTCCATTGCAGGATATTCGCCGTTGACGTCCTGAATAACACATGGATGAATCAGCGTATGGTAAAGCGCGGTATAGAAAACTGTCTTGTCGGCGTCAGTACCGCCCTCCACTTTTATCCGGCTTAGATTGTCGCGCCACATGTTTACGGCTGCTGTTCTGAGTCCGTCGAACGAAGTGCCTTCCGGCTGCTCGGCATCGAGGTTCATACGGGCATTCTCTTCGCTGACGAACGAGACACCGACAGAAACCTCGATAGATTCGCCCTCTGTGGTATCATAACTGTACCACACGCCGATATCGTCGCCGGCCATAACTTCTGTGCGTCGGCCTGTGTAGAGTTTATATTTTCCGTCGTCGGCATCCCATTGTGCCTCCACGCCTTTCTTGCGCTGCAGTTTCCAGAATCCCTGTTCTTTCGGAGCTTTGCTCACACGCATAGCGAAATATAGCGGAAAAACAGCGGATGATGTATAGCAGAAGGTCCCCATTAGCTTGCTCCCGGCAACTTCGGTATCGGACACACGCCTCACAACGGCACCGCTTTCGTTGGTTAGGCCTTCACCGAGATTGAGAAGAATGTTCGACTGACCGGCCGGAAATGTAAAGCGTATTCTTCCCGTTCGCGGACTCGCGGTTGCTTCGGCAAGGACGGAATATTTGTCGAGATTCACGCTGTAATATCCCGGGGATGCCTTCTCGGCGCTGTATGTCGTTCCATAATTGTGATAGTCGACATCCGTCTCGCCGGTCGTAGCCATAACAAGCAGCGATCCCATTTCAGGACATCCTACTCCACTAAGATTAACATGCGAAAAACCGGTGATATAGGAATTCGTATTGTCGTATGGCGTAGACCACCAGCGCCGGTCCTTGTCATATCTGTTGAGATCGGAACCCATCACGTTGAACGGAGTGACCGACATGAGTCCGTTTGGCACTATGGCTCCGGGGTTCGTCGTGCCGTAGTTGGTTGTTCCGATGAATGGATCGACACATTCCGTCACATCGGAAGCGTAAATGTTCCACGGCATGATAGAAGTGCCTATGGCAGCTATGCAGGCTAATATTGACTGTCTTTTCATTTTGGCGGTAAGTTCTAAGGATTTGCAAATATAGCACTTTTCTCCGAGTAAAAAGATAAATTTGCAAAGCACGAAATAAAGCGTTAACTTTGCCATATCAATAATCATCATACCATGCTTGAAATAAGTGAAGTATTCAATGCTGCGGCAGTCCTGAAAGGTGTTGCCCGCACAACGGCTATCATTCCGGCTCCCAAAATCAACCCGGAATCCGAAATATTTCTTAAAACCGAGAACCTTCAGCTCACCGGTTCATTCAAGCTCCGCGGAGCATATTACAAAATATCGCAGCTGAGCGAAGAAGAAAAAGCCCGCGGCGTAATCGCCTGCTCGGCAGGCAATCACGCTCAGGGCGTCGCTTTGGGTGCCAAGCATAACGGCATAAAGGCGATTATCTGCCTTCCGGCCGGGGCTCCCCTTCCCAAGGTTGAAGCCACCCGTAGCTACGGCGCGGAGATTTGCCTCGTTCCCGGAGTATACGACGATGCATATGCAAAAGCTCTGGAGTTGCAGAAAGAACACAACTACACTTTCGTTCACCCCTTCGATGACCCGAAAGTAATTGCCGGTCAAGGAACTATCGGTCTTGAGATTCTCGACCAGATGCCCGACGCCGAGGCTGTCATCGTCCCAATCGGTGGTGGCGGCCTTATCTCCGGCGTTGCATTCGCGATCAAGACTCTGCGCCCGGACATCAAGGTCTACGGCGTGCAGGCAACCGGCGCTCCGTCCATGGCAGAATCGCTCAAAGAAGGAAAACGCTGTCACCTCAACGGCGTTTCGACCATCGCCGACGGCATCGCAGTAAAGGAACCGGGCGTCAATACTTTCGAAATGTGCGACAAATATGTCGATGAAGTTGTGACTGTGACCGACGATGAAATCGCCGCCGCCATTCTCGCGCTCATCGAGCAGCAGAAACTCGTTGCAGAAGGTGCCGGCGCCGTATCTGTAGCTGCTGCCATGTTCAATAAAGTACCCATCAAGGGCAAGAAAACCGTTTGCCTCGTTTCAGGCGGCAATATCGACGTCAATACCCTCAGCCGTGTCATCACCCGCGGCCTGAGCAAGAGCGGACGCAACTATACGTTCATCATCGATCTGGTCGACAAGCCCGGTCAGCTCTCGGGGGTCTGCAGCGTAGTCGGCGAACAAGGCGGCAACATCATCTCCGTGACACACGAACGCATCAATGCCAGCACGGAAATAAACGGCTGCACAATCCGTCTCGAGCTTGAGACCCGCAATCAGGAGCATATCGACGAGATACGCAACGCGCTCCTCAACGGCGGGTACAAAGTTTTGAACTGAACCCTAAAAACCAACATTTTACATGAACAGAATTGTATTTCTGGCACTTGCTGCCGCACTGAGCCTCCCGGCATTTGCCGATGCTCCCAAAGACAGCGTCGCCACTGATTCGGTAGAGAAATTTGTCTTTACCGACATCATCACAATCCCCACTACTTCCGTCAAGGACCAGAACAGGTCGGGAACATGCTGGTGCTTCGCCGGCACCTCGCATTTCGAGGACGAAATCATGCGCAACGGCGGCGACTCGCTGGACATTTCGGAGATGTTCACTGTCCGCAAATGCTATGAGGACAAAGCCGAACGCTACGTCCGTCTCTATGGCGAAACCAACTTCGCCGGCGGCGGCTCTCCCATGGATGTTCCATATGTATGGAAAAAATACGGCGCTATCCCCGAGGAAGTATATGCAGGTCTGAATTACGGCGAGAAGAAACACCAGCACTCCGAGCTCGACGCCGCCCTCTCGGCATATATCAAGGCTGTGACTTCAAAACCCGGCAAAAAACTCACCACAGCCTGGCGCAAAGGCCTGAAAGGCATTCTCGACGCATACTTCGGTGAAGTTCCCGAAACTTTCACATACAAGGGAAAGACATATACTCCGAAATCGTATGCCGAATCGCTGCCTATCAATGTGGATGACTATGTATGTCTTACATCGTTCACTCACCATCCCTACTATGAGGCTTTCCCCGTAGAAGTTCCCGACAACTGGCTTTGGAAAGATTCATATAATCTGCCGCTTGACGAATTCAAGGCTGTGGCCGACAATGCCGTAGCGAAAGGTTTTCCGTTCGTATGGGCTGCCGACGTGAGCGAAAGCGGATTTAAATGGAAAGACGGCGTCGCCCTTATGCCCAAAGGCAAGGAAGAAGGCGACATGACCGGCACCGAGCTTGCCCGCTGGGTGAAACTCTCCGACAAAGACCGCGCTGCCGACAAATATAACTTCACAGGTCCGGTGGAGGAAATCGAGGTTACCCCCGAAATGCGTCAGGAATGGTTCGACAATCAGGAAACCACCGATGACCACGGTATGGAAATCGTCGGCCTTACAACCGACCAGAAAGGCAACCGCTATTATAAAGTGAAGAATTCCTGGGATACCAACCAGATCTACGACGGGTTCTTCTATGTTTCCGAGCCTTACTTCAAGGCAAAGACTATCAATATCCTCGTTCACCGCGACGCAATTCCCAAAGATATCGCGAAGAAACTCAAGCTCAAGTAAATGGCTTATAAAAATGCTATACGTCTGATAGTGTCGGCACTTTTAGTGCCGGCACTTTTCAGCTGCAAGACCACCGAGGCAAACTATCGCGCCGCCTACGAGAAGACAGTCGAAGGCCGCGAGGAATCGCAGGAACTGGAATCGACAATCTACGGCGCCAACAGACGCGGCATGGCGGAAGCCACAATATCGACAGCAAAAGGCAAGGTCAATGTGCGCCGTCAGCGCGTCCGCATCACAGAGGGCACTGCTTCCTCTCAGAACGCGTTGAAACAATACAACATCGTTGTAGGCCAGTTCAAGCAGGTATTCAATGCCAAATCGCTGCGCGACCGCCTTGTCGAACTCGGATATCCGGAAGCATTTGTCGCAGAGACTTCCGAGCCTTATTACTATATAATAGTGGCATCATACGGAGAAGCCTCAGAGGCCGCCGACGCACTTGCTGAAATCAAGGCGAAGAAACCGATTCCGATGAAAGCGCCGCTGCCTTTCATACTCGAGGCCGTCGGCCGTCATTCTCCAGCCCAAGCAAAGAAATAATGTTCAGCATATTCAACCGCAGGCCCAAAGAACCGACGGAGCTCTGTTTCCGGACCGACATTCACTGCCATATTATTCCGGGAGTCGACGACGGCGCCAGAAATGTCGAAACCTCCATCGAGCTGATCGAAGCTATGCAGGGCTTCGGAATCAGCCGTATTATCGCGTCGCCACACGTCACCCAGGATACATTCGAGAATGATTCATCCACTCTCGATCCGGCAATGGAATTGCTGAACGCTGAATTGAAGCGCCGTGGAAACGACATGCGCATTTCCCACTCGGCCGAATACCGCATAGATGAGTTATTCCAGAGGCGCCTCGATGCCAACGAGCTGATGCTCTTGCCCAACCATCATATCCTGATAGAGAATTCGTTCATTCAGGAACCATGGAATCTGGATGACCTCGTGTTCAATCTCCAGGTAAAGGGGCTCACCCCCATTCTCGCGCATCCGGAGAGATACGCTTACTATTATAATAATAAAGACCGCTACCGTCGTCTGCACGACGCCGGCCTGCGGATGCAGATCAATCTGCTCAGCCTCGCCGGCGCTTACGGCAAAGCAGAGCGTGCCATAGCCTTGCATCTCATCAAGAACAATCTCGTAGACTTTATCGGCACAGACATACACAACCGCAGTCATATTGCCGTGATCGCCGAATACCTCACAACCAAAAACGCATACTCCGATATGGAATCGCTACGCGGAGTGGTCCGGAACGACACCGCTTTCAACTGAATTTTGGCAAACATCTACGACATCCGC
>CABRLF010000052.1 GCA_902471685.1 uncultured Porphyromonadaceae bacterium
TGTCGTTTTTTTATGCCTCTGTCTCAGGAAATCATTACTTGCGAAACTTAAATTAATTAAATTTTGCGAAAAATAAGCCTGGCTATCTTCCTTTTTAGATAAAAAGGAAGCCGGGGTGTTTTCGTATGATTGCGAAATACATTCCGGCTCCCGTCTGGTGCATGAAGATTAGTAAAAACTTTCCTTTACAGAGCTTTAATTATCAGATCAGAAAGGGTATTTGCCAGCTTCGGCTCCTCTCATAATGCCCCTGCACATGTGCTGTGCACCGACGTTTAGGGCATTGCGGTTGAACAGACCGAACGAGTCGTTCTGCGCGTGCCGTTATCACAGTAGAATGGTGCGATGCCGTTGTCTTTGGCGACTTTGGTTACATACTCAAGGTAATAGGCCTGCGATTATTTTAGAGTTTGTCGTCGAATGACAAGATAGCTCCGTATTTTATCGAGAATGACGGGTACGCGGTGATCGACGAACTGTGCTTTGAGCTTGCAGAAGAGGTCGTCAACATAGTCTTCCTGTTGGTCGTTGACGTTGACATATCCCTTGCGGAAGCCCCACATGGTCTGTGTATTTGTCGCATTGTCCTGCGGATGCGAGTAATAGCACGGATCGTAGACCAGACTACGAATGATATTGATTTGGTGCGATTAGGTTCTCATTCGGAACTATTTGGTAAAGGGGTTAAACGATAACGATAAATAGACCGAGACATTGTTGGTAGATTATATAAGTGCTTATATTCCATCTTCAACTGGATTATTTATCGTACCTTTGCGTATCAAACAACACAATCCTAAAGGATATCTATCATTCCTATGAAGCAAGATAATACAACAGTAAATGACGGCGGAGCCGGACTCCGCTATGGTATGTTTATCCCTTTGTCTTTGATGTTGGCGTCGGTCATTTCCTGTTGCTTCTCCTATTCTGCCGCCAAACAAAACATTGTGGATGATCTTAATGATGCTATGTTTGCGTTAGCCCAGGATAATAATGAACTATGGACTCGTCCCGATACTATTGCGGCCATACGCCGAATGTACGAAACCACGCATAAGCCTCTGTTATATCAGGCATCCGATGTCAAATTCAGGAACTCTTCTCTGAAAGATGAGGCTTTCTTCACACTCGCATTGGTTGACAAAAAGAATACATCGCCTAAAATCCAAGGAAACAAAATAGCTTCGGATTCAATTATGCTTGTACCGGAAAGGGGCACCGAAGGGGTGGCTATACAGGTTCAGGGATTTGCCGACTGCTCCATGGCATCCGTTTTCAGTGCCTCAGACCAAACCCTGCCGGGGATTCTGTTTTCTCTCTCAATTCTATCTTTGACCGGAATGTTTGTATGGAGAAAAAGAACGCTGGAAATATCTGTAACCGAGATTGTTGCCGTTCCCATGACGTCTACCCTCGACGGCATCAAGCTTACCCCCATGCAGCGACAGTTCGCTCAGATGCTTCTCGACGCCCCGGATATGAAAGTGGATAAACGGACATTATGCGAGACCCTCTGGGGTAATAAAAGTAATGCGGAAGAATCTCTTTATACTCTTGTCCGGCGCACAAAGAATGCACTTGCCGAGGTCAATATGGAGATAGTGTGCAATCGGGGCGATTCATATGAGCTTCGGGTAAAAAGCTGATATATAGGATTGTCAGAATTTGTCAGATAAAAGTCAGACAATTCTTTATGCCAGAAGGCAACATTTTTATTTGCTTTGCGGAAAAATTCGCAAAGCATGAAAATTAAAATTCTAATGACAGTTCTGGCCGTCTTTCTCATAGTTGGAAACGGTCATGCACAGAACACTGAGGCTACGGACAGCCTGACGCGCGAACTTCAGGAAATCATAGTTACGGCAAAACAACCGGCGACTAAACTTGTCGGCTCGACACTCGTTTCAACCATTCCCGGATCAAATCTTGCCGATCTCGGCAATGCTCTTGATGTGCTCGCTCAGTTACCTATGATAAAGGTTGAGGACAACGCCGTCAGTGTCATCGGCAAGAGCAATATCGAAATCTATATCGACGGGCGCCCGGTGCGCGACGGGAATGAGTTGCAGCAGCTCCTTTCCACCAACCTCAAGAAAGTAGAATTGCTTATGGTACCGGGAGCTGCTTACGAAAGTACGACGGGGGCTGTGCTTAAAATCACGACACGGCGAAATTTCGTACAAGGGCTGTCGCTTACCGACCAATTTCAACTTCAGCGCCGCCGCAAATGGTCGGTTATGGAATACCTCGCTTTAAGTTATAGAGCCGGTAACTGGGAGTTCTTTGCCGATGGTACGATAAATCGCAATAATTCACTCTCAAAGGGCGTAACTACCAATACTCTTGTTTACGACGGAAAGAAAACTATCGTCGGTAGTTCTCAGCACAATTCATACCCTACAACTACTGGAGTGGTCAAGGCCGGATTCAGCTATGCCAATGGATCCCAATCGTTTGGAGCATACTACCGTTACAATCCCGAAAGCGGTGATTTCAACAATACAGGCAGTGAATGGCTCGACAACAGTCCTGCAATCAGCCGTGATATTGCCAAGCGTATCCGTGCGCGCAGCCACCTCGCTTCTCTTTACTATGAAAACACTTTTGCCGAAAAGTATCTTCTTCACTTTGACGGCGATTTCCGCCGGTCAAAAGAAAACAATTCTGTAGCAACTACCTATCCTGTATCGTCAGAACCGGCAGTAAACTCAACAGATGAGCGTACTTCAACCCTTTGGGCGGGGAAAATGTATCTTAATTTTCCTATATGGAATGGAGATTTTGCGGTCGGAACACAAGACAGCTATACGCACACTTCTCTTGATTACCGTATGCTTAATACCTCAGTCAGCGAGTATATTCCGTCTTCCCTGGTTGATGCACGGCAGACCTCTGCAGCATTGTTCGCTTCCTGGTCCCGTATGTTCTCCAAGTTCTCACTTTCAGCGGGAGTAAGATATGAATATGTCGATTATGTCTTTAAGATTAACGGCAAACGCGATGAAGATGTCAGCCGTCGCGACCATCTGCTGACGCCCGACGTTTCGCTTGGCTATTCGTTCAACGAAGAATCGCAGATAAGTCTCAGTTATAAAATGGCAACCGTCAAACCTCCGTATTCACAGCTTACAGGTTCGCTCAGTTACACAGGACTGCATGAAATCGAGGGTGGCAATCCGGAACTGCGCGATGAAAGAATGCACGACATTCAGCTTTTCGGTATGTGGAAAGGCTTCATGCTTCAGGCTGATTACACCCGTTCTCTCGATACATACGCTTTTGTCAAGCAGGTATATCCGGCCGAAAATCTCCAGTTGCTTATGCACCCGGTCAATATCGATGTTTCGGCATTAAACTTCTATCTTGTCTGGAGTAAACCGGTACACCGATGGACTCCGAATGTTACGGTCGGTATGTATCGGCAGTGGTTAAAGCTTGATAATAACCGATACGACAAGCCGTTATTCTCATATTATTTCGACAATACCTTCTCATTTCCTCAGGGGTGGACGATTACGGCCAACATCAGCGGACAGACACGGGGTGACATGCACACCAACCGTTTCGGCTCTACGTGGTTTACGATGGATGCTTCGGTAGGAAAGACTTTCATGAACAAATCGCTGACCGTCAAACTGTCTGCCACCGATATATTCAATACGGCCAACAATGACTGGATGATGAACATCTACGGCGTCTTTGTTGACAAACGCCAGAGCTACGACCGCAGGGGAGTCGCGCTGAATATTATATACAACTTCCAGCCGCGCAAGAGCAAATACAAAGGTTCTTCAGCAGCAGAGGAAGAAATGAAACGACTTTAATTGCGATGTGTCTTGTCTTCCGGAAGACATACTATTCTCATGGAATGCCAAAAAAGTTATGGAATCAGGGTGTTTATTGAGTGTTTTTTTCTATTTTTGTGTAAATTTGTGTACTTGAACACCAATTTAGTCTTAAAATCTTGATTTACAAACCATGAGTATTCTCAAACCTAATGTGCCCGTTGGTCTTTGCTGCGATCATGCGGGTTATGAATTGAAAATGATAATCGAGGGATATCTTGATTCCAATGGTATTCCTTATGTAGATTTCGGCACGTACAGCACAGAAAGTTGTGACTATGCGGATTTTGCCCATCCCTGCGCGATAGCAGTCGAAGAGGGTAAGGTATATCCCGGAATCGGAATATGTGGTACCGGGAACGGTATCGGAATGACTCTCAATAAACATCAGGGCATCCGGGCCGGTCTTTGCTGGGAGCCTGAAATCGCACGACTGGCGCGCGCGCACAATGACGCCAATGTCCTTGTGCTTCCGGCACGATTCATCAAACCTGAGGTTGCTCTCGAATGTGTGGATATCTTCTTCAACACCGAGTTTGAGGGAGGACGCCATCAGCGTCGAATCGAGAAGATGCCTGTAAAATAATAACGGGTTTGCAAAAAATTATCCCCGGAGCATCTGCCTTGACAGCAGACCGGCTCCGGGGATTCGTATTCTCCTTACGATTGTTTTTATTTTACAGTGAAGGTATTGAACGAATGAGCGGGTAGGGTAGCGTTTAGGTATTTATTGCCTACTTTAAAGGAAACCGTCTTTTCATCGTTGTTGAAATTCCCGGCTACGATTATAGTCTTACCTTCCGGCGTACGATATGCTATCGCAATAGTTTTGTTTTCTCCCGAGAACGGAGTGTACCCTATCATCCTGCTTTGCGGAGTAATTGCATTCGAGAAGTGCCGCACTGCAAAATATTCCGGAGTGTATCGGTATGAGCGGGTCTCTGGATTCAGTTCTATGAGAGCATTCTGTTTCCATCCCCACGGGCTTTCGCCTTCGACGGGCAGGATGAAATTCCAGTTGTACCATTCGTCGGCACCATTGCCAAGATTGTCGGCGATGAGAAAGAAAGTGTGTTCTCCGGCTTTCCAGTCCATATCGCCGTTCCCACATTCGCTCTCGGAGCAGATATAGTGGAAGTCGGGATATTGTTTTCTGATTTCAGGCATGATTTCACGGCCTTCCCACTGGAATCCGAGTCCGGAGATGCGTTGACGCAGGAGAGAGTCTGACAATATGCGCTCTACGTGATCCTGACGGTTGGTATTGAACGTTCCAAGATAAAGTTCCACTTCAGGATGTGATTTCTTAAGAGCGGGGTAAAGATAATCGCGGTTGAAACGGATTGTTCCTTCCGCGGTCCACGGGCAACCGGGATACGGTGTATAGCTGTACGCTTCGTTCTGATAAATAACCATATCGATTGGAACGCCCTGAGAGGCATATTCGCTGATGAATCGGCAGAAATAATCGGCATATGCCTTCAGGTACCGCGGATCCTGAATCATATAGTCCTGTGTGGCAAGACGACGTGGAAAAACCGAGTTGCGCTCGCCGAGGAACTTCATCTCGTCTTCGTCGATGCTGTCGGTGCGACCGAAAAGCAAATAATCCTTTCGCGGATCCTGAGAGTTGTGTCGGCTGCTGACCACGGGATAGTCATTGTTGATTTTCATCCACGAGGGCGGACTCCATGGCGAAATCCAGAAGCGCATATCGGGATTATATTTCTGAGCGGCGCGAATAAGTGGAATGATACTCTTTTTATCGCGGTCTATATTGAAATAGCGGAGTTCGAAATCGCCGGGGACTTCATCGCAACTGTACCACGATACCGCGTAGTCGCTTGCATTCATCGGAATGCGGCCGCGGGTGAATCGCAGTTCGCCGTCGGGGCTGAACAACCGTTGCATTATTTCATCCTGTTCGTCTCGCGAAAGCTGGAGGAACGCATTCCAGTCGAGTTCGTTGAAAGTAGTGCCCCAGGCACGGAAAGGAATGCCTTGCGCATTGGCGTCGGCCGTGAGTATTACGTCGCAGCTTGGCTTAGATTCGAGTTTTGTCTTAAGCGGACGCCAGAAATCGCCGTCAGTGCTCTGAGTCCATGTTACGTTTTGGGCGGCGGCGCAAAGTGTGAATACGATTGTCGCCGCCGTAGTAAGAAATGTTTTCATTGGTAGGTGCTATTATGTGAATGCAAAAATAGCACATTCCGAAATATCAGTCAATATGGAGACTCAAGATTATTGGGACGGTTTCGGGGGATCGTTCTTCTGGCTGTTGTTCTGGAAGAAAGGATAAGGAACACCGAATACATTGTTGATGTCGCGGCCCGGGCTCAGATAACCATCTATGATGGTATCGCGTCCGGAAGGATTCTCGAATGTATAGAGCCTGAAGAATCGGAGCATCGCGGCCAGTTGCTCAAAAATGGAGTCCTGGATAGCCTCATATGCGAACCAGCCCGAAGTATTTGTGAAGCAGTAAACCTGGAATGGAATACCGGCCGCCGTCTGCGGAAGCGTGCTCACAAAGCAGTCGTCCGTATGCGAGATCCGGGGATTGGCATCAAGCCACATCTTGAAATATGCGCGGAAGAGGCCGAGATTGGTATCTATCGTGCCGTCTACAAGTCCTGCAGGATTATCCACGTCGGCGATCTGACCGGCAGCTTTCTGCTCAAGTTTCTTGGTGATATAATCATTCATGAACGGTACTGCCCTGAGTTCGTCGAGCATCTGCGGCGTAGCCGGAAGCACACTGTCGGCGTCGATCATATATGAGCGGCAGACACGGCGTGTGTTGCTTTGTTGCATGGAGCGATAGTTGGTGAAACTGCCGCTGACAAGGCTGTAGGGCGGGAGGGTAGTAGTGGTCTTGTCCCAGTTGAGCACTTTCACAGAAGTGAGGGTCACTTCCTGAACAGTGCCGTTTGCACCTGCACTGTCGACTTTAATCCAGTCGCCTACGTGCAGAGAATCATTTTCTGCAAGCTGAACACCGGCCACCAGGCCGAGGATACTGTCTTTGAATATGAGCATCAGGACAGCGGCGAAGGCGCCTACACCGGCGAGAAGAGCAGCCGGAGATTTGTCGACTATGACGCATATTATGATTATTGACGCTATTATCCAGATTATGCCCTTTATGAGTTCGCAAAGACCTTTTAACGGAAGCTTTCGTTTATTCTCGCGCTCATCGAAAAGCTGCCAGAATGCCATGATCATGGCGTTGATTGCAATTACAGAGTAGATGGTGACGACAATGAGCGTGATCTTGGTGAGTATATTCGAAAGCTCGTTATGGTTCGACAATGTGAACTGAATGAGTATCAGGAAGACAATGGCAGGAATGATACGGCATAACTTATGGAAGAATTTTTGGTTGTGAAGCGACGTATAAACCACATTATTCCATCGTCTGGCTATGAACCGGGTAAGGCGAAAAATGATATACTGGGCTATATATCCCACAACAAGCGATAGGAGCAGGACGACGCCGGCATAGAAAAATGTGACTATAGTCTGATTGTGCTCTAGTCCGAATATGCCGAGGAGCCAGTCGACAACCGACATGACAAATTTAGCTATGGAATATGATGCGCCTGTCTTGTCTCCGATGAAATGTGTTACATCTATAGGAGACTTGGGGATGTCGGTCGCAAGGGTTAATAGAAGAGGAATTGGTGGCATCATGCGTGAACTTGCAATTACTTATAGTAAATACAAATCGCGACGCCGGATGGTTCGATTCTACAATAAAAAATCCCGGTTTTTTGTAACCGGGATTCTTAGTTGCGGAGGCAGGACTCGAACCTACGACCTTTGGGTTATGAGCCCAACGAGCTACCACTGCTCCACTCCGCGTTGTTTTGACGATGCAAAATTAGATAAATAACGGAGAATATCCAAATAATTAACCTTTGTTAACTTTATTAATTTGCATCGAAAGAGCGTTTATTTAATTTATTTTAGTGTTACTCAGTGTCTTAATGAAAGATACTGTCGCGATATCACTTTTCGGGTTTTGCATCAAATCCGGCATTGCGGACTGCGAGAATCACATCTTCGGGCTGATGCTCTCCCTCGACAATAGCTTTGCCGGAAGAGAGATTGACGTCGGCGTTAACGATTCCATTGACCGATTTGATAGCTTTGGTGACGGCTGCCTGGCAGTGAGGGCAGTTCATGCCGGTAATGATATATTCTTTAGTCATTTCTGTAGTTGTTATATGGTTATGTTTATGGCGTTTGATAAAAGTTATGAATAGGAGCGCAACAAGAATGGCAGAACAAATATAGCTGAAGATGCTTGCAGTGTGACAGTCCGCTCCGTGGACATGGATGGAACGCAGATCGAACCAGGCTGACGGCAGGAAGTAGTCTATGGCTATGCCGAATGCGAGAGCGCCTGCGATAATCGATCCGAGATAAACGGATGCTGATTTCAGCCCCATTTCTTTGGAAATAAGAGTGAAGGATGCGAAATTTGCCGCAGGCCCCGCCATGAGTAAAACAAGGGCCGTGCCGGGTGAAAGGCCTTTGAGCATCAGCGACATGGCAATCGGGATAGATCCGGTGGCGCAGACATACATAGGAATTGCCACAATGAGCACTGCCAGCATGGAGAGAATGGGCCGCGCTGCAAATATGGAGAAATAATCGTCCGGGACATATACTGTTATCAGAGCTGCGATAATCAGTCCGACAACAAGCCATGATCCTATGCTGCCCACAAGATCGATAAATCCGTATTTCAATGCGGCGACACATTTCTTGAGAAACGGTATTTTTTCTTCAGTATCTTCTATACGGCAGCATTGTGCTTCAGATTCTGTTTCTACGGATTTCTCCGATTTTCCTACCGCAACGCCTCCGAAAAGCGCGGTGACGAGAGCGGCCACAGGGCGGACGACAGCAAATGCCGGTCCGAGTAGAGACCAAGTGGCGGCGATGCTGTCGACCCCGGTCTGGGGCGTGGCAATGAGAAAAGATGTCGATGCCGCCTTCGAGGCGCCGTTGCGTCTCATGGCTATAGCAGCAGGAAGAACGCCGCATGAGCACAACGGCAGAGGAATGCCGGCGGCAGCTGCTTTGGCTACAGATTTGAATCCGCGGCCTGAAAGATGCCGCGATATAGTTTTCTGAGGGATGAATACATGCATCAGCCCTGCTATGAGAAAGCCGAAGAGGACATACGGCGACATCTCATTGAGCATGAAAAGTAAGGATTTGAGTAGTTCCATATTATTCTTGGGATGATCGGCATTTGTCGCAGATGCCGGAAATAACGAAATTTGATTTCAAAGCCGTGAAACCTTCAGGAAGTTCGATTTCTGGAATCCGGGAATCGGAAAGACAAATCGTGCGGCCGCACACCTCGCAGTGGAAATGCGGATGTTCGTCGGTGTGGATATGCTCGCTGTCGCTTGTGCAAACTTCGTATTTCACGGCCGCCGTGCCGTCGGAAATGGCATGAATGAGTCCGGCATTGAGAAATACTGAGAGAGTGCGGGTGATAGAACTGCGGTCGACAGTCTCGAGCGCTTCCTCTATGTCGTGGGCCGACAAAGGAGATACCGCGTTATCGAGGGTACGGAGTATGAGGTTCCTTACAGGAGACGGACGCACTCCATGTGTAGTCATCCTTTTTTCGATATTATCTATGATGGAGTTTTCCATATTCAGCTTCAGAAAGAGTGAAAGTTTTTGACTTTTACATTGCAAAGATAATAAAAGAAATCTGCACATAATATGCGTATGCAGCACTTTAGATGGCTTTCCTGCCAGGAAGTGAGCAGGGTACGCATTCTCCGGCGCAGCATTCGCTTTTCTAATTGTTTTCTAATCTATAGAACGATTAAATTGCGTTAAATCCGTAGCGGTATCTTGCATAATGGAAGAGAAATTGTTATTTTTGTATATTCATATTAGTGAATTTACTATATCATACTTACATAACTAAAATAGATTATTTAATGCGATTAAAACTCTGTGCGACTATGATGCTCGCCACTGCGGCCCTTGCCCCCATGGCATTTGCCGATACCGCCATGGAAAACTCTTATCTCACTTGGCCAGCCTATGACGGGGATGACCTTGAGCTTAAGGTAGACAATTCCGGCACTCATTTCACCCTTTGGTCTCCGAAGGCCGAGGCGGTGAGGGTAAATATATACGATACGGACCGCAACACCCCCGCTGTCGCATCTTATCAGATGAAAAAGAGCGATAACGGCACGTGGCGTGTCACTGTTCCCGAACAGCTGTATGGCAAGTTCTATACTTTCAATGTGACTGTCGGCGGCAAGGAGCTTGCCGAGACTCCGGGCGTCTGGGCTAAAGCCGTGGGTACAAACGGTCACCGTGCGGCTATCATTGATTTTGCCAAAACTGATCCCGAAGGCTGGGCGACCGATAAGGGGCCTGAAATCGATAATATCACCGATGCTGTGATCTATGAGATGCACCATCGTGATTTCAGCATTGATCCTTCGTCGGGTATTGTCCATAAAGGCAAGTTCCTGGCTCTTACCGAGCCCATGACAACCTCTCCCGAAGGAGAGAAAACCGGCATAGGCCATCTCAAGGAATTGGGTGTGACTCACGTGCACATTCTCCCTTCGTATGATTATAACTCGGTTGATGAGGCCAATCTCCAGAACAACGGATATAACTGGGGCTATGATCCCTACAACTACAATGCTCCCGAAGGATCATATTCCACCGATCCGGCCAATCCCGAGACCCGTGTCCGCGAAATGAAGGAAATGGTCAAGGCCCTCCATGATGCCGGCATCGGCGTTGTGATGGATGTGGTATACAATCACACAGCCAACAACGACGACTCCAATTTCTCGCTCACCGCTCCCGGCTATTACTACCGTCATCGTCCCGACGGCTCTTACAGTGATGCATCCGGCTGCGGAAACGAAACAGCTTCCGAGCGTCAGCAGATGCGCGATTTTATCGTGAATTCTGTCAAATATTGGGCTGATGAATACCATATCGACGGTTTCCGCTTCGATCTTATGGCGATTCACGATATCGAGACTATGAATGAAGTGGCTGCCGAGCTCAAGAAAATCAATCCGTCGATATTCGTCTACGGTGAAGGCTGGACCGCCGGCGACTCGCCTCTGCCTGCCGACCGACGTGCGCTGAAAGAGAACGTGAACAAAATGGAAGGTATCGCCGTATTCTCCGATGATATACGTGATGCTGTGAAAGGTCATTACAGCAATGCTGAGGACCGTGGTTTCGTCACCGGTAAACCCGGAAATGAAGAGACAATAAAAATAGGTATTGTCGCTTCCACCAATCACCCTCAGGTAGACTATAGCAAAGGCAATAATTCCAAATTCCCGTATGCCGGTGCTCCCACCCAGATTATCAACTACGTCAGCTGCCACGATGATCTGACTCTCACCGACAAGCTTGCAAAGTCCATGCCCGGAAGCACCGAACCGGAACGTCAGCGAGCTGCACGCCTCGCTCAGACTATAGTTTTCACTTCGCAGGGCACACCGTTTATGTTTGCCGGTGAAGAAGTCTTCCGCGACAAAAAAGGTGTCCACAACTCCTATAAGAGTCCCGATTCCATCAATGCGATCGACTGGAATCTGAAAACTAAAAACAAAGAACAGTTCGAGTTTTACCGCAATCTCATTCGTCTCCGCAAGGAACATCCCGCATTCCGCATGACTTCGGCCGATGTTGTGGCCAAGAACATTGTATTCGATAATGTAAAGACTCCCAATGTTGTCTGCTACAGCATCCGCAATAATGCCAACGGAGATGTATGGAAAGAGATAAAACTCGTTTTCAACGGTTCGGAAAAAGAATACACAGCTAAGGTACCTAAAGGAAACTGGACCGTGATAGCCTATGACGGTGAACTGAATCCCGACGGTTTGTCGCAGTCGAAAGGCGGCAAAATTTCAGTGCCTCCCACTTCCGCTCTGATCCTTGCAAAAGAGAAATAAAAAGCAGTACAAGCGAATCAAAAATGCCCGGAATTACTCACGCGTAAGTTCGGGCATTTTTCTCGTTCAGAGGATAAATATTGTTTACCACCTGTCACTATTATGAAGAATAATCCTTAATCCAGAAAATTGTTGCTACGGAGAATGGCGCGGATTTTGGATGCCGTTTCCTTATAATTCCAGTCATTGCGGTTTGAGAACAGAGCGTAATGGAGCCTCTTTTCAGGCCAGCTGCATTCCATGGCAATGTATCCACCGTTGTCGCTCATATGATATTCGCAGACGGGAAAGCCTTCCTCATAGCGGACAGCACATCCGAGACCGTAGCTGACATTCGGCATGTCGGTGTGAATATAGGGGAAGAATATTTTCTGGAAAGATTCTTCGGTAATTACTTTATTGTTATAGTAAGCTTTTTTCCAGTTGACGAATTCTGCCGGGGTCATATTGGCCCCTTTGTCGGCTTTTGAGATAAAAAACGGAGCTTCGCCATAGTCGTACTCCTCCCATTTCCCGTCCTTGCTGCGGAAAACATTTGTTTTCGGCTCACCGTTTGCAAGACGGTAGCCATGTGCGACAGAAGGCATCTGGACTCCGGGATTATAGTAGCATATCCCCTCAACGTTAGCCGGATGGAAAATGTTGTCGCTGAGCCATTTGTCGTAAGATATCCCCGTTATCTTCTCAATGAGCGGAGCAACGAGTACATACGCGGGGTCGTTGTTCTGATAGTGGGTGCCGGGCTCGAATTCCAGTTCGCGGAGATGAGCGAAACATTTCATGTGTTCAGTTTCGGTGCCGAAAAGACGGTAGTCTTCCGGGTTTCCGAAAACGGACACATTGTTTTTGGTGTATTTTGTCCATTCGTTCGGATGATGCGGACGCAAGTCAGGAAGGCCGGAACTGTGGGTGAGAATATTCAGCAGGGTAATCCGGCTGAAAAAATCATCATGGAATTCCGGGAAGTATTTGCTGAGCGGATCGTTGAGATCTACAAGTCCCAGTTCATCGAGCCGGAGTAGCGCGGCAGATGCGAATATTTTAGAAATCGACGAGACGTTGAACCTGGTATTCATGTCGATGGGCTTGCGCGTTTTAAGGTCCGCAAGTCCTATGGCACGACGGTAGACAAGAGAATCGTCTTTTATTACAATGAGGATCGCTCCGGGTTCGTTTTTGGAAGTGAAAATAGTAGACATGAGGCTGTCCAGCGGCTCTGTGGCAGCGCACGACGGAAGACTGTCGGTCCTGACAGATGTCTTACAGGCAAATGACAGAACCGCAAAGGCAATAACAACAACGGCGAATGTCGCGTTGAAAAAATTGCTTACTCTGGACAATGTCATAATGATGTTCTTTTGGTTGAAATTAACTATTACAAAAGTACTATATTGAATTGATTGTTTCAAACTGCCAACGATATTTTATCCGTATTGTATCTGTTTTGTAAACAGTAGCGGAAAAAATCATGAAAAATATTTTGGAATTTATTGAGAAATATTAATGATTTATACTATTTTTGCAACAATGATCAAAATATTAAGAAGGTATTCGTTGGTTCTCGCATTGCTCGCTGTCTCGTTGTGGACGCCGGCTAAAACCCCTGAAGTGTCTGTCTTCCGCAATCCGGTCGAGATGCTCAAATATCATCTGCGTCTGCGTCCTGATATGAAGCGGGATGCGGTCTGCGAGCTGATATGGAATCTTCGTGATGACAGTTGCCGCGTTCTCCGTTTTGTAGTGCCGCCTATCGTAAGTAATGACGAAATGACCGGCTTTGAAAGCAGCTGGACGCTTGTTGACCGCAAATGCGGCCATGACAGCATCCTTGATACCGGTACTTTCCGCAGCCGTTATGCCGGTGGCGATGGTGTGGGCTTTTCCGCAGTGTTGAATGCAGACGGCAGCGGAGGAACGGTGTGTCTGGGCGGCGATGCTGTGGCGGAAACAGTTGCTGTCGATTTTGATAACATGGTTCCCGGTGGAATTGGTTATTGGTGCAGTGACAGCTTAGGTGAGATCAACAACAGAATATGGTTCCGATCACTTCCGACGCCGGAACGAAGCCGCTTTGCCGACAAGGCTGCCATTAAGGAGTATCTGAACGGGAGCACGGATCCTTGCGAGGGAATATGGGAATTCATGGACAGGGAGAATGATCCGTCCAAAGCTGTTCCGGGAAGCGCATATGTTATCGCCACCGTCAACGACGGCAAGGGAGGGTATGAGATAGTGAATATGTCAGATCCCGGAATGTTCCTCAAGGGGCGTATGAAAGCGACACGATTCGCTTCGAATTATGACCTTATATGGCGCGACAAGTCGAGCCGTGATGTCGGGCCGGAATGTTATGCAGTTTTCGAGATTCAGAATCTCACACTGAGATTACATTTCCCTATTTTGGGAGCGAGTATGCGATTCCGCCGCATCGATTAGTCGGTCAGCTTCAGTTCCTGAAAGCTTCCTGGGCTTGGGCAAGCTTCGCAGGGGTGCCGATGTCATACCATCGGTAGGGTGACGAGGGAGAATAGGATATGATATTTGACGAAGAGCAGTTGTCGAGATACCAGTCGATGATGCTGAATGGTTTTATTCCGCACTCTGCTATGCGTCTGATAGAGGATGTAGAAAGAACATGCACGCCGCCGAATGCTGCGGGCGACAGCCCGGTAGTGTCAAGATTTTCAGGTCTCGACAGATTCTTCTCAGTATTTTCCCATCCTTGCAGTCTTCCCTTCGCAGAGAAAAGCAGATGTCTTGAACTTTGTCGCTTCGGGTCGGTGAGAACGGTTGCGTCGGCGTTCTCACCGATGTGACGCCGGATCATCTCGGTGATGTCGAAATCGGTAAAGATATCGGCGTTATGCACAACGATCGGCTCGTTGTCTTCGGCTGATGCGAAGACATTGCTCTGCGCACCGATTTTGGCCAGTGCGCCACCGGTGTCGAGGAGCAGATCACTCTCGTCGCTTATTTCAATCAGTTCGGCAAATGGCTGGCGCCTGAGCTCGGCAATAATCTGATCGGGGAAATGGTGCACGTTCACAATCAGTCGCCGGGCTCCGGCGTTGAGAAGTTTGCGAGCCACACGTACGAGAATCGGCTCGCCCC
>CABRLF010000053.1 GCA_902471685.1 uncultured Porphyromonadaceae bacterium
ACACGACCACCAGCATATATCTGTCGCCGACCTTACGCAGCTTGAGATCTGTTCTCCTGAGCATGGATTCAGAATTTTTTCCCACGAAGAATCGTCATCGTGGTATCGTAGATGATTTTTATATCCCGGTGGAAGGAGTAGTCACGGAGATAGTCGAGGTCCATCTCGGCGCGGCGCACCATCTGCCCGATGGTCTCGGTATAGCCGTTGTAGAGCGTCGCCTCGGAGAAGAGACCGGGGCGCAGACGCATAAGCATGATGTAGTCGGGATATTTTTCCAATATCTTTTCGGTGAAAAACGGACGCTCTGGTCGCGGACCGACGATGCTCATGTCGCCGCGGAGGACATTCCACAGCTGCGGGAATTCGTCGAGGTGGTGAGCCCTGAGGAAGGCTCCGATGCCCGTGAGCCGCGAGTCGTGGTCCTCGCAGAGGCGGGGCACGCCGTCGCTTTCGGAATCTATGCGCATGGAGCGGAACTTGTAGATGGTGAATTCGCGGCCCTTGCGCCCGATTCTTGTCTGCGAGAAAATCGGATTATGGAAGTCATAGAGCCATATCAGCAGGGCAATGACGATGATTGCGGGGCTGAATACGACTGCGCCACCTAATGCAACCAGAATATCGAATGAACGTTTTGCAACTGCCTGACGATACGTCAGCCGATAGCCTGAGTGCTTCTCGTTCCATTGCTTGAGCAGTTCGTCGGCCTGCTTCTGCCTCGATGAGCTCACCGCTTTCCGGTAAGAGGGCACTGTGTTGAATTCTAATTCCATATAAATCGGGGTAATAATGATGTTTTGGTTAGTGAATCGGTTTTTGCATATGATTATTGCCCGGCCGCGAGGAGGCGGTTGTGCTCCTCGATGACCTTGGGCATATTGCGGCGGATAAAGCTGTTTATGCTGTTGTAGGTCAGGTTCAGCCGTGCGGCGATAGACTTGAGGGACTCCGCGGTGGTGCGGTAGATTTCTATCGCAGGTCCGTATTTCTCATAGCTTCTGCGAAGCACTTTCCTGCCGTCCGGGAGGGCTGTCATGCCCTGCCGGGCCCATAATTCGGGGAAATGGTCTTTAAGATAAGCGCGGAATACCTCGGGGATGAATCCGAATTCGCGTGCTACGCTTTCGACGGATTTGCCGTCTTCGGCGAGCATGGCAACGGCAGGGGCGTATTTATCTCGTGTGGCGGGATCGGCACGGCGCACACTGCCGAGCGGCTGACGGTCGGATGCCGACTCCGGAAGCGTCACTCCTCGGCGCAGGAACATCATGTCGCGGTGCCATGAGCGCATATGGTTGCGGAAAGAAGAGAGATTATGGCCTGTCCGACGGCATATTTCCTTCATCGGGAGGTTGGTCGTGCGGTAAAGTTCCACTGCTTCGGCATAGCGGGCTATCTCCTCGCTGCCGGGACGGCGGATAGTGCCGTTACCGCCAAGGGCTCCTACCTTCGGATGCATCTTTCCTTCGATACGCCGGTTCTCGCGGTCGTCCGCAAGATTCTTGTGGTAGCGGAGAATGTGCTGTCTGAGACCGGAAAACGACACGTTGCATGCGTCGGCGGCCTCTTCGATGGTGATGTCGGTATCTTTGAGCAGCTGCAGCGGCGCGGAATATGCTTCGATGGCTGTGGAACGCGCTCCGCGGTGCTGGTTGTCGGCGATGCCTCTGTTCCGGCGTTCTCTCTCTCGGCGCTCGATGATCTCCGGATAGTGGACCCGTAGCTGATTGGCGAGCCCGGAGTCTGAGAGATTGAAGAGCCGGGCGATCTGCGATACATTGAGGCCGATATACTCCTCGCTGTCGCATGCTTCGATCGCCTTGCGGTATTTCTTCCGGCTTGCAGGGGTCTGGCCTTTGCCTTTCCGCATTCTTTTGCAGGAATCGGCGGTGGAAACCCCGTGACGGCGGTACATCAGATCGCGGTGACAGCGTTGCAGGAAGCAGGCGAAGCCGTTTCGCGACACACCGCACTTCTCGCTGATCTCCTTCAGAGTCATGGATGTAGTCTTATAGAGCTCCAGGGCTTCTGCGTATTTTTCTTCAGCGGTCATGGAGTTGTATTCTGATTCTGTTCAACTGAGCAGTCGGCTGTAGATGCCGCTCATATTGTCGAGGAAGCGATCGACGGTAAACATATCTTCCCAGCGTTTTCTGGCGCCGAGACCGTATTTTCGGGCATCGCTTGGTTTGTCTGACACACGCATGATTGCTTCTACAAGAGACAGAGGCGAACCGCACTCTGCATTGAGGCCCGACACACCGTCGGCGTTCACCCAAGAGGTGCCCGAACCGGGAATCCGGGTTGCCACAACGGGCAGACCGGCCGACATGGCTTCGATGAGCACGATGCCGTATGCTTCGGTTTTCTCCACCGAGGGAAGGCAGAATACGGATGCCGCGCCCATATAGGCATCGCGTTCTTCATCGCTTATGCGGCCCGGCAAGATTACCTTCGACTCAAGGCCGTTGTCGGAGATGAGGCGCAGCAGGGAGTTGCGCAGAGGTCCCGAGCCGGCGATTACAGTCAGATAGTCATCGGGGAGATGGCGGGCGGCGAGGACGAGATTGTTGAAGCCCTTGTAGGGAATCATGCGCCCCACAGAGAAGACGATCCTGCGGTCGGCATAGCGGGTGTGGATTTCACGGACGGCGTCCGGATCCGGATGGACCGGCGGCACACCTATAGGCACGATTTCGATCTTGTGTGCAATGCGCTTCAAGGCTTTCGAGCCGGCGGCATAGTTCGGCGAAGTGCAGATAACGACGTCGGCACGGCCGATGAGCCAGTTCTGGAGCGGCCGATAGGCGTGGAGGAGGATTCTCTGCCTGAGAATATCGGAATGCCAGTGCAGCACGACCTTGCCCTTGTAGCCGCTCATATAGAGTGCCAGAGCGGCCATGGGATCGGGATGATGCACATGGATGATGTCATAAGTATGGGCGATGCTGCGGAGCTTCGATACCAGTTCGGGCGAAATCATCGTGCTGTTTGCCTTGACGATTGTCCGGACGGCCATGACGCGGCCGTGAGCATTGAGTTTTATTTCGCGGGAGGTGCCCCGGGTAGCGGCGCAGAGCATGTCGCAGTCAATACCTCTTTCGGAAAGGCCGAGCGTGAGGTCATACATGACCTTTTCGACACCCCCTAATACCGGCCAGAACTTTCCAACCTGGAGTATCTTCATAGTAATGTAATATGGTTAGTTGTTCAGCAAGCTTTCGTAAAGCCTCAGATAGTCGTTGTACCGGTCCTCTTTGCTGAAGTTGGCGAGGGCGTATTGGCGGCACGGACGGATGAAAGTGTCCTTCCCGAGTTTTTCTATTTCGCGTACGGCATCCATGATGGCTCGTACATCGCCCTGTGGCACCACGCGGCCCGTCGACGGTGTGACGGATTCCACGCTGCCGCCGGTGCGGTATGTCACCACGGGGGTGCCGCAGGCTATGGCTTCGAGGTTGACGGTAGGGTAATTGTCCTGATATGTAGGATTGACGAAGGCGGTTGCTGCCGAGTACAGTTCTGCGAGCATGGCCACGTTCTCGGTGCGGCGGATCCATTTCACCGACGGCGGCAGTTTTCGGGCCGTTTTGAGATCGATGCCAACGAGAACGATAGTCTCGTCGTCATTCAGCATTCCCGCGAGGCGGATAAAGTCGTCGAGTCCTTTTTCGGGGCTCCACACGCTCGCAAGACCGAGGATTATTTTCTGATCCGCTCCGATGCCAAGACGGCTTCGGACGTCGCTACCGGCGTAAGGCCGGAAGACAGTGGTGTCGATGCCGTTGTGGATCACCTGGAAAGGATACTCGCTCAGGAACGAGTGTGACATTTCGCCGCGCATCCACTCCGAGACGGGGACAATGATCATACGGTTGCGTGGAACGGAAGTGAAATATTTCCGCTTGTCGATGAAATTCCTGCGTGATCGGTCGATGGCGATGCTCCGTGGGAAAGCGCCGCGCTGTGGGCATTTGCCGCAGCCGTGCTGCCACCTGTCGCAGCCGATAGCCGAATAATAGTAGCAGTGGCCGGTGAAAAGCCAGCAGTCGTGAACCGTCCATATGACTTTAGCGCGGCTCTCGGCGAGGTAGTCGAAGAAGACAGGATAATTGAGGAAATATCCGTGGATATTATGGATATGGATGATATCGGGATCGATCTCGCGGAGTCGCTGCACAAACTTACGTGTAGCTGCCGCCGATCCGAGACCGTGACGGTCGAACGCACGGGTCAGGACGCCATGAAAGGCCGTGCTCCAGCGGCCGCCGACGGGGATAATGTCGGTGGTGCAGGGCCGGATGCCGTCGCGTCCCTTGCCGTAGGCGCACCAGACGCGCCATCCGTTATCTTCGGCCAGAGCGCCGATTTCCTGCATGATACGCCCTGTGGACGTACTTGTGCGCAGTACCGGATTGATCTGGACGATGCGTCCTTTTTCAGTCATTATTGGTAAGTCTTTCGAAGAGCGACATCCACATCGCCATTACGCGGGATTCGGAATACCGCTCCACAACTTTTGTAGCCTCGCTGCCCGTCTGCCGGCGGAGATTACCATTGCCCATGAGCCGGAGCAGTGCGTCGGCGAAAGCCTGACAATCACCGTCGGGAACTATCAGGCCGTCGACGCCGTCGGAAATGATGTCGCGCGGCCCGCATTTATAGTCGAATGTCACAACCGGAATACCGGCGGACATGGCCTCGATCATCACCATGGGGAAGCCTTCGTAATGCGAGGTCATGGCCAGGATGGAGCTGCCGGCGTATTCGCTGGCTATGTCGGCGCTCGGAGCGTTCACCTTGGCCGAATCCGACAGGCCGCGGTTCTGAATCATTTCCTCAAGCATGTCTTTCCATTCGCCCTGGCCGAAGATGTCGAGTTGCCAGCCTTCGGAAGCCTTGTCTTTCTTCACCAGCGCCCACGCTTCGATAAGACGGTCGAAACTTTTCTGATAGTCGAGGCGCCCCACGGCGATGACACGTTTCGCCAAGCAGTCGGATTTGAGCGGCATGGGCAGGGCAGCGTTGGGAATCACCGAGATATTCGGCATGTTTCCCCAATAATTACGGTCCTCTTCAGTCAGGATCACGAAGCTGTCGAATCGGCCCGCGATCTTCTCGTCATGACGGCTGCGGTAGCGGTCTATCAGACCCGTCAGGCCTGTGCGTCCGTACTGGATGCGGAAGAAGCGGTTCATGTGGAGCTCGAGAATCTTCTTGCTTCCGTCCTTTATCAAGGGGATGAACGACGACTCGGAGGGGTAAAGCGAGACAGTTATATCAGGGCGCTCGCGCATCAGAAGCTCTGTCAGCTTCCGGCGGTGCATGCTTCGCTTGCGCAGATATGAGGGTATTCTTTTGTATATCGGCTTGAAATTGTCGAGCGAATAGTTGATGCCGAGGTCGATCAGGCGCACTTCCTTCGGGAAGGGGTAGAAAGTCGGTCTGTTCTGCTGGTCGGTAGTCACGACCACGACTTCATGTCCGGCATCGCTCAGCCATTTCACCTTGTTGAGTAGCACCCGTTCCATTCCTCCCGGATTATACAGGGAGCAATGGCAATAGAGGATTTTCATCTGCTAAAGGCATTTGGCATGACCTTCTGTTTAATCGCGTGGCCCGAATAAGGGATCCACAGTAACAGAGCATATATCGGGAAGATATCCGATGATACCTTACACCAGCCAATGAAATTGACTGCGAGGATAAACCAGAAGACAATCCAGCAGTTCGGATTATTGATGGAGCACTGGTAGGCGCAGTTTACGAAATAGGCACTGAATACACACAGACCTAAGAGTCCGCAATAGAACACCAGACGGCAATAACCGATATCAGTACCCATATAGTATTCTGAATCGTATCCCGGACCGATATAAAATTCATTGCTTTCCAACGGGTTATTGAAATATCCGTCGCCGATGATCCATGTCTGCCAGTTGTCTGGCCACATCCACATGCTCATCATCATCTCATTTGAGCGGACCTCCCATTTTCCTTTTTCCACAAGCGAGAAGAAACCTTCGAAACCAAAGCGCAGATTATTATGAAATCCTTCATTAGTCTGGTACAAATATGTGGCAAGAGGAATGAGTATCATGCAACATAAAATGACGCTGACCAGAAAAGGCCTGTAACCGTCATTTCCTGTCTTACGTTCTAATATCGGATAAATAAGCCACAAGACCAAAGCCATTCCTATGCCTACGGCAGTCGTTCTTGAGATCATAGCGCCGAAGACGCTTATGACAAGGAACGCAAGGAAATAAATGGTAGTCTCTAAAGTTTTATTTATTGTGCCTGACGGATGCACTGCGAAATAGGACAGAAGAATAAGGACGGTGCAAAATTTCAAACCCGCCACATCGAGTGCGCAGCCTATACCGTAGAGGCGGTTATCCGGGATACCCATGAAACCTTTCGATACGACAAAACTTTGAACCCAGTTTGCGACGGCTTCATAATTATTTGTCATCTGGGAAATAATACACTGAGCGACGCATACTGCAATGAGAAAATTGGTTACGAGCCGCAAAGTGACTTTCCCGTAAGTTATTTCTATCAGCTGGATCACTACGTATGCGGCTGATAGCCATACCCACGCAGATACGAAGTAGAGAGCGTATGTATAATCTTTTGTATCATTTAATATAACTGAAATTAAGCAGACAAACGAGAAGCCACAAGCCCATATCGTTACGCTAAACAAAGACCTGTTTAGCTGCGCGTTTCCCAATCGGAAGCCTTGGGCTGCTAATAATAATACACCTACAAGCGAAAGTGCCAGTTTGGTATTGACACTTGGCATCAGCGAGCTGTTGAACGGAAAGAAAAACAGACTCGTCAGGATTGTGATTATGACTGCAGCTATCGCTTTCATTTTCCGTATACTAACCCGTAGAACATTTTTATCACCAGAATGTAATGCAGCCATACCACAGGCAGAAGATGCCTGGCGGCGCACCATTCAATGAGCTTGATTCGGGTGTTTACTCCTTTGGTTTGCCAGATGAATCTGTTCGATTCAGGGAACCATTCATGCCATCGGCGGTATGACTTGATTTTGCCGTCGAGAAGAAACGGCCATTTCATAAGCTGACATAAAGCCGCGTTCTCGCTTTCGAGGCCCGATTCAGCGAAATTATTATTTATATAGTCGCGAAGACGGTCGCAGTTATATCGAAGACATGCAAGTTTCTTTTCATCGAATACAGCGGTCATCTGGTTGGCGCTCTGAACATAATTGTAGAGAGGCACGGCCACCGACGCGCATCGGTGTGCATGGAGTGCTACCATTATCATGGTCAGATCCTCGCCCATGGCGAAGCCTTCGGGGAACAGAATGCCGTTTTCGCTGTAGAGCGAGCGGCGGCACATTTTGTTCCATACATTATATTTCATCGAGCCCCGGAGCATACTGCGTACGGCATCGGACGAATCGCTGTAGGAGGGCTGTTTTATCATTCTTTTCTTATCCTCAAATGTAATGTAGTAATCACACCATGCGAAATCGGCATCGTTCTCTTTGACAGCCTTGTACAGAAGTTCAAGCATCTGAGGTTCGGCGTAATCGTCGCCGTCGATATGAACTATATACTCTCCGTCGGCAGCATTCAGGCCGGTGTTGCGGGCGGCAGGCAGTCCTTTGTTCATTTCATGAGTAATGATCCTGACAGTGCCTGGATAATCCGCATGCGCCGCTATTGACTCGTTAAGTACCTCTATGCTCCTGTCTTTTGTGGCATCGTTGATAAAAATCAACTCGACCCCTTCCTTCATCGTCTGGTTGAGAAGACTCTCGGCGCAACGACCGATATACTTCTCAACCCCATAGATAGGAACAAGAACCGATATTTTCGTGTTGACAGTCATTCCAGTTAAGCTTTAGACTGTTTTTTGATGGCTCCGCCAAGACCCTCACGCTCAAGCGAATTGAAAAGGTCTTTTTTGTTGGCCTTATAGACAAACCCGAAGAGTATCCTGTTATAGGGTAAAAAAATATGTTTTTGGGCGTGCTGCAATATTTTGTGATAGCTTAGCCTTTTGAAATCATCAATGCTGAGGAATGCATCGTTGTCGAGTTTATAAGCTTCTAAAACCATATCCTTATCCCGGAACCGCATAGTCCTTATATGTTTCCAGAAAAAACCGAAATATGCGAGGCGTTTATATGGATGTACAAATTCCTCAACAAGGCAAAATATCTTACGATTGATCGGAATAACTTCGTCCGGCAGATATTTTCTGAATTTCACCTTATTGCTCATCCTGAAAACTAGATGATCGCCAACACCATTGAATGGCGAAGGCATTACATTGAATCCTTCAGGATGTGAATGAGCCATTGAAATTAATGTTTCGTCCGGTTCAAAAACATTCACACCTGACAAAGATATACATGACTTGTCATTCGCGAATTCCCATTTCGCATATTCTAAATAATAAGGATAAGCAGATCGCGCCAACCATTTTGGCATCATTGGTAACATTAAACCTACTTTACGAGAATAGGTCAAATAAGCTGAAACCCAATAACGGAATATTTTCCCTATAACCAACTTATGTCTTTTAAAACGGATATTCTCACAATCACGCACGAAATCCAATAAAGCTTTTAATTTGTCAGAAAAATATATTTGATCGGCATCTATCAACATGGCAAAATCAGCCGTTACTTTCGACAATGCGAAATTGCTATAACTGCAGAAAAGATGAGGATTGTCTTCAGGCCATGCTTTCATTTCCATAAACTCTTCGCGACTGAGATTATAGACTCTAACCTCATATGGATATGCATAATAACGGATTTTATCAGGATATTTCCGTGCCATCTTTTCAATTTCTTCGACGCTGTTGTCGGTACAGTCGTTATAGACAACAATGAGCTCGTCGAGGGCATCGATACACGACTCAATGCAATCGTGGATAAACGGCCCTTCGTTCTTGACGCGCATTATGCCTGCCACTCTCTTCTTCATCGCTTCAGGTCGGGATTAAAGGTTTTTAGAATGTAGTAGTGCACCGTTCCGAGGATATCGTAAATCTTTTCTTTCGCGCGGACAGAATATGGAATGTTATTTTGACCGGAACGCCATTCGGCTATATATTTGTATGGTATCTTTTTGCGATAAACAATAGAGCCACAGGCTGTATAAGCTCTATGATTCTTTTCTTTTAGAATTAAATCAAGTTCTTTTAAATGCTCTCGGTTTTCATTCGGAAAATCGATGAGATAAAAATTATACATGCCAGTAGCATGCTTTGTGATTTGGTTATCTGCATAACGAATAGCCCATGGTTCAAGATGTAAATTATCTAAGCTGTCCAACAAAGAATAGAAGCATTTGAAACGCTGCGGCATTGTTTTCCGGAAGACTTCGGGATCCATGGTCTGGCCCTCGCGCCCCATAAGATATATATAAACGGGTCGGTTGAAGTAGTATAGCGTCGTCATTTGCGTCATCGGCGCGTAGCACCATTCGGTATCGGTATAGGAAATTCCTTCGGTCTGCCTGTAAGCCATATTCTTCAGGATCGAGGTACGGTAAGTCAGAGCCGGAAGAAGCAGTGTGCTGAACGATTCCTCGGTATAGATGTCCGCAATCCTGACGGTTTTGCCTTTTGGAAAGGAGTATTCGTAATCCTCTCGCTTACCTCCTGTATATACTTTCTGATAATCGTTGACAACCACATCTGCATCGACAGTCTCGAGGACGTCGACCAGACCTTCGAAAGCGGCAGTGTCGACCGAGTCATCGGCATCGAGAATCTTTATGTACTTCCCAGTAGCGACAGCAAGCCCAGCGTTAACGCAGGAGCCGTAGTTGCCGTTCGGCTTGTCGATCACCTTAAAGATGCCGGGATAACGGCTTTCGAAATCCCGGGCAATCTCCAGGGTATTGTCCTTGCTGCCGTCGTTAATTACCAAAACTTCCAGGCGTTCAGGCCGGTTGCCAATGACGAGCGTCTGAAGGTCTTTTGCCAGCAGTGCCTCCATGTTGTAGGAAGGAACTATGACTGTCAGTAGCTTTTCCATGGCACAATGCGCTTAGACATGAGGTTTGAAAGGGTCTTTTGGCAAATTACCGACAAATGTTTGAAAGCATATGCGGTTCCAACTGTCGAAATTATGGTCATAGCTATCAATGAAATGCCGGACAACGACAAATTTCCTCTCAGATAATCAATAAGGATACCGTGCAGTAGGTAAATTTCAAACGAAATACCGCCGAAGAACAGTATGAATCTGTTCTTTGCCAGTCTGCCGACATCTAATCGCGTCATGATGTTGACCACCAGTAGGGGCATTAAAGAATACGTAAGAAGTGTTGACACTTGATTCTTTAATATGGCTGACAAACTGATCAGAAATAAGAAAAACACAAGCAGACAGACAGTACTTCGGATATAGTTCTTTTGCCCGTCCGTTAAATGGACAATTTTCTCCTCAAAATGAGAATAAAGAGCTCCTGCTGAAAAAGCCATAGGGGTGATCCACCAGTTGCGGGCATAACCGAGACTTGCGGTAGTGACGACAAACAGAAGCGTTGCAAGGATGATAATAACCAGTCTTCCCGTTTCCGATTTCATTCTGGCGGCTATAAGGAAAGACAGGTAGCAATAAGCCAAAGTATATATGAACCAGTCGTTTGGAAAAAGGTTTGGACCGTACGAATATGTAAGTCTGTCAACTATATCGTAGCTCTTCCATGAGCTGTTGAGACATAATTCCAGACAGAAGGCAAGGAGAAACGGAACTAACAGTTTCACAACAATCTTGTCGCGAAAAAAATGGCTCACATATCCCCGCCTCGCCTTGAGAGAAAGTGTGAGTCCGTAGCCGGATATGAAAAAGAATATTCCGACAATAAGTGGCCCCCAGCGGTAAAATTCACTCAACCATGCGGAGTGAGGCTGCAAATGGTGCAAAACAATGCCGGAGGCAAGGAATGGTTTTAAAACGGTGACTATATCTTTGCTGAAAACTCCGGAAGCCGGAGTTTTCAGCCCCATTAAGAAAAGAAGCGAAATAATTATTGCAAAAAGAATCATGCCACTCAGTCAAGATTGTTTGCCAGCTTGCGGGCCTCCTTGATATTGTCTTCGATAGAGCAGTAAGTCCAACTTCCGTAGCGGCCTATGGAATAAATCCCGTACTCGGCAAGCTGAGCCTTCTTCTCGGCCACATCGCGACGCGATGCCTCGCTTATATGCACATAGGCCGGATTCATCACGATGCTCTCGTAGTCGACCATCTTCTGGTTTTCATCGATGATGCCGGCCAGTTTCAGATCATTGATTACTTTCGGAAGCCATTCGTCAGGTTTGATCTCGGTATTCTTGTCGAAGCCTAATTCCACATAGAGCGACATCCGGGCGCCTCCGAGGATATTGTCGTAGAAACCTACACGATAGAAGCAGTATTCGTCGCCCGGGAAGTAAATCCAGTGGTCGGAGGTGTCGGGTCCCTTGCTATCGAAGCCAATGTTGAAAACAAGCACCTGATTCCAGCTGTAGATCTCCGGGTCGTACTCAGTTCCGGTCAGATCCAGAAGCCTGACAAACGGCATTGTGGATATCAGCCGGTCGTAATGAATCTCTTCGCCGTCGGCCAGCGTCACTGTCTTTGCGTTTGTGTCGACTGCCTTTACGTCGCACCCGGTCCTGATGATATCCGGATTGAGATGGTCGAGAATCTGATCGACGTAGACTATCGCGCCTTTGCGGGGATAGACAAACGAACCGTTGTACGACGAATTTCGGCTCTGTCGGAAATTTCGCACTATTTCCTCTTTTTCTGCGTAAGGGAAGAATCGCCCCATGGCGTCGCTGTCCAGACGGTCGAGATCGGTAGCGTAGAGTTTTGTGTTATAGGGTATCAGGAATTTATCGGCTATGGAGCGACCGAATTTGGCATAGAGCATCTCCTTGAATGTACGGTAGTTGCTGTCGCCCGAGTCGAACAGATCGACAAGGCAATCGATAAACTCTTCCTTGTCGAGCTGATGTATATTTTTCTGGAACGGAAAATCGATGAGGTGGTCGCCATACTTTATATGGGTGCATTTATCCACGTTGACCGTGGCGTTCGGCTCCAGCCCGGACATAATCAGTTCCTTGATGTGAGCGTCCTGAAAGTGGAAGAAATGGCCCGAATAGTCCCATACAAAACCATTGCGGTGTGTGGTGCGGCAATAACCTCCTATGGTTTTGTCTTTTTCGAGCACCTGGCAGTCCCTGCCACGGAACATAGCGTAGCCAAGGCCGCTAATGCCAGCTCCTATAATTAAGTCCATGTTATTAAATACTTGGTTTCAATGCCAGAAAAAGTCTGAGTGCAATTCTTGAGATTATTCCAGTCCGTTCATACCGGAGCAATGCTTTCATCGGACGGAATAGCCCTATGTTGGCAGACTCCTCACGCATTAAGGATGCAATATTGCGAAAGATTTGCGCTCGGTCCTCCAATCCTGATTTATAGTATTTGAGTAAAGCTATCATGTATTCATTGACAAAGCAATTTCTTAAGAAACAACCCGATTCAAAACCAAGCCTTTTTATATTGTTGACTGTGCTTTGCGCAAATTGGGGTGTACATCGCCAATCTGCATATTTATCGGTCTCTGCCACTTGATAAAAATAGCCTATGACATCGTACATAATCAGATTGTCTTCCGCGTTCAGAAAATCAAACAAGAATTTTTGGTCTTCGCAGTACCTCTGGTTTATGTCAAAACGGGTTTTACGATTCCTTAAGAGTTTCCCGTTGAATGCTTTGATATGGAGCCAGCCAAGCATTCCTTTCTGGAATATGACAGATAGCACATCGCACACACCTCCATTCTTAGCGCCTTTGTATTCCTGAATAAATTCAATATCCTCAATATTGTTGCTCTTTTGTATAAATTTGACCAGCCCCTGACATATGATAGCTTTATCTGAATTATCATCCACTAAATAGTTCTGCAACCATTCAGGTGCGACATAGTCGTCGGCATCAGCGAATGCTATCCATTCCCCTCTTGAATTGTCAAGACCAACATTTCTTGCTGAGCTGACTCCCCCGTTGGTTTTATGGAAAACTCGTATGCGTGAGTCCTGAGTTGCGTATCTGTCGCAAATAACGCCGCTGCTATCGGTTGATCCGTCGTCAATCAGCAATAACTCGAAGTCGGTGTATGACTGAGCCAGAATGCTGTCGATGCACCGCCGCAACCACCGCTCGCCATTGTAGACCGGCACTATGACAGAGATTTCAGGCATTTCCTTTTAGTTTAAGATGTAATTGGAGAATCAAGGAACTTAAAATTCCTGTTCTGTCAAATCTTATCAAGAATCGAGTTGGGTAAAAAATTTGAGAATTCGCATAATCTCGTTTAACAATATTCCTGAGATTTTTTATAATGTCTTTTCGTGCGTTTGGTTCGCTATCAAATTTCTTAATATATAGATATATAAGCTGTAATAAATAAGACTTATATAATCTATCTTTAGCAGTCATGCCTAATTGTTGAAGTAATTTTAATATCCATTCTGTAAGCGTAATATTTTCTCTACAGTCTTCGGAATATTTATTAAACCAATCAGGAATAAAATAATAATATCCTATTGCAGACAAACTACGGGCTCGAGTTGCATATTGAGCATACTGAATTACAAATAATTCGTCTTCATGAAATTTCGTGTTTACATCAAAACGAAGGTGGTAGCGCGTTATAATTGAGTTTTTAAAAGTTTTCAGTACTGTATAGCCGAGTATTTCATTTTGAAACAATGCTTCTAAAACTGAACAGATGTCACCTTCAATATTAATACCGTATTCTCGTTTGTCTATTGAAACCTCCTTTAAAGAAAGGGATTTATCTGTCTTTATTCCCTGGCATTTTAGATCATAATTTTCATTTTCTGGGGAAAAATTATCAAGCCAACAGGGATACACATAGTCGTCGGCATCGCAGAATGTGATCCAGTCCCCCTTTGAATTGTCAAGACCGAGGTTGCGGGCAGAGCTGACACCGCCGTTAGGCTTGTGGAACACGCGGATGCGAGAATCTTGCTGAGCATATTCATCGCATATTTCGCCGCTGCTGTCGGTAGAACCATCATCAATCAGCAATAGCTCGAAGTCGGTATATGTCTGCGCCAATATCGAATCAACGCACCGGCGCAGCCATTTCTCGGTATTATATACTGGTACTATTACTGATATCTTAGGTGCATTCATTTCAAAGAATCTTTGAGAAATTGGCGAGATGATTCTATAAATGGCTTTAGCTTTACGTAAGCGTTTGTAAAGTCAAGATTATCCAAGCTTTCAGGAGATTCGGCACATTTTTCAAGTCCGGTAAGTTTCAGCAGATGCGATATACGGCTGTCTTCCATTCCGTTATATGCATGGAAAGATTTACCAAAAACCAAAGAAAAGACCACAGCATGGAATGAACCACACAATACGGACTTAGAATACTTTATAAGATTCAAAAATTCTATTGGACCGACAACTGTAAAATACTTGAAGTAAGGATTTTTGTGCCAATACCTGTAACCTTCAGGAACTGTGCAAATGACTTGCATTCCTTTTTTTTCAGCGATTTTAGCAGCCTCAGAATATAAGTTTTTATAAGCTTCGTACCATGGCGTATATAGCAATATATATTCTCCTTTTACTGTTGGCTTA
>CABRLF010000054.1 GCA_902471685.1 uncultured Porphyromonadaceae bacterium
CCGCGACCCCGACCTTGGCAAGGTCGTGCTCTACCAACTGAGCTATTTTCGCATAGTAAAGTGCAACTCTCTCCTGAATTGCGGTGCAAAGTTACGCACTTTTTGTTATTCTTCCAAATTTTTCATTAATTTTTTTGCCATGATTGAGAAATTAAACCATTTGGTAGAATATTTAGTCCGAATTGGGATAGGTTTTATAGCCAAGATGACCATCTGTCGCAGGAGGTGCGAAGAATGCCGGCTGTTTTGGTATCGGGGTAACGTTTGATGATTGTTTTGAGATTGCCAAGAACATACTGAGCCTTGGCCCGCGATTCGTCGGATGCAAGCATGAGGAGGGCAGAGTCTACTTCGCTGTCAAATTCTGTGACGAGTTTATCCCATAAGCCGGATCCATCAAAATCGAACAGGAAAGCATAGCCTTCCGTTTCATTTTCGTCCCAGTAATCGAGATATGGTTCGAAAAGCCCGACCCAACCGTTCCAGTATTGAGTCAGTGCCCAGCAGCATCCGAAGGAATTGATGCGACCTATCGCGTACAACAATCGTCCGAGTCCACGGTCATCGGCATTTTTTCCATGTGTTGCGAGCCTCTTGAACTCCATCATCTTGCGGGCATATTCGAGTTTGGCGGTGCTTTGTGGCTTATCTCCGAAGTCGCTGACAAGTCCGGCGGTCCAGTTCCTGCCGTCGTATGTCAGTGTGAATCCTCCACGCCCATAAGAATTTAGAGTGAAAGGATTGCGCGCGAGATAGCCTCCGGTGTTGATGTTCATGCTTTGCAAATAATTGTCATCTACCATTTTCAGGTAATATACTGCTCGGGGGAAGTTTTCCTCCCGTATGGCGAGGGTGCCGATCAGTTCATAAAAATAATCCCTGTCAATCCCAACTTTACGTCGTAGAAATTGATGCAGCGGATTGTTTCCGGCCATTATCCGATGTGCCTCTATAAGTTGATTGGAGGAGAGGCTCTGCATCATCTGGAATGAAAGGCTACAGTAATCATGAATATTCGTGTAGCCATTTTCAGTCCCGGAATCATCATTCCAGAACGAACGAGGATAATAATATGACTGCTGATATAGCGGATCTATGAAGTCGGCATATGCACACAGATGTATGGCTGTGCTGTAATCATGGAGTCTCCAAAGCCTGGGAATCAGATCTACATATATTATATTGCGAAGCCTCCTGATCCATTCGTAGGCATCAGGATTCAACGGATTGCATTGTTTTTCAAACCACTTGAGATCCGGCAGGAGCGACTGCAGACATCCAGTCTTGGCATCCATCTTCATTTTATAGGCATAAGCGAGATCATGAAGTCTGGAGGAGGAGAAAGTGCTGTTGAGAGCACTATATATTCTGTTGCGGGCAGCCGACGGCTTCCTTTCATATTCATTGCTTATGAATGAAAGGAGGAAATACCAGTCGCCCTTGTCTTTTATTCTTCTGTCGGATATTAGTCTGCATGCCGTCTCTCTGGCTTTGATCATTTTTAGAGAGTCGGTAGCCACACTCCGTAAGTATTCAATCAGTTGGGGCGCGTTTGGATTATGCTGTGCCATAAACTCAACGGGATCGACATCTCTGAGCGACCTGATATCTCCTGTTCTGGCATAGAAAATATTTGCACGCCCGGTGTCGCCGAGTCTGGTCCAGCAACCTGCAGCATATCTCAATGCCATTCGTTTCATCAGATTGTCATCCGGAAATTCGGCAAAAGCACTTTCGACATATTCGGCGCATTCGGCGTATTGGCGGGATGCAAACAACGCACGGGTCATCTGCAGTGCGAAGCGGTCTTTCAGACGGCTGCCACAATAACGTCGGCAGGTATTTATTATGTGTGAGAAATCTCCGTTTTCTTTCGGCGCACCGTATTTCCGGGGATAATACCATGGAGAATTGGTGTCTCTCCTTTGTTCTTCAAGTTCTTTTGCAAGCGACAGAAGGCGAATCGTCTCTTCGTCACCGGTATTATTGATATATGTATAAAAAAGATTGCCGGTTCGTTTGAATCCATATCCCGTAAAGGAATCGAAAGTAGCCTGAGAGTCTTTGTATACGGCCTGTTCTATATCCGTGAGTGGTATTTCCTGAGATGTGAGTGATTGCCATAACCGGAGATTTTCATTCCGTTCGGCGCCCGACGGGCCCGGATAGTCTTTCGGCAATTCAAAAAACGAAGGAGTTGGTATAATCGGGGCGTATGGGCCGCAGGCCAGAATATGAACCTGAGACGGGGCAAAGATACTAATTGCCAACAGTAAATATTTGATTGATTTCATCGGATGAGTATTCAGAAAGGTTTTTTGAATCGAGATGATAGAGGATAACTGAATGAGAACGGCGTGAAAGATGTTTCTCAATCTGCCGTTTAACACCGGCAATATCTGAGAACGAAGACTGTTCCTGACGTACTATATCGCCGGCACGTATTATTCTGTTTTTAAACGGAAAGTCTTTCTTCGCAATAAAACGATTATCCCCGGAATTGTAAAATTTCGTTGTATCACTGAGGTTGAGTTCTTTCAGAAGACCGGAGAAAGTGCGGCGATGGAAAAGGAGTTGCCACGAATAAGTAGGAAATGCAATATCCAGGTGCAGAGGATAGCTGTCAAGATTCTTAAGATATGGTCCGACATCGGCAATATCGATGATGGAATTCGCGGCATCCGGGTCATTGAAGTTCCCGGTATTGTATACCATGAGCACCCCATAGTCTACCGGCGGAGCTTTGTGCGACAGCTGATGCAGCCGGATAGTTGAACTCAGTCTCCATGGCAGTTCAAGATCCGATATGCTTTGGCGGATGGAATCGCAAAGTGAGAAAAAGGAAGCCTCGGTCGAGATGGTCCAGTCGCAGTCGAGTTGCACTTCATGTACCCGAGGCAACTCATTATATTCGCACATATTACGGACGCGTGTCACTATATTCGAAGCAAGGGTCCCTTCATGGTTCTTCATTGCTTTCAGCGCTTCAAGAGTGACGTAGACAACCGGAACGAACTCGACATTTGCAAAAGTATCCTTCAGAAAATAATGGCGCGGGCAATCGAAAGATAAAGTGGCATTCGGAATGGCCCGTTCGTTTAAATTGTAACTGTCGTTCTCTATCACATCGAACATACGCAGGTATATGCGCCCGACGTTATGGTGGCTGATAAAAGCGAACTCTGAACTGTCGGGATTGAACACCGTTTTCCAATAATAAACAGAATTTGTCTCCCGATGCGTATGTCCGGAATCTTTGGAACCGGTACATGCAGAGGCAACAATTAATAAAAGCGCAGTTAAGAGGATTAGATTTTTCATGTGTCTGTATCGTTTTGGCGGTACAAATTTGAGATAAAACAAGCGCCCGGCAAAGTAAAAAGCCGGGCGTTGTATGAATTGACCGTAATGATGTATGAAAACGATATTATCTCATCGCCATACAATGAAATTTACGTTATTAAGACCCTCATCGGGGATTTTTCCGATAGCGTATCTTTGCCCTTGTTCATCCTTGAATATTCCTGCAGATGTCGAACCAACGAGGTATATGGCATTGCGCACACCGAGATCGATAAGGGCCTGAGAGAAATCATGGAAAGTAAGCGCTTCTCGTGAGATGATAACACAGAAACTTCCGTCTGCTTCGGCGAGTGCTTTACGGATAGCCTTCCCTTTGGGTTTGTTCTCGATTATCTGACCGCCGGCGACGAGCGGATACTGGCGAAAGAAATATCCGTCGGACATCAAAGCCTGCTCGAACATGGGTGTAGCGTCGGCAACACCTAAGGTTATCTCATCATTAACTATAGCGCAGAACCCTGCTTTGGCTTCTCCTTTGCTCACAAGCTCTCCTCCGACAATGCAAGCACCGACGATCTTGCCATTGTCACGGCGGATATCAGCCGCCTGCGCTGCGAGTATCACCGTTGAATCGGACAAAACGTCAACGCCTATTTCCAGTGTCGGATGAGAATTCACTGGGGTAAGCAGTCTGAGTCCCACTCCGTCTATAACAGTGTCGCGCAAAGAAGTATAGTGGGTCGGCTGAGATGTTTCTGCCAGTAATCCCGGCTTATGGTCAGTAACATCCGGTTTGTTGACGACGCTTTCGGTCTCAATTTCCTCATTGAGCGAATAATAGACTATAACGGATACAGAGATAAGAATCAGTAATATTCCTGTCATGACCGCAATATGATGCCACTTCTTCCTTCTGTCAGGCGATTTTTTATCTTCCGACGAAATGATCCGGATTTCATTATCGCCAATGTCTGTATGGCTGTCTTTCATTGTATCGTCTCCTTTTCTAATAATTCTTTCAACGATTTCAGTGCTTCTTTCGAAGCCGACACCTCATGACGGAATGAGCGGCAATCTGAAAGAACCAGTTTCTGATGCGCAGGATTGATGAAAGTGATGTAATCGAGGTTGACAATCAAGCTCTTCCCAATGCGGATAAAACGTCTGTCATCGCTGTCGAGCATCAATGCGAAGCGACGCTCGATCTGTCCTAACTGAAGCGTGATTACAAAACGTCCGCCATCCGCCACATAGATGACAGAATAATTTCCGTCGGCAGCGACGTACACCACTGTATCGGTCGGAATGCGGATAATCTCCGTGGAAGTGAAGAAAACGAATCGCTTATCCATTTGCCTGATGATGCAAAGTTAATATTAATTGGCGGATATGCATTCACCGGAAAGGTAAAAATGTATGAAATTACTTTTCTATATACGTAATCGAAGAAATGACTCAAAATGAAAGGAGCAGGGTATTTTTATGATATTCTTTGCCATGAATCGGGATTTTTATGTAATTTTGCACAATATATGAAACCGACAAGAATCATACTTCTGGCACTCTTCATTCTGACGCTATCCGTCGGAGTGGCGAACGCGCAGTCCGGAAGACAACAGGATACGCACAGCAAGGAACTTCCGATGCTCGATTCACTTTCCTATTGCTGGAAACTGGTGCCCCCTCTGGGGCTACGCGAACTGGCTCCGATGGATACAATTCCACTCAATTACTATCGTCAGGCTATTCCTTCGCTTGCCAGCAATGCTTGGGCGACTACGGGCAATCTTGGCGCCGAGGGCATGAATATGATTTTCTATCAGCGTGCCCCGATATCGGATTTCTTCTTCCGCGACGGGCTTACGCACTGGATGCCTACGCACGACAAGATGCTATTCTACAATACACGCATCCCGTTCACGATGGTGGATTTCAATACTGCTGGTGGCCGTGAGAACGCGCAGGACCGCCTTCAGATGAAGTTCTCGGGCAATATAAATTCCAAGGCTCAAATTGGAGCCATGCTCGACTATCTATATTCCAAAGGCTGCTATAATTATCAGGCTACCAAGGATCTGAGCTGGGGATTCAACGGTTCGTATATCGGCGACCGCTACGAACTGCAGGCATACTACAATCACTACAACCTCCTGAACAAAGAGAATGGAGGTATCACGGATATGCTGTATATCACTGACCCTGCTGAAATACAGGGCGGTGTAACAAAAGTTGACACCAAGACAATTCCGACAAACCTGACCGATGCGCATACTCGTGTGCGAGGTGAGGAACTATATATCAACAACCGGTACAAGGTGGGATACTGGAGAGAAGATTCCATTGAAGGAGATACTTCGGTAGTCGAGACTTATGTGCCGGTATCCTCATTTATATATACGCTGAAGTTTAACTCATCGAAACACCTCTTTATCGACAACAGTCCTGCCGAGACAAAGGAATTTTTCAAAAACACCTATCTTGACCCAAACCAGACACATGATATCACCACATATTGGGCTTTGTCGAACACACTCGGTGTATCGTTACTGGAAGGATTCCATAAGTATGCCAAATTCGGCATGGCGGCATATATTACGCATCAGGTGCGCAGGTATAATTTTACTCCGGACACACTCGACCGTTCGACTCTTGAACTCACGCCATTTCCGGAGGGAGTAGGGGAATTTGAACCTAAAACAACACAGCAGCTTGCATGGGTCGGCGCACAGATCACCAAGCAGAATGGTTCTACCCTTAAGTATGAAGCCACAGGTCAGCTTGGCATCCTCGGTGAGGCTGCCGGAGATATAAATGTAAAAGGGTCGGCGACAACTATGTTCCCGCTCTTCGGCGATTCGCTGGATATCAAGGCATTCGGGGAATTTCGCAACGAGGAAGCGCCTTTCCTTACAAAGAAATATCTTTCCAACCATTTTATATGGGATAATGATTTCGGCAAAGAACGGACAGTGACTTTCGGCGGCGAAGTATATCTGGGCAAAACCGATACACGCATACGCGCCAGCGTCACAAACGTTCAGAATCATATTTATTTCGGTGACGTAGGACCCCTGCAGCACGGGGGGTCGGTTCAGGTACTGACTGTCGCCCTTCAGCAGAACTTTAAAGCCGGCCCATTTCATTGGGACAACAGTATCACCTATCAGACCACATCCGACGATGCCGTCATCCCGTTGCCGAAACTGACAGTGTATTCAAATGCTTATCTGCTGTTCAGAATTGCTACCCTCAGAGGCCAGTTCGGCGTGGACTGCGACTACTATACGAAGTATTACGCTCCGGCATATCAGCCTGCACTGGCAAGCTTTACCAATCAGCGGGAAGCGAAATACGGAAATTTTCCATTCTGCAATGTCTATCTTAATATGAAACTGAGCCGTTGCCGCTTCTATGTTATGTATTCACATTTCAACAAAGGATTGTTCGGCGGCGACAATTATTTCTCTGTTCCATACTATCCACTGAATCCCTCGCGGTTCCAGATGGGAATATCCGTCAATTTCCTCAACTAATCTTCATTTGTCGGAATCGGGAAAAATTAGTAAATTTGCATAATTTATTTCAACTGAATAATGAAACAAGTTACGTACGAAGGACTTACTTTTGAGCCCTATATAACTAAAGAAAGGATATCTGCACGAGTTGAAGCGCTCGGCAAGGAGATAGAACGGGATTGTGCGAATAAGAATCCTTTATTCCTGTGTGTCCTCAACGGAGCTTTCCCTTTTGCGAGCGATCTTTTCCGTGCCGCAGAAGGGATCGACGCCGAGATATCTTTTATCCGGCTCAAGAGTTACGAAGGCACCGAGTCCAGTGGAGCTGTAAAAGAAGTACTCGGTCTTAATGAAGACATTAAGGGCCGTACGGTAATCATTGTGGAGGATATTGTTGATACGGGCAATACCATCTACAGGCTTATCAAGGATCTGGAAAAGAAGAAGCCTGCGGAAATAAAGGTAGCCACGCTTCTTTTCAAGCCTGATGCACTGGCACGGCCTGTGAAGCCAGATTATGTCGGATTCTCCATACCTACGAAATTCATCATCGGTTATGGGCTGGATCTCAATGAGAAAGCCCGCAATCTGAATGACATATACATCCTGAAAGAGGATTAAAATATAATTACACACATACTGGCATGAACATAGTTATTTTCGGCGCCCCTGGCAGCGGAAAAGGCACTCAAAGCGAGCGGCTTATCAACGAGTATGGTCTGCATCACATATCAACAGGCGAACTGTTGCGCGACCATATCGCCAGAGGAACCAATCTTGGCAAAATTGCCGACACTTATATCTCTCAGGGGCATCTTATTCCAGACAAACTTATGATTGACGTGCTCCATCATCTTTTTCAGGAAAATCCTGAAATCATAACCAAAGGTGTGATATTTGACGGATTCCCGAGAACGATTCCTCAGGCCGAGTCTCTGAGTGAGATGCTGAAGGAGTATGGCACAGACATACATGCTGTTGTCGGACTTGACGTTGATGAGGATGAGCTCGTACGCCGTATGCTCGAGCGCGGCAAGGAAAGTGGCCGAAGCGATGACAATCTCGAGACTATCAAAAACCGTCTCGGCGTCTATCACGAACAGACTGCACCTCTTCGCAAATATTACGAAAACAAAGGTACTTTCCACAATATCAACGGCAACCGTTCTGTCGACGATATTTTCTCCGACATACGTACGTCGTTGAATCCTCACAAGAATAAGAAATAAAAACACTTGGCAAATCCGGCATCCGCAGGATGCCGGTTTCCTTTTCTCCTCTATCTTTATCATGAGATATCAATTCGAAGAACCATATAACGAAGCTCCCTATAACGACACTCTGGCAATTTTCAGCCGTAGCTTTACCGACAATTTCTCTCTGCCGGCTCTTACAGACTATGTAACCGGCAAAACCATGACTTACGGAGATATGTCTCGCCGGATTGCACGTCTGCATCTCTTCTTCAGGTCTGCGGGAATAAAGCAGGGAGACAAAATCGCTCTGCTCGGGAAGAATACGCCGAACTGGGTCATCACTTTCATGGCGACTATCACCTACGGCGCTGTGATAGTTCCTGTCCTTCACGATTTCAATGCAGTTGATGCCACCCATATCATCGATCACTCGGGATCTGTCATCCTGTTTGTGGCCGACGGTCTCTTCGCCAATATGGACTTTGAACAGATGCCTCAGCTCAGAGTTGTCGTATCGCTCGACTCGCGTACTGTAATAGCAGAACGTACGCCACTGAAGGTGGAAGGACGCCGTACTCCGGCCAGCCATAAGTCGATTGTCACCAATCTTACCCGCCAGTTCAGGAAATGCTATCCCGGCGGATTTTCGCCTCATGATATCAAATATCCGGAACTGGATCAGAAATCGGTTGCAGTCATCAATTATACATCCGGCACTACCGGATTCTCGAAAGGAGTGATGCTGACGCTTGACAATCTTCGCGGAAACATAGTCTTCGGTATCAGGTCGAATTTACACTATCAGGGATCGAGGGCATTGTCGTTCCTGCCGCTGGCACATGCCTACGGATGTGCGTTCGATATGCTCGTCCCGCTTGCTGTCGGGTCGCATATAACCCTCTTAGGCAAGACGCCGACTCCGATGGTTCTTTTGCGTGCACTCAAGCAGGTGCGACCCAATCTCATAATATGTGTGCCTCTGATTCTTGAGAAAATCTACCGCAAGGTCGTAGTGCCTATGATCACGAAGAAACCTATCTGCTGGGTTCTTGCTGTTCCGGGACTCGACAAAGCGGTGTACAGCATCATCCGCAGCAAACTTGTGGATGCCTTCGGCGGCGCATTCGAGGAGGTGATAGTAGGCGGCGCAGCCTTGAATTCGGAAGTCGAGGAATTCCTGTCGCGTATCAAATTCCCGTTTACTGTCGGTTACGGCATGACGGAGTGCGGGCCGCTGATCAGTTATTCACCATGGCGCCGTTTCAAGGCAAACTCCGCAGGCCGCACCCTTAAAAACATTATGGAAGCCAAGATTCTTGAAGACGGGAATCTGCCGCTGTTCAATGGCCGTCCCCAAGGCGAAATCGTTGTGCGCGGTCTTAATGTGATGACCGGCTATTACCGTAACCCCGACGCCACAGAGGCTGTGCTCGAGGAAGACGGATGGCTGCATACCGGCGATATGGGATGGATGGGCGATGACCGCCGTACAATCTATATCCGCGGACGCTACAAGACTATGATTCTCACTGCCAACGGACAGAATATCTATCCCGAAGAGATCGAGGCCAAGCTGAGCAATATGCCTTATGTGAGCGAATGCCTCGTGCTCGAGCGCAACGGAAGGCTTGTCGCTCTCTGTCATCCCGATGAGGACGAGGTGAACCGCGATCAGCTCACACCCGAACAGCTTAAGGCCGCCATGGAAGACAACCGCCTGAGTCTAAATAAGATAGTAGCACCCTACGAGCAGATATCGGATGTAGAGATAATGCCGGAAGAATTCGAGAAGACCCCCAAGCGCTCTATCCGCCGGTTCCTGTATAAATAAGCTACTCCCGGAGTCGCGAATCGATGATGATTGTCACGGGCCCGTCGTTGACAAGCGCTACCTGCATGTCCGCTCCGAAAATGCCTGTCGGCACCGGCTTGCCAAGTCGGGCCGTCAGTACGGCATTGTATTCTTCGTATAGTTTTGTGGCAAGCTCGTGTTTGGCGGCGCGGATATAACTGGGCCGGTTGCCTTTTCTGGTTGATGCAGTGAGGGTAAACTGACTGACGGAGAGTATTTCTCCTCCTATATCAAGAACGGAACGGTTCATCACTCCGTTCGCATCGTTGAATATCCGGAGAGCTACAGTCTTTTCGGCGAGCCAATGAGCATCTTCCACGTTGTCTCCTTCCTCGACTCCGACCAGAACCATCAATCCGTTTCCTATCGCTCCGTTTATAACGCCGTCGATGCCGACACTCGCATTGCTTACCCGTTGTATCACTATTCTCATATTCTGTCTTTGTTATTCTATAGCGTAGCGAATTGCCACTGCCTTTACATTGTGGGAAATTTCTTCTGATAATATGAAGTAAGATCTTTTATTATTAAAACGGCGGATTCTGCGAAATCTTGCATTCGGATAATTCTATTTCGAATAATTTTTCGCGCCGATTTGTCTGAGTCGCCCAAAACACCTATTTTTGCAATAAAGACAAAACACAGAATCATGAAAAAAATAGGATTAATCGGCTTAGCCGCCATGTTTATTATGGCTTCCTGTACTGCCGGAACAAAAGAAACCATGACAGAAAATACCGCACCAACCGCACTTGAAGTGCTCAATACCCGCCGTGCGATACGCTCCTATGAAGACCGCGTGCCTGAAAAAGAACTGTTGGATCAAGTCCTTGAAGCCGGAACATACGCTCCCTCGGGAATGGGAAAGCAGTCGCCCATTATAGTCGCAGTCACCAGCCGTGAAATGCGCGATACGCTTTCACATATGAATGCCAGGATAATGGGACGCGACGGCGACCCCTTCTACGGCGCCCCTGTCGTCCTGGTCGTCCTTGCCGACAAGGATATTCCCACATATCTCTACGACGGATCTTTGGTGATGGGCAATCTTATGAATGCCGCCCATGCAGTCGGGCTTGGCAGCTGCTGGATTCACCGCGCCAAGGAAATGTTCGAGTCCGAGAAAGGAAAAGCGCTGCTTAAAGAGTGGGGAATAGAAGGCAACTATGAGGGTATCGGCAACTGCATCATCGGATATCCGGCCCAGAGCGCCCCGGCACCCAAGCCTCGCAAACCGGATTATATCCACTACGTGGATTAACGCCTCGTTACTCTCATTCACATCCGGCAACGGCTGCGACTCAATCGAAGTGCAGCCGTTGTCTTTCTTTTCAGATGCCGAGGATTATATCATCTTCGGAGTATGGCGCAAATTCAATATATTCCATATCCGTATCGGTTAAAGGCCGATTTACCTGATAAGTCTCGCCGCAGCCATTCAGCAGAATCTGATCCGGCTCGAATGAAATGAATGACCAGTATATTCCACCGTCCGGATTGAAAGTGCATGTATTCGGCTGGAATTTCGTATTGTCAATCTCCAGGTCCTTCCGCGAGACTTCATAATTGTCCGGCGCAATGTACATAGTATATTCCCCGGTGTTATGGTTTTTCATCATGCGGATATTCTGAAAGAATAGAGTTCCGTTATTGTTGTTTCGTGCTGCCGCTGCCCGGATATAGACAATCGAAGGATTGATCATATACACGAACATATGACGGTTAGTATTGATTTCACAATAAATCATGCCATCGGAAATACCGCATTTAGCACCAAGCCGCCATTGCTGTAAGCATCTGCCTACATCGTCTTTCGACTTGCATTGCGGCATATCGTATGGCTTCACAGTATTAAGCTCTTCGACTTTTTTCAATATATGACCGTCAATCTTCAATGTGCCATTTTCGGCCGTGATAGAAAGTGGTGCAACGGCCGGTAATGTCGCAACGGTTCCGTCTTTTTTGAATATAGTCTTGCTTGAGAGTCCTATAACCGGAATTTCAAGCACCGCCTGCATCGTGCTGTCAGATTTATAATAAAAAATGCATATCGAATCTGTCAGAACAGCTTCTGCCGTATCGCTGCTCCAGACACCGCGGTATGCTGAAAAATCGGATGATGCATTTGCCAAACAATAAGTTACGGCAAAAACAAGAATGAGAAGGAGTCTTTTCATGTGATGTATAGGATTATAGGAGATCGTCGGTTATACCGTGAAAAATATAGCAATTATCTTTGTGGAAGCCATGAAATCAAAGAATTATCTTATTTTGTTTTGTGCATATTCTCGCTTATGACAGCAGTATTAATCGCAGACTGAGGCAGCAATGTAAAATGATGAAGTACAGATTGGAGTATTGGGGATGAATGATCGCTGAATCCTACGCACAGACGTTTTCGTGCGCGTGAGCAAGCCACATAGAGGAGACGGGCATTCTCTTCGACGCTTCCCCATTGTCGTCGACCGTCAAAGAGTATTACATTGTCGGCTTCGAGCCCTTTGGCCTTGTGAATAGTCATGACAGAAAGCCGCTCGTTGACGATTTCGTAGGCAAACAAATCGGATTCACTGAAAGCTGTAATATCGTGGATATGCCTGCCGAGGATATCCCTTAGATTCTGCGGTTCGTCATCTTCCACTATGAAACTATCGGCAAGCGTGAGAAAATAATTGAAATGAGGGATGACACCAATCATACCGCCATTTACGAAAAAGGAATAGGCTTCTTCGAGAGCCTCGCTCAGCAAACCTCCCTGATGAGCTAATGCAAGGCGCGAATGATAATAGAATTGGCCGTAGACGTTTTTCAGTCTGCGGCTGATTTTTTGAAAATTCCTGTCTTCAGCAAGACTGGTGATTACCGGAAGTTTTTTCAGCGCTTCAGCAAAGAGCTTTTTCATAAGCATGGCAGTTGCCATAACGTCATCCGAAGCGTTATGACTGTTTTCGCCGTCAACCCCGAGGATTTCAATCATAGACTTGAGAGTGAATCTGTTGAGCCGCGGGTATAGCAATCTTGAGAGTGCCTGAGTGTCGATTCTCTCCGCTTCAGTATCAATAGCCTTGATTGAAAAGCCGCATCGGATACGCGCCATGTGATTCCTTATTATCGCACAATCGAAATCGACATTATGTCCGGCTACAATGGAATCTTCACCAATATATTCGGCAAACCGTCGGAATGCATCTGCAGGAGAAAGCCGCTCGGATTTGAAATAGATATTGAGCAGCGGATTAGGCGTGGATTGACCAAGCGTGAGAGGCAAAGGCTTTGAAGTCTCAAGGAAAACCTCGAATCGTGAATTTGGAACAATCTCTCCTCCGCGGATTTTTACGGCAGCAATCTGAACTACATCGTCTTCGAAAACATCGAGTCCTGTAGTTTCTGTATCGAAAACAACAACTGTCTTTTTGCTGTCTTGAAAAACGTTGCAGAGCAATGGTATACGCCAAGACGGAGCGCTCTTCAACAGTTCATCCGGAGCCAATCCGTAACTGCGTAGCCGATATAAAAGCGATCGTGCGCCACCCAGTGTATGGACTGCATGAGTCTGATAGAGAATCCTTGCCCAAGGATGACAGGAGAGGGGATCAGACGTCACGGCGAGGTGAGACCATACAGTGCGGAATGGAATCTGATGAAAGACGTCTTGGCGCGAAATATGAAAATGTTCAATTCCGACATCTGAAAGAATATTCGATACTGCATCTCCTTCGGCATTGGTTGCAGTGAGAATAAGAACGCTCTCCGTCGGATTCTCGGCGAGCCACTGCCGTGCTGTCGATGAAGTCATCAGGAGTTGCGATTCTCCGGAAGCTTTGAATGCCGTAAGTGATTGAGTGACCCAGACCTTGTTCACAGCTTCGGGGAGGAAACTACGGTCGATTCCGAGCCAGGTCAAAGCTATATCGTTGCAGAGATTCACAAGATAGCCCGGAGAGCGGTAATTACGCCTAAGCCGTGATATATTACCTTTGCAGAAAGCCTTGATTCTGTCCAGCGCACGGCCTCCGGCGCCGATGAAACTGAAAATCGCCTGTTGCTCATCTCCAAGAAAAAGAGATGTGCTGCCATGCCGCTCCGAAAGCATACCGATAATAGCCAGTTGCAAAGGTGTCATATCCTGTGTCTCGTCGACCTGAATCCATTTGAAACCCGTTAGCGAAAGCTTATCGGCATTCCTGTCGGATAAAGCGGAATAAGTTCGGAGAAGAATTTCGTCGAAATCCATCAGACGGTTTTCTGCCTTGAATCTTTTATAAAGTCCGTAGCGCTCGTAATCGATAGAGTCGGGCGACCTCCAGGGCTTCAGTGTTATTTCATCGGGGTGATCATGTTCTACCTGATATAGATATGAAGCTATGCGGAGAAAATCAGCCGCAGCTCTATAGGTAGGAATATGCAGGATGTCGCGCAGAAATTCCATCTGGTCGTCCTCGTCGAGAACCGACATGTCGGTAGGCACAAGATTATTCAGATGGAGAAAACGAAGACAGAAACGGTGAAGATTACCCACAAAAAGTCCCGAGGGGTGATAACCGAGATATGCTGTGATTCTCGATTTCATCTCGCGGGCGGCGCGGTTTGTAAATGTCACATTGAGCATATCCTCAAAGGGAATTCCGAGGATAGC
>CABRLF010000055.1 GCA_902471685.1 uncultured Porphyromonadaceae bacterium
TCCGATCCGCGCAACAACGATCTGAAACTGATTTTCGGAGTCGATAATTCCGAGACATGTTATCATGACCATATCGATTTCTATTGCCGGTCGCTGATCAATGTCGACACAGTCTGCCGCACGATAAGCTATTATACCGGCAAGGAGATGAGCAGCGTAGCTATTCCTGAATCTACATGCACGACTATGCTCTGGAATGCCGGAGCTGTCGCAGGGGTTGTTGCAGCCATTGCAGAACGGGAACTTGATGCCGACGTCCTCGAGAAGCCCGAAACATCCACCCGCGAAGCCATTCTCGGGGCTGCCGCTCTTTCGGCCAATCAGGCCGCGCAGGGGCTGCGTCACCGCTGGCAGAAAATCTGAATAACCGGAAAAATAAAAGTATATGTCCACTTCAAACAATGCTCCACTTACTCCTTTCGCCAAGGCCCGCGATATGCGTGTAGCCGTAGTGCGCACTTTGTGGAACAGCCATATAACTGAAGCACTTATGACCGGAGCCCTCGACGAATTCAAGCGCGCCGGACTCGGTAAGGAAGATGTCGACACTTTCGAGGTGCCGGGAGCCATAGAACTGACTTTCGCCGCGTCGAAGCTGATCGAGACAGGTCTCTATAATGCGATTGTGGTCCTCGGCTGCGTAATCCGCGGCGGCACACCTCATTTCGATTATGTCTGTCAGAGCGTTACTCAGGGGATCACCCACCTGAATGCTGAATGCGATATCCCGGTCATCTTCGGGGTCCTTACAGTCGACGATGAGCAGCAGGCCCTTGACCGAATCGGAGGTGCTGCCGGGCATAAAGGAATCGAGGCCGCACAGGCCGCTTTGCTCATGTACGATTTTTCTGAGAAGGTGGAGAATATCTGAGAACCAATCATCGCCCGGAGATGTTTTAATCTAAATATTTAAAACATTTAGATTATGGCAAAGAACAGAAAGTCAACAGATCTCTGGGTATGGATCACTATCGGTATAATTGTAGCGGCCATAGCTATCGCTTCACTGTTTTATATCGGTTGGTTCGATACGAAATCGCATGTCGATACCCCTGCAGGCGACAACGTGATGCAGCAGTATACCATCGATCAGCCGAATGCCGACCAACCCGGTGAAGCCGACTGGCAGAATGCGGATCATGAAAGTTTCCGCGAGGTCATAACCAACCCCGAAGAGGAAACTGAAACTCCTCCACAGCCCTGACTTTGAACTTTAAACATATAAAAGTTTGAAACAGATACTATTTATAATTCTGACTATCGGTCTGCTCGCTGCCACGGTGGCATGTACCAGACCCCACGACCCGCTGTCGGCTCTTGAAAGTGCCGAGCTCGCCTATGCCAACGGTCGCTATGCCGGTGCGCAGAAACTCTGCGACAGTCTTGTGCTGAGCAATAAATATACCAAGCTGAATACGCAGCAGCTCTGCCGGCTCTCGCTTCTTCTGGTACGTCTTGCCGAGAATTACGGCAACGAGGAGTCCAATACGGTTTTCGCAGCCCGTACTCTTCAGGCCGCGAGCGATAAGGCTCCCGATTCGATGGCGGCATTCCTGTCGAATGTCCCGGTCGAGGATCAGGCGCGACTGGCGCTGATTTCTGCAATCAGTGACGGTCTGAACCGACCTCAGGGAAGTGATTCCACTCTTGTGGAAGAACCAGACTCGGCATTCGCATATTGACCTATATAGCTGTTGTATGGACAAAGACAACTGGCTTGACCGCCTTGCGGCGCTTCGCTCCCAGATGGGTGACGAAACGCCAGCGGAGCCTGAACAAGATAAACCTGCCGACGAGGCACCCGTTCAGAACGGGCGCCTCGACATTATCTTCGAGCGCAAGGGCCGTGCGGGAAAATGCGCCACTATAATTTCCGGCTTCACTATCCCGGACGATGAAATCGCGTCTCTGGCATCGGATATGAAGCGGAGTCTGGGCACCGGCGGGTCGGCCCGCGGAGGAGAAATCCTCATTCAGGGAGACCGGCGTCAGGATGCATTTCGCTTTCTTACAGAACGGGGATACAAGGCCCGTATTATTTAGGATATGACTATCGACGACATTTACCGGCTTGTAGTAACAGCGGCCCGCAGCAAGGCCATCAAGGCTATATCTTCAAAAGGAGGTGTAGTGACGGGTCTTTCCGGCTCTTCGGCGGCAATGATGCTTGCAGCCATAAATTCGAAAGTGCCGGTTATAGTTGTCGGCGACAGTCTTGATGATGCCGGATATCTTTATTTCGACCTCTGCCGCATCACAGGCGAGAATTCTGTGGCGATGCTGCCCTCGGGATTCAAACGGGATATAAAGTACGGGCAGACCGATCCCCCCAACCAGATTCTGCGCACAGAGACTCTGAGCCGTCTCTCGGCCGGAGATATCCGGTTTGTCGTCACATATCCAGAGGCTCTTGCCGAAAGTGTGGCCTCGCGTGAGGATCTCAGTGAGCAGACCCTGTCTCTGAGCAAGGATTCGAAAGCGGACATGAATGATGTGCGCTCCTGGCTTCTTGACAAGGGGTTCAAGGAAGTGGATTATGTCTTCGAACCGGGACAGTTCGCTATCCGAGGTTCTATTTTCGATATTTTCGGCTATTCGGCCGAATTGCCGTTCCGACTGGATTTCTTCGGCGACGAGATAGACTCTATCCGCTCCTTCAACATTGAGACTCAGCTCAGCGAGTCGCGACTGGAATCGGTGAATATCACCGCCAATGTGAGCCACGACAACCGCGGAATGTCGCTTCTCGACTTCGTCGATGCGAAGACTATAATCGCATTCCGCGACGAGCGCCATACGATTTCGAGAATCCATGAAATAGGACAATCAAAGATATCGGCCTACACGCTTCTCTCGGAGGACGGCGATCCCGACGCGATGGATGTGGTGATCGATGCCGATGCTTTTGCGGCCAAGCTCGACAGCTTTGTCCGTATAGGCTTCTCTGCCGCAAAACCTGGAGAGGACGGCACGCCAGTTAATCCTTACGTAAAGTCGCGCCTTGACTTCGACTGTACGCCTCAGGGCGTCTACCATAAGAATTTTGATCTCATAGCCGGATTCTTCACCAAATTCATGAGTGAGGGATACAGGCTTTTCATCCTTTCCGACAATCCCCGCCAGTTCGACCGCCTCAGGGATATATTCGCCGACCGCGGAGACAGAATCGAATTCGAGGCGGTTGAGGGAACGATTCACGAGGGTTTTGTAGACCACGAACAGAAACTGTGTGTCTTTACCGACCATCAGATTTTCGACCGTTTCCACAAATACACCCTCAAGAGCGACCGCGTCCGCTCCGGCAAGCTCGCCATGTCGCTCAAGGAGCTGTCGGCGCTCGAACCGGGTGACTATATAGTGCATGTCGACCATGGCGTCGGTAAATTCGCCGGTCTTCTCCGCACCAACATAAACGGGAAGATGCAGGAAGTGATAAAGCTTGTCTATAAGGACGGCGACACACTCCTTGTGTCGATCCATTCACTGCATAAACTTGCCAAATACCGGGGCAAGGAAGGTGTGCCGCCTAAAATCAACCGAATCGGGTCCGGCTCATGGGAGCGGATGAAGGAGAAAACCAAGAGCAAGCTCAAGGACATAGCACGCGATCTGATACGGCTGTATGCGGCAAGACGCGATGAGAAAGGGTTCGCTTTCACTCCCGACACCTATCTCCAGCATGAGCTTGAGGCATCGTTCATATACGAGGATACACCGGATCAGGTTACGGCTACGCAGGCTGTGAAGCAGGATATGGAGAGCGACACGCCCATGGACCGCCTCATATGCGGCGATGTCGGTTTCGGCAAGACAGAAATTGCGATCCGTGCGGCTTTCAAGGCAGCAACGGACGGCAAACAGGTTGCAGTGCTTGTGCCTACGACAGTGCTTGCATATCAGCACTATAACACATTCTCCGAGCGTCTTAAGGATTTTCCGGTAAGGGTAGATTATTTCTCCCGAGCACGCTCGGCAAAGGATATAAAAGCTATCACAGACGATCTCGCAGCCGGAAAAATCGATATTATCATAGGCACCCATAAACTTATCGGAAAGTCGGTCAAGTTCAAGGATCTCGGACTGCTGATTATCGACGAAGAGCAGAAATTCGGGGTTGCCGTGAAGGAGAAACTGCGTCAGATGCGCGTCAATGTCGATACTCTGACCATGAGCGCCACGCCTATTCCGCGCACACTTCAGTTCTCCCTTATGGGCGCGCGCGATCTGAGCACTATCACTACACCTCCTCCGAACCGATACCCGATCATTACATCGGTAGATACAATGAACGACGAGACCGTAGCCGAAGCTATCAATTTCGAACTTGCACGCGGCGGTCAGGTATTCTTTGTCAATCCGCGTATCGAGGGTCTGTTCGACCTTGAAAACATGGTGAAGAGGCTTGTTCCCGATGCCCGTACAATCGTTGCCCACGGGCAGATGAAGCCTGAAAAGCTCGAACAGGCGATCAATGATTTCTCCGCGCACGACTACGACATTCTTCTGGCCACGACTATCATCGAGAGCGGCATTGATATGCCGAATGTCAACACGATCATAATCAACGATGCGCATAAGTTCGGACTAAGCGAGCTTCATCAGTTGCGCGGACGCGTAGGGCGTGCCTCACGCAAGGCTTTCTGCTACCTGATGGTACCACCTGGCAATCCGCTTACTCCAGATGCTCGCAGGCGTCTGCAGGCCATTGAGAGTTTCTCCGACCTCGGTTCAGGCATTCATATAGCCATGCAGGATCTTGACATCCGCGGCGCGGGCAATCTCCTCGGAGCCGAGCAGAGCGGTTTCATCGCTGATCTGGGATTCGAGACGTATCAGAAGATACTTCGTGAGGCCGTGACGGAACTTCGAACAGAGGAGTTTCCGGATATGGAGGCTGCCGACAACGACCGCAAGGACGATTTCGTGGCCGAGACACTTTTCGAAAGCGACCTCGAGCTTCTGCTGCCTTCCAACTATGTGCATCAGGAGAGCGAGCGAATCGCCCTTTATCAGGAGCTTGACAATATTGAACGCGATGATCAGCTCGCTGCTTTCGAGTCGCGTCTTGAGGACCGTTTCGGGCGCATTCCCGATGCTGCGAGGGAATTGCTTATGGTTCCCAGACTGCGGCGCATTGCCCGCAAACTCGGTATTGAGAAGGTGGTTCTAAAGCAAGGACGTATGCTTACGTTCTTCGTAGACGAAAATAACAAGGCTTACTATCAGTCGCCCATGTTCGGGCGGATGTTGGCCTATCTGCAGCAGCATATGGACAGCGTTGAAATACGCGAGCGCAACGGTCGCCGCAGCTTCGCTTTCGACCACGTTACCACCGTAACCGCAGCCTTCCGAATCCTGTCTTCCATTCTCGACCTAAAGTCTGTTTGATTATTCATCGTCCTAAATAGCGGTGCTTTAAAAAGGGTACGAACATCAGTATTCAATATAAACCCCGATGTCGAAACTAAAGGCCTCGACACCGGGGTTAAACAATTCCGGGTGCTCCTCAACGAGCGGGAATAATCTCCCAGCTATCGAATGAGAAGAGATTTCTATGCTGACGTTTCCCTTTCCTGAAGACGAAATACAGGTCGTGCACCCCGGTCACATTTTTCAGAGGTGCCTCGAAGTCACGGTACTCACCTTTGGTATTGCCTATGCCGACTTTTCCTAAAGAAGGCCCGTCGACGGAGTCTATATGCACTTCAATAGTGCCTCCGAAGAGGTAGCAAGCTGCCGACACCCGGATACCGGACACACCCTTACTGAAATCAACACCTTTTACAAGAATGTACTTTCCATCGTCCACTCCGGTGACTGTCTGGTTCCAGAAGTCGGGTGCGTAGATGTCCTTGGGAACTGTTTTCAGTCCGTATCCCCACGCCATAGTTTCGGCTTCGACCTTACGGTAAGGATTGAAGTGGCCGATCTGCTCCAGCGTGCATTCCTGGAAATATGGCAACTCGACAATGGTTCCGTCGGGCCGGTATGTCATCTCGGCCGCGCCGACGGAGCGGCGTTCCATATGCTTGTCGGTTTCAAGGCGCAGAATATCGCTGTTCTGGCCGAAACAATATGACTTGCCCTTGTAATCGATTATTCCGGGATGGTTGCCACGTGAGCGGTGGGTATGGTCCATTATATGGCCTTTGTATTGCCACGGACCCAGCGGGCCTTCGCTCATGGCATAGCCGATGCCCTCGGGACAGCAGGTAGAGGCAAATGCAAGATAGTAGCGGCCATTGCGCTTATAGAACCACGGACCTTCCTGATAGTCTTTGATCGCCGGAAACTGCATGATTTCTCCGGAGTAGGATATCATGTCGTCATTGAGCTTGACTGCGTAGAGATTGGGATTGCCCCAATACATGTAAGCCTGGCCGTCATCGTCGACAAACACAGTAGGATCAATGTCATACCAATGTTCTTTCTGCCATACCAGCGGTTTGCCTATCGGATCCGAGAATGGACCGAATGGTGAGTCTGCCACCAGCACCCCTATGCCGTGGCCGTGGATAGGACAGTACATGTACCATTTGCCATTTCGCGGCACCACGCTGATAGCCCACGCGCCGTTATCTCGGTCGAACCATTTGAAGTCGTCCAGTGATGCAACAATACCGCGGTCCTGCCAGTTGACCATATCGGTCGAGGTATAGAGCAGCCAGTTTTTCATCTTGAAGCCGTCTGCGTCATCCTCGTCATGACTGGTGTATAGATAAATCGTATCATTGTATACCACCGGCATGGGGTCGGCGGTGTACTTTGTCTGTATAATGGGCATGTTGAGTGGTGCGTCGATTGGCGCATCTTCGAGAGCCATGACATTTCCTGCTATGAATGTCAATGCTCCGGCAAATATCAGTCTTGTTTTTTTCATGATGGAAAGTTAGTAATACAGATGCAAAAGTACAGTTTTGAATGCAGAATCACTTTAGACGATGTATCATTCTATTTTCTTGTTTTAGGTCCTACTTTCGTATATGATTCAATTTTGTTTGTCTGCGTTTCAGAAAGAATGAATCAAGAGACTTTTCTTGCGTTGCACGCACAATCCGCAAAAAAAGACCGCGGCACTCGGCCGCGGTCAGGAAGAATGTGTTTTATGTAGTGTCGCAATTATTATCCGATGAAGTACATGTTCATGGAACTTACTTCCGCAAGGTTGAGGAGGCTGCTGTAGAAGAAGCTGACGATACCGAGCAGGAGAATGCCGGCGACTGTGATCCAGAGGCCGAGGCGCTCGCTGCATGTGCTACGGAAATTGGCAATGACGCATTCATCTTCGCTGATGAACATTGCCTTCACTACGAGGAGATAGTAGTATAGCGAAACGATGGTGTTGATGAGGGCGATGAGGACCAGAACGTAGATAGCTACAGAGCCCTGATTGATAGCACCTGTGAAGATAAAGAATTTCGAGAAGAATCCGGCAAAGGGAGGAATACCAGCCAGAGAGAACATGGCGAGCATCATCGCAACCGAGAGACGCGGGTTGGTCTTGTAGAGACCGCGGTAGTCATCCATCGATACTTTGCCCGAAGCATGTTCGATAGCGCCGATAACGCCGAAGGCTGCGAGATTGGAGAAGATGTACACGAGGATGTAGTACATCATGGCTGCCATGCCCATGGCGTTGTAGGCAATCACACCGAGCATTATGTATCCGGCCTGCGAGATAGATGAGAAGGCGAGAAAGCGTTTCATATTGCGCTGGCGGATGGCGAAGAGGTTACCGATTGTGATTGTGAGGATAATCAGCGCGTAGAGCATCCACTCCCAGATCTGCGAGTAGACGGAGCCGAACACCTGGCAGAGAATTACCAGGAATGCGAAAGCGGCAGCGCCTTTCGATATCACCGAAAGATAGGAGGTAACGGATGTGGGAGCGCCCTGATAGACGTCGGCGGTCCAGAGGTGGAAGGGAACAAGCGAAAGCTTGAAGCCTACACCGGAGATGACGAATGCCAAGGCCATGATGAGCATGAAGCTGACGCCCTTCGCAGTGAGAGCGAAATAGATATTCTCGAAGTAGAGCGAGCCAGTGAGTCCGTATACGAACGAGAGACCCATCATGAAGATTGCCGACGAGAATACGGCTGTGAGAATGTATTTCACAGCGGCTTCGTGGCTTTCGTAGCGGTTCTTGTCGAGAGCGACCATTGCTGCGAGAGGCAGGGAGGCGCTTTCAAGACCGATGACGAACAGGAGGAAATGACGGGCGGATATCATGAGATACATACCGAAGAGAGTGACGAGCAGAAGCTCATAGAACTCGCCGCGGCGTACCAGCATTTCCTTTTCATTTGTCCAGCTGATAGACTGGATGAGGACGATGACGACACCTACATTGAGAATAGCCTTGATGGCGGCGATCACGGGAGATGTCTCGTACATGCCGGCGAATGCAGTCTGGTGCGACCAGGCACACGGACAGAAACCGCAGACGGTGATTGCCAAAGTGAGGAGCGTAGCGAAAACAGGTAACCCTTTCTGGGTGCTCTTCGGCATGAAGGTATCGTAGAGGAATACCAGCAGAAATACCACCAGAAGGGCGATTTCCTGCTTCATAGCTAAAAATTGTGAGTAATCCATTGCAGTTTATTCCTTAGGGTTTACATGCCGAGAACAGAGAATATCTCGGGAGTGAAAGTGGTTTTGATCAGATTCTCGAAGAAGTTGGGGAAACAGCCGATTGCTGCTACGGCAACGATGAGGGTTGCTGTCGAGAGGCGTTCCCACCATTCTGCATCGGTAAGAGTGCGGTGATGTTCGTTGTAGACCGGACCGTAGAGGAGCTTGCCTACAACACGGAGGATGTAGACTGCGGTGATTACGATCGAGCAGCAAGCCACGAGAGTGAATACGAGGCGGAGCGAACCGGCACCGGCGAGGTAGTCGGCCATACCGGCTTCGAACGAACCGATGAAGATTGTCATTTCAGCAACGAAGCCCGAGAGGCCGGGGAGGCCGAGCGAGGCAAAACCTGCGATGACGTAGCATACCGAAAGGTAAGGCATAATCTGCATCATGCCGCCCATCTCTGTGATTTCGCGGGTGTGGGTACGGCCGTAGATCATGCCGATGAGCGCGAAGAAGAGGGCTGTCATAAGACCGTGCGAGAGCATCTGCATGATAGCACCAGTCATTGCGGTGGTGTTGAGCATCAGGATAGCGAAGAGCACCAGACCGCAGTGCGAAACCGAAGAGTAAGCGTTGATGTACTTGAGGTCGGTCTTGACGCATGCGCAGAAGGCACCGTAGACAACCGATGTGCCGGTTAGGATAAGGAATATCCAAGCGAGCTCGTGTGCGGCCTCAGGCATCAGGTAGATAGCCACACGGAAGCATCCGTAGCCGCCGAGTTTCATCAGGACGCCTGCGTGGAGCATCGACACTGCTGTGGGGGCCGATGCGTGACCGTCGGGGCTCCATGTGTGGAAGGGGAACATGGCACCCAGCACACCGAAACCGACGAAAGTCATCGGGAAGAGGAACTGCTGCCAACCGTGAGGAATGGCGTGGTTTGCGGCGATGTCAAGAAGGTTCCAAGTGAGAGGCTGGCCTTCGGGCGCCGAGTGGTAGTAGATGCCGATGAGGCCGAGCATCAGGAACGCCGAGCCGCCCATGAGCATCAGGGTGAGCTTCATCGCGGAGTAGTTCTTGCGGCCGGAGCCCCATACGCCGATGAGAAGGTACATGGGGATAAGAGCGACTTCATAGAACATGAACATGGTGAAGAGGTCCACGGAGATGAAGAAGCCGAAGACACCTGTTGAAAGGAGGATGAGCCAGAGGAAGAATTCCTTGGGCTGCTTGATGGTCCACGAAGCGAAGGAGCCTGTGAAGAGGATAATCGAAGAAAGGATGAGCATGGCGATGGAGATGCCGTCCACACCGACAGCGAGGTCGATGTTCAGGGGAGCGAACCATGTCCAGGAAGCCGTGTAGAGCATCGGGGCAGTCTCTCCGGCAGCGCGGAGACCCAGATAGTCGATGAGCAGGTAGACCGAAAGAGCGATCAGCGCAGTCGAACCAGTCACCGCCACGGCGCGGACCTGCCGAATGTTACGGCAAAGGCCCGTACCCGCAAGCATGAGCAGCGGGATAACTACAAAGTAGATTAATATATTCGAAAACATCTTTAATTACTGATTTATGTGTGTTACCGTGGTGATTGGTCAGATCAGGCAGATGGCAGTGATACCGCCCAGGAGGAGCACTCCGATGAGATAGTACCAGACGTACATCTGAATCTGTCCGCTCTGCATAGGCTTGATGGCATCCGATGCTTTGTTTGTGATAGTGGCGAAAGCATCCATTGTGCCGTCGATGATATGACGGTCGAACCAAGCGAGAGGGCGGCAGACAGAGCCGAAGATGATCTTATGGGTGATGAACTGATAGAGTTCGTCCCAGTAGAAGCGGTGGTATGCCCAGGTCCAGAGAGCAGGCATTGCATTGCGGAACTTGGTGGGGAGCGCATTCTCCTTGAAGTACATAGCATATGCGAGACCGATACCGAGGATAGCGACCACGAGGCTGACGCCGGCAACGCCCCAGTCGAAGTGTGCCATGAAGTCGTAGGGTTCGCCGTTCCAGGTGACGAATTTGCCGAAGGGGATGAAGCCGGCCACGCATGAAATGGCAGCGAGGATGATGAGCGGGAGACTCATTGTCCATGCCTGATCGTGAGGGGCGTGGTGTCCTTCCGGAGTCTTATGTTCTTTCCACCAGAAGATGAGGAAGTAGAGACGGAACATATAGAAAGCGGTGAGGAATGCTACGAACGACATCCATACGTATGCTACCCAGTCGTAGCCCATGCAGCTCGACAGGATTTCGTCTTTCGACCAGAAGCCTGAGAAAGGAATGATACCTGCGATAGCGAGACAGCCGATAAGGAATGTCCAGTGGGTGATAGGCATCGATTTGTGGAGACCGTGCATCTCGGTGTAGTCGTTGGATCCGATAGCGTGGATCAGAGCACCGGCACCGAGGAAGAGGAGTGCCTTGAACATCGCATGAGTGAAGAGGTGGAACATCGATGCCATGTAGCCGAGACCTTCGTGGAATTCGGGACGTGCAACGCCGAGCGATACCATCATGAATGCGATCTGCGAAATTGTAGAGAACGCGAGCACACGCTTGATGTCGACCTGAGTGCAGGCAACTACAGCTGCATAGAGTGCTGTGAGAGCGCCGACAACAGTGATAATCTCGAGCGCGCGGGTCTCCATCAGGTAGAGCGGGAAGAGACGGGCAACGAGATATACACCTGCGACAACCATGGTTGCGGCGTGGATGAGGGCCGAAACAGGAGTCGGGCCTTCCATTGCATCGGGGAGCCAGATGTGGAGGGGCATCATTGCCGATTTACCCATACCGCCGGTGAAGATGAGCACGAGCGCCCAAGTGAGAACCGAGCCACCCATGAATACGGGGGCAGCGCTGTTCTGGAAGATGCTGCGGATATGTTCGGCGGTTCCGAGGTTGACTTCAGTAACACCGGCAATGCCTTCGACAGGAATCGAAGTCAGTTCGGTGAAGTTGAAGGTACCTGTATAGTACGAAAGGATGAGGATGCCGAAGAGGAAACCGAGGTCGGCGAAGCGCGTAACGATGAACGCCTTCTTGGAAGCCGAGACAGCGGATGGCTTGGTATAGTAGAATCCAATGAGGAGGTAGGACGAAGCACCCACGAGCTCCCAGAAGATGTACATCTGGAAAATGTTGGGAGCGACGACGAGACCGAGCATCGAGAAGCTGAAGAGCGACAGGAAAGCGTAGAAACGCTGGAACCCGTGCTCGAACACACCGTGGTGGTCGCGCATATATCCCATCGAGTAGAGGTGAACCATGAATGAGATTGTGGAGATCACCACAAGCATCATGGCCGAGATGGGATCAAGAAGGAATCCAAGTTTGATTACCAGCTTGTCGTAGAACTGAAGCCAGGTAGTGTCGAAGATCATGCACTGCAGACGGTTCCCTGCGGCATCGATAAACTCGGGAGCGCCGCTGAAGAAATACACATATGCGGTGTAATACGAAAGCACGAGGACTGTGCCCATGCCGAGGCAGCCGAGAATGCCCGCAAGCTTATGCGTCATCTTCATGCCGAGGAGTCCGAGGAAGATGAACATGAACAGCGGGATGGCCAGTATCAGAACAGGAATTGTGATATCCATGGCGCTTAGAATTTCATTTCGTTAAGCGAGCGAACGTCAATATTCTTGACAGCCCGGAAAATGTTGATAATTATGGCGATGGCAAGAGCAGTCTCGGCTGCCGCAATAGCGATTGCGAACAGGGTGAAGAACATACCTTCCATTTGCTCGGGATAAAGGAAGCGGTTGAACACCACAAAATTGATGTCGACGGCATTGAGCATGAGCTCAAGAGAGATCAGCATCGCGATCATGTTCTTGCGAGTGATAAAGCCGTAGACTCCGCAGCAGAACATTATCAGCGCGGGGATGAGATAGTAGATAGCTGTTATTTCCATGGCAATCATTCTTTTCGGGCAATAACAACGCCACCGATTATACAAGCGAGCAGAAGGACACTGACAGCCTCGAAGGGGAGCAGATACTGACCGGCACCGGTACCCATGAGGGTAGCGCCGACCTGCTGCATGTCGGGTGTCTCCATTTCCGGTTTGGCAGCGAATGCCACAGCACAGCGGCTAACGAGTGCGTAGCCTGCAATAATCAGCGTGGCTACGGCGGCAAGCGCACCGAGGAAGCGCGACTTGGAGGTCAGACGCTCCGTGTTGTCTCCGGGACGGCTCGTAAGAAGGATGGCGAAAACGAATAGCACAACGATACCGCCCGCGTACACCGCGATCTGCACAGCGCCGAGGAATTCATAGTCGAGCATGAAGTAAGCCACGGCAGCGGCGAAAAGGGTGAACAGCAGGTAGGTGGCGGCGCGCAGAATCTTTCGTGTAGTAACGGCCATCACTGAGAAGACTATCATCGACAGTGCGACGATAAAATACAAGATTAAACTTCCTACTGAATCCATTATATTGGTTTATTTATTTTCTTCGGTTTTGGGAGCAGGATTCTCCGCTTTTGCAGGAGCGGCGGCATTTGCAGCGGCTTTGGCTGCTGCAGCGGCCTTGGCAGCGGCGATTTTGGCCTGACGCTCAGCCTCGATCTTTGCGAGCTGTTCGGGTGTAGGCTCGGGCTCCGGTTTTTCGGGCAGATAGTTAAGCTGCTTTACAAGGGCGTTGCGGGTGAACACGGCCTGCTCGAAGTCATTGCTGAATTCGAGAGCGTTGGTCGGGCATCCGGTGACGCAGAGCTGGCAGAAAGTGCAGCTGCCGAGGTCGTAGAGGTATTTGACAAGTTTTTTTTTCTTCGTACCCTGCATGGTGGTCACCATCTTTGTCTCGAGAGTAATGGTGCCGTTGGGGCAGTTGCGCTCGCAGGTGCCGCAGGCGATACACTTGTGGTCGCCTTTGTCATCGTAGATAAGCTTGAGTTCGGCGCGGAAACGCGGAGCGGCAGCAGGACGCGTGGTGCGGTCTTCGGGATAGCGCTCGGTAATCTTGGGCGTAACGAATTCCTTTCCGGTAACTTTCATACCTTTGAGGAGGCTTGCGATTCCGGTGCCTAATGTTGAGAAATATTCTTTTACACTACCCATGAATGTGATTTTCGATTGAGTGTTACTATTTTTCTATTTCGTGGCCTTGTCAGTCTCGGACCTGACCTCCGACGATGTCGAGGAGTTCGGTCGTGATACTTTGCTGACGCAGCTTGTTGTATTCGAGCTGGAGTTGTTCGAGCAGCTTCTGTGCGTTGTCGTTTGCGCTCTGCATTGCCATCACTCGCGCAGCCTGTTCGCTGGCCCGGTTTTCGGCAAACGCTTCCTGCATCACCGAGAGGAGATACATAGGAAGGACAGTACTGAAAATCGTAGCGGCGTCAGGCTCGAAGAGATACGGACGTCCCGTAGCTTTCGACTCGCCTTCAAGCGAACTCTGGGCGATAGGAAGGTAATTGTCGCATACGAGTTTCTGACGGCCGGCGGAATGATAATGCATGTATTGCAGGAGGACACAATCGAGGTCGCCGTTCAGGAAGCGTTTCTCAAGACTTTGGGAGAAGGCCTTGACAGCATCTCCTTCGCTTTTGGAATCGATGCCCTCATCGGTGGCGAGGGAGAGCATCGGATCTTTCTGGCATATTTTCTCGACTGCGCGGCGCATTTTTTTGCCGACAGGAATGATTTCGACGCGGACATCCTGACCGGCGCGGTTGCGCAGGTCGGCGAGCGTCTGAAGCATGCCTTTGAAAATATTGACGTTGTAGGCGCCA
>CABRLF010000056.1 GCA_902471685.1 uncultured Porphyromonadaceae bacterium
GCAAAAAACGATCAGACAAAAACAAAGGCATCGCCGAACTGATGAGACATGTCTCTATGAGTTTTACCCGACTGATGCGATTTTTAAGCCAAAACTGAAAAAAACAAGATTTTGATAACAGGATTGGCGGTGGAGCAAAGAAAACGTCTTCTGGGGAAAGATGCTTCGCAAGAAGCGATGATTGTTTTCAAGGTTTGATAGCGCGCCCGGCTGTGAAGCTCGGCGCTTTTCTTCAACTTGCACGCCACTTATTCATTAGCAAAAAGTGCTTCGTGAGTGCTTCGTAAAAATAACAAGTCCTCTGTAATTCAACAACTTACAGAGGACTAATCGTGCCCGGAGTGGGACTCGAACCCACACGGCCGCAATGGCCAAGGGATTTTAAGTCCCTCGTGTCTACCATTCCACCATTCGGGCAAACGATGCTGCAAAGTTAATCATTTTTGATTAAATGACAAAAAATACGTACTTTTGTGCGTTATAAAAGATAGAAATAGTGTATATGGCTCAAAAACCACATAGTAAAGGCGTCAAAAGTGAAGCGCTGAAATCCCGCAACCGCAGGATCATCCTCTGGATGTGGCTTATTTTTGCGGGAATGGTAGTTCTTGGCGGCATTTTCTTTATGATGGTATATAACGGCATTATAGGTTATATGCCGCCTGTCGAGGAGCTTAAGAATCCACAGGACAAATTCGCATCGGTAATCTATACTTCCGACGGTCAGGAGATGGGCCGTTATTTCCGAAATACCGGCAACCGCGTATATGCCGATTTCGACGAGATATCGCCGGCAGTGGTTGATGCTCTGATAGCAACCGAAGATTCCCGATTCAACGACCACTCGGGAATCGATGTCAAGGCTATTTTCCGAGCGATGTTCAAGACAATTCTCCTGCAGCAGAAAAGCGCAGGCGGCGGTTCCACCCTCACCCAGCAGCTCGCCAAGCAGCTCTACACGCCCCCATCGAAGAACATTTTTTCCCGTGCCATGCAGAAACCTATCGAATGGATGATTGCCATCAAACTCGAACGTTTCTACTCCAAGGAAGAAATTCTGAAAATGTACCTAAACCAGTTCGACTTCCTCTATAATGCGGTCGGAATCAAGAGCGCGGCAAAGGTATACTTCAACAAGGAAGCCAAAGACCTTGACACTCTCGAGGCCGCCACTCTTGTAGGCATGGTCAAGAATCCATCGTATTTCAATCCCATCCGCCAGCCCGAGCGTACCCGCGAGCGCCGCAATGTCGTGCTCAAGCAGATGCAGAAAGCCGATATGATTTCTGCTGACGACTACGAACGTCTGGCCGCCGAACCTCTGACCCTCGATTTCCAGCGCGTAGACCACAAGGACGGTCTGGCACCGTATTTCCGCGAGGAATTGCGCCGTATGCTTACGGCTAAAAAGCCTGAATCCTCCGATTATCCTTCTTGGGACAAACAGCGTTACGTCGACGACTCTATTGCATGGGCCACCAACCCGCTTTTCGGGTGGATCGAAAAGACACGCAAGCCCGACGGAACTAAATACGACATCTACAACGACGGACTGAAAATCTACACCACTATCGACTCGCGTATGCAGCAGTATGCCGAGGAAGCCGTCCGCGAACATATGTCCTCGCTCCAGAAGCAGTTCTTCCGCGAGAAGAAAAACTGGAGCGGCGCTCCATATACCTCTAACCGTGGAGAACTTTCCGACGAGATGCGCAACAGCCTCATCCTCAAAGCCATGAAGCAGAGCGAACGCGGACGCATAGCACGTCTCCGCAACCTCTCCGAAAAGGAACTCAGGGACGAATTCAACACTCCCGTCGAAATGACCGTCTTCAGCTACGACGGACCGGTCGACACTACAATGACGCCACGCGACTCACTGCTCTACTCAAAGTCGTTCCTCCGCACCGGCTTCATGTCGATGGATCCGGCCACGGGATTTGTAAAAGCTTATGTGGGTGGCCCTGACTTCCGTTTCTTCCAGTACGACATGGTTTCTACAGGACGCCGGCAGATCGGTTCTACCATCAAGCCGTTCCTCTACACCTACGCCTTCGAGACCGACGATTTCACCCCCTGCACCACAATGCTAAATGAGCAGCCCACTCTCTACGACGAGAACGGACGCATCTGGCAGCCGCGCAACTCCGGCAACTCGCGTGTCGGCGAGATGGTCGATCTCCGCTGGGCACTGACTAACTCCAATAACTGGATATCGGCCCGCATAATGGACCGCCTCAGCCCGGCCGAACTGGTACGGCGAATGCACAGCTACGGAATCACCAACAGCCTACCGGCAGTAAAATCGCTCTGCCTCGGTCCGGCAGAAGTCTCCGTCAAGGAAATGGTGACAGCCTACAGTGCCTTTGCCAACAAGGGCATGCGCTCCGACCCAATCTATGTGACAGCCATCGCCGATGCAAACGGGAACATTATCACCGACTTCGCACCGATGCAGACAGAAGTCATCACCCAGAAAGGCTACTGGCGCATTCTCTCGGTTCTGCTTAATGTCGTAGACAGCGGTACCGGCAACCGTCTGCGCCGACCCCCGTTCAATATCACGGCCCAGACCGGCGGCAAGACCGGTACCACCAACGACAACGCCGACGGTTGGTTCATGGCATTTACTCCCGATCTTGTTTCCGCCACATGGGTGGGCGGCGAAGACCGCTATATCCACTTCAACAACATGGCTCAGGGACAGGGCGCCTCGATGGCACTCCCTATCTACGGAAAATATATCTCCAAAGTATATGCGGATCCGAAACTGACCTACTCTCAGGAATCCAGATTCGACTTCCCGGCCAATCTTGACCTTTGTGCCAGCGACGTGGCGCCTGCAGAGGAAGAGGAAACTGTGGAAGAATCCATCTCCGGAGCATTCGACTGATTATCAACAATAATTAAAACATAAAAACACAAGTATAATACTGCTGTAACAGATGAGAAAATGGCGTATTGAAGACAGCGAGGAGCTGTATAATATCTCCGGCTGGGGCCGGAACTATTTTACGGTCAACGATAAGGGACACGTGGTTGTCACTCCGCGAAAAGACTGCGCGGCAGTCGACCTCAAAGAGGTGCTCGACGAACTTCAGGTCCGCGATATCGGTGCACCCGTTCTTCTCCGCTTTCCGGACATTCTCGACAACCGTATCGAGAAAATTTCTACCTGTTTTGCAAACGCCTCCGAACAGTACGACTACAAGGCACGCAACTACATGATCTATCCTATCAAGGTGAACCAGATGCGGCCGGTAGTCGAGGAAATAATCACTTACGGCAAAAAATTCAACATCGGGCTTGAAGCCGGCTCCAAGCCCGAGCTTCACGCCGTGCTGGCTACGAATATCGCCGACAACGCCCTTATCATCTGCAACGGATACAAGGACGAATCCTATATCGAGCTGGCTCTGCTCGCCCAGAAAATGGGGCGCCGCATATATATCGTGGTCGAGAAGCTCAATGAGCTGCGCACCATCGCCGACATCGGCAAGCGCCTCAAAGTACGCCCCAATGTAGGCATACGCATCAAGCTCTCCAGCACCGGCTCCGGCAAGTGGAGCGAGAGCGGCGGCGACCAAAGCAAATTCGGCCTGAACTCATCCGAACTCCTCGAAGCCCTCGACATCCTCGAGCGCCGCGACATGAAGGACTGCCTCAAACTCATCCACTTCCATATCGGCAGCCAGATCAATAAAATACGCGTAATAAAGAACGCTCTCCGCGAAGCCACTCAGTTCTTCGTCCAGCTCTCGAAACTCGGTTTCAACATCGACTTCATCGACATAGGCGGCGGCCTCGGAGTGGACTACGACGGCACCCGCAGTTCATCCAGCGAAAGCTCGATGAACTATTCCATTCAGGAGTATGCCAACGACGCTGTATCGGCGATTGTCGACGCTTGCGAAAAGAACAACCTCAAGCAGCCTAACATAATCACCGAGAGCGGCCGTTCGCTCACAGCCCACCACTCCGTGCTCATTTTCGAAGTCCTCGAGACAACCGAACTTCCTTTCTGGCACGACTCCGAACAAGTGGAAAAAGGCGCCGATGAACTCGCCGTAGAACTCTATAACATCTGGGACAACCTCGATACGGTGAACCTCTTCGAAAGCTGGCACGACGCGCAGCAGATCCGCGAAGAGGCGCTGGACCGTTTCAGCCTCGGCATGCTCGACCTGAAGACACGCGCCCAGATTGAGAAACTTTTCTGGAGCATCACTCGCGAGGTAGGAGAAATAGCCGCCACGATGAAACATGTGCCGGAAGACCTGCGCAAAATCGCCAAGATGGTGCCGGACAAATACTTCTGCAATTTCTCCCTTTTCCAGTCGCTGCCCGACTCATGGGCCATCGACCAGATTTTCCCTATAATACCGATCACACGCCTTGACGAAAAGCCTTCCCGCACCTGCACCATTCAGGACATCACTTGCGACAGCGACGGCAAAATCGCCAACTTCATCGCGCCCGTCGGCACTTCGAACGCCCTTCCGGTCCATGCTCTCCGTCCCGGCGAACCGTATTATATAGGTGTGTTCCTCGTTGGCGCATATCAGGAAATCCTCGGCGACATGCACAACCTCTTCGGCGACACCAACGCAGTCCATATAAGTGTCTACAAGGATCACTATGAAATCGACCAGATCATCGAGGGCGAGACAGTCGACGAAGTCCTCGACTATGTACAGTACAATCCCAAAAAGCTCGTGCGCAATCTCGAGACATGGGTCACCAAAGCCATGAAGGCCGGCTCAATCACCCCCGAAGAAGGCCGCGATTTCATCAGCACTTACCGTTCGGGACTCTTCGGATATACATATCTCGAGAAATAACATCCCGGCATGAGATGGTTCATGGCATTGGCCTACCGTGGAGCGCCGTTCCACGGCTGGCAGCGTCAGCCTGACGCCGTCAGCGTACAGAGCACGATAGAAGACGCTCTGGCAACGATTCTGCGGCGCCCTGTTCCGATAGTCGGCGCAGGCCGCACCGATACCGGAGTGAATGCGCGCCGGATGTATGCACATCTGGATCTTCCCGACGAATTCGATCCTCGGCAGGCCGGCTTCATCAGAGGACTCAATTCGCTTGTGGGCCGCGACATAGCCATCTATTCGTTTGTTCCCGTCGCCGCAGACGCCCATGCGCGGTTCGATGCCACCGAACGCACTTACCGCTATTTCGTCCATACACGCAGGTCGCCTTTCAAGGGCGATCTGTCGTGGTTTGCGCCGAATACGCTCGATTTCGATGCGATGAATGGTGCAGCAGGCCTCCTTATCGGCTGCCGCGATTTCACCTCGTTCTCCAAGCTGCATACCGACGTCAGGACAAACATATGCGATCTCAAAGCCGCACAGTGGGTCAGAACCAATGATACAAACTGGTACTTCGAGATCAAGGCCGACCGATTCCTGCGGAATATGGTCCGTGCCGTAGTCGGGACCCTCGTCGACGTTGGCCGCGGGAAGATGGCTCCTGAAGGTATTCTCGATGTGCTCGAAAGCAAGAACCGCTGCTCTGCCGGCACATCGATGCCCGGAGAACCACTGTTCCTGTGGGATGTTAAATATCCGTATAAAGTAGATGATTTCTGAATTTTAATCACTACCTTTGCGGCCGCATGAACGAAACGCTATCCAACATTTTCAGGTTGCTGCAGTACGACGCTGCCAGACCGATGCTTTTCAACACCGGCCTGTTCCTGATTCTCTTCGTCATATTTCTGGTCTTCTACCAGCTTGTGCGCAGTCACCGACGCATCAAGATGCTGCTGACCATCGCGTTTTCCCTCTACTTCTACTATAAGTCGGGGTCATGGTGCGTCCTCATCCTGTGCGGCGTAACGCTGAGCGATTACCTTCTCGGTCTTTGGATGGGAGCGGCGAGGAACGACATTCTGCGGCGTGCCATCGTCGCGCTCAATGTGACCGTCAATGTGGCGATGCTTGTCTACTTCAAGTATTTCAACCTGCTCTATGAGGCATTCGCAAGCATCGTCGGCAGTTCGTTCGACCCCCTCGACGTCATATTGCCTGCCGGAATATCATTCTTTACATTCCGCTCGATAAGTTATATAGTCGACCTGTACCGGCGTGACCTTGAGCCATGCCGCAGTCTGCTCGACTACGCTTTCTTCCTCACGTTCTTTCCGCCGCTTCTCGCCGGGCCGGTTGTACGGGCCAAGGACATGCTCGGACAGATACGCGAGAATCCCACGGTGACTCCTGGCATGATTTCGGAAGGACTGTTCCTCATCATGACCGGCCTGATAAAGAAAGTGGTCATCGCCGACTATATAAGCGCCAATTTCGTCGACCGCATATTCGACAATCCAGCCCTCTATACGGGGTTTGAAAACCTGATGGGCGCCGTCGGGTTCACAATCCAGCTTTACTGCGATTTCTCCGGTTATTCCGACATGGCTATCGGTCTGGCACTGCTTCTGGGCTACCGGTTCAAGGACAATTTCGACGCGCCTTTCAAGTCGCAGAATCCCACTGAATTCTGGCGCCGGTGGCACATATCGCTTTCCACATGGCTGCGCGACTACATATACATTCCTCTCGGCGGCAACCGCAAGGGGCGAAGTCGCGCATATGCCAATCAGTTCCTGACCATGCTCATCGGAGGCCTGTGGCACGGAGCATCATGGATGTACGTCATATGGGGTGCATACCACGGATTGCTCCTGATCGCGCACAAGAGCATCCGCCGCGTCTGGAGGCTTCCCGAGGCGCTGGCAGCCAATCCCGTAACCCGGATGGCGAACATTGTCATAACGTTTACTCTTGTCGTCATCGGATTCACATTCTTCCGTGCTCCGTCGCTTGACACGGTCGGCGCCATGGCCACACAGATATTTACCGACTTCCACGCATCGGTAGCGCCTCAGTTCGTCGCAGGATATCTGCTCATCTGCGCCGCGATAGCACTGAGCCTCATAGCGCATTTCTCGCCCAAGTCATGGACCACAGGCATGGTCCGCGGGTATGATGCCCTGCCCATCGTCCTTCAGGCCACATTCCTCGCTCTGATTGTCTTTCTTGTCATCCAGACCAGGCAGAGCGAGCTGGTTCCGTTCATATATCTTCAATACTGAACCATAGTCCTTTCCGGAGTGTTATTGAACTATATAACTCAATCCGGAAAACAATGAAAACACTTAAACTTATCGCCGGTGCTCTCCTGTGCTTAAGCTCATGGGCCGCAGCAGACGCTTGCTCCCGCGTCGTATATCAGGGAGACAAAGGTTTCGTCCTCGTAGGCCGTACTCTCGACTGGAAAACACCGATTCCTACTAATGTCTATATCTATCCGCAAGGAATCGAAAAGACAAGTATGCCAACCGAGCCGTGCCTTAAATGGAAATCCAAATACGGCACCGCTCTGGCCGTCGGCTATGACGGCGGCGTGACCGAAGGCATGAACGAAAAAGGGCTGTGCATGAACGGCCTTTTCTGCAAAGGATCCGTTTATAAGGAAGCCCCTGCCGACAGCTCCATGCCGGTGGTTTCGCTCGCTATGCTCGTCAGTTTCTTCCTTGACAATTTCGCCACGGTCGACGAAGCCGATACATGGCTTCAGAACAACCAGTTCGGAATATTCGGCAAAACCTTCGACGGCGGAACTGTCTCTCTTCTCCACTGGGCCCTTACCGACAAGACCGGCGAGACTCTCGTCATGGAGTACGATGGCGGAACCCTCAGAACATACCGCGGCAAGCAGTACAAAGTTCTGACCAACGATCCTCAGTTAACTCAGATGGAGGCAATCAATAAGTACTGGGAAGGGGTAGGCGGCGTCAACATGCTCCCGGGCACTGTCAAGAGCCCCGACCGCTTTGTCCGCGCTTCATTCTTTATCAACCATGTCCCGACCGATTTCGATTACCCCGACGCTCTCGGAAGCCTTGAGAGCATCATGGGCACTGTCAGCGTGCCCTACGGCTATCTGATTCAGGGCGAACCCAATGTGTCATCGACGCAATGGCGCAGCGTCTGCGACCTCAACGGCGGTAAGTACTATTTCAAATTCGCTTATTCGACCGGTGACTTCTGGGTAGATCTCAGTCAGGTACGGCTACATCCCGGCGCTCCGATTCTGAAATTCGACACTGCCAAGAATCCGTATTTTACCGGTGATGCAACACCTCATATGACCAAATCCACGGGTTTCACTCCAATGTGGTAATTCATAAACGCACATAAAAAACTCCGGAACACCTCAAAAGTGCTCCGGAGTTTTTTATGTGATATTATCCTTTTTCAGAGACGGATTATTTCCATTCGTCATGCTGAACAAGCTGATCGTTGGTATCGATTTCGCTCTGCGGGATGGGCCATACTGTATCCTGCGGACCGCGGGGATTCTGGTGGTTGAGGACACCGAAACCATTCTTGCGGTCGTTCTGCATACGCTGCTGCATACCTGCGAAGTCGCCCCAACGGTAGATGTCGGCCATACGGAGAGACTCGAAAGCAAGCTCAATGCGGCGTTCGTGACGGACGATGTCGCGGAGCTGGGCCTGTGTCAGACCGGTTCCTTCCACGTCGGCAATCTTGGGCATACATGCGCGTTCGCGGACCTGGTCGATGAGCGAGATAGCCTTTGCGTCGTTGCCTCCCTTTTCGATAAGAGCCTCGGCATAGGAGAGAAGAACCTCTGCGTAGCGGATAACGTAGTAGTCCTGCGAGCCGTCGTATTCATGCTGGGTATCTTCGGGTGTAAACCACTTGCGGACACAGATACTTGAAGAAGCCGAGCCTACGGTATTGTACAGAGTGCCGTTCCAAGTCATTCCGGGCACGAAGAGTGTGCCTTTCAGACGCGGGTCACGGTTTTCCCACATGCGGTGATCCTGATTAGCTTTCGAATAAGCGTTTGCTCCGCCGGGAAGCAGTTCCTTGGGGAACAGAGGTGATTCGGTGATAGGCAGACCGTCGGTGCAGTAATATTCGTTGGCAAGATTCATCGAACCCTCGATAGCGTTCATAGGAGCACCCCACTTCACGCCGAAAGTCTGACCTTCGCCTTGAGCCGGGCCTACATAGTGCACGCCGAGGATCACTTCGTCGCAGTTTTCATTAGCTTCGGTAAAGAGCTCCGAGAAGTTCTTGTAGCCGTCGGTTCCGTCGCCGGAGGTGAAAAGTGTATACTTGCCTTCAACCTTCGAATAAGCGTCGATTGCATCCTGCCAGCGTCCTGCGAAAAGGGCAAGACGGCCAAGGATAGCATACCCGCCTTCCTGACTCAGACGTCCGGGAAGAGCGTTGGCCTTCACGGGCATATTGGGGAGATTGGCCTTCAGTTCGGCGATGATGGCGTCGACGATCTCTGCCTTGGGCGACTTGGCCACCTTGGCGGTTGCCATAGTCAGAGGTTCGGTGAAATACGGCACGTCGCGGAACACCGAGATAAGGTTGGCATAGGCGAGAGCGCGGAGAGCCATTGCCTCGGCGCGGTATGCGTTGCGCACTTCATCGCTCACAGGCACGCGGTCAATATTGGCCGTAAGCAGATTGCAGCGCTTCACCATTTCATAGTTGGCTTTCCAGTACATAGAGAAACATTCGTCGTTCGTACCGGACGTACATTGTGCGATAGAGCTGCCAAGCATCCAGTCGCCCCATGTATTGTCGCCGTTGTCGGTGCAGGTTTCGCGCATAAGTAGACCGAAGCACCAGCCGTCGATATTGTCGTTATAGAGATTGCCGGCCTGCATGGCATCATAGCATGCTGTCAGTGCCATGAGGGCATCGTTTTCGCTGGCCCAGTAGCTTGAGGAAGAGGGCTCGTTGGGGTTGGTGGTTGTCATCCAGCTGTCGGAGCACGACATACCGGTGACGGCCATGGCGGAGATCACTACCGAACCCAGGAATTTATTGATTTTCGATATTTTAGTTGTCATGATTCAAGTCCTCCGTTGTTAGAAATTAACATTTACACCGAAAGAGTATGTACGCATACCGGGATGCACATCGGCACGGGCGTCGCCCGACGATTTCTCGGGATCCCAGTTCTTGAGGCTTGTGATGGTAAACAGGTTGCCGCCCGAGAAGTAGAGACGGACATTGTTGATGCTTACCTTCTGGAGCCAGTCCTGACGGAAAGTATATCCGAATTCGAGAGTCTTGAGACGGAGATATGAAGCGTCCTCAAGCCAGAACGAAGAGTACTTGTCGTTGGCTGAGTTACCTACGCGCGGCATGCTGCCGTTGGGGTTGCTTTCTGTCCAGCGGTCCAGGAAGCGGTCGGTAAGGTTACCGCGGATATCGGAAGTTGTCTCCCAGCAGTAACGTTCGAGTCCGCTCACACCCTGGAAGAAGAGCGAGAGGTCGAAGTTACGCCATGTTGCGCCGAGATTGAAAGCGTAGGCATATTTCGGGAACGGATTACCGATGATCTTGCGGTCGGAGTCGGTTACATCGCCGCTGCCGTCCACGTCTTCATAGATAATATCGCCGGGCTGCGGAACCTGACCGTACTGGGTGATGACCTTACCGTCGGCGCTGAGACGATTGTTGACGTCTTCCTGGCTGCGGTAGATACCGATGGCATTGAGTGCGTAGTATGCGCCGATAGGCTCGCCGATACGGTTGATGGTGGAGCCGCTGATACGTTCATCAAGACCGCCCATCTCAAGAATTTCGTTCTTCACGTGGTTGATGTTGAAGCCTGCGTTCCATGTCCAGTCGCCGTAGGAGTCGTTGTAGTTGACCGACCATTCGAAACCGCGGTTACGCACCGAACCGACGTTCTGGTAAGGAGCGGAAAGGCTGCCGAGGAAGATGCCGGGCATAGCGAGCTGCATCAGGATGTCGTCGGTCTTCTTGTCGAACCAGTCAAATGTGGTGCTCAGTTTGTTGTTCCAGAAACTCAGGTCGAGGCCGACATTCCAGGAGCGTGTTGTCTCCCACTTTATGTCCTCGTTGGGAACCGAAGTCTGGACCATACCGGCCTGCTTGTCGCCGGCTTCGTTGAAGTAATAGTTGGCGTTTGCGCCGAGGGTTGCGGAGTAGGGATAGTTACCGATTTCCTGATTACCGAGCTTACCCCAGCTTGCACGGATCTTACCCATGTTGAAGATATGATTGATGCCAAGCTTCTCGAAGAATTCCTCGCGGGTGAAGACCCAGCCGAGAGAAACAGACGGGAATGTGGAATAACGGTTATCTTTCGGCATACGGCTCGAACCGTCGTGACGGATGTTGAATTCGAAGAGGTAACGGCTGTCGAAGATATAGTTCACACGGCCGAAGAATGACTGGAGACGATAGCCCTGCGAGCTGCCGCCGGAAGTCGGGTTTTTCGTACCGCCGTTCAGCTCATAGATATTGTTGGTCGGGAAACCGCCCTTGCCTGCAGTGGTGGTATAGTACTGCGAGCTGATAGCGGAGTGACCTGCAAGAACATGGATGTCGTGCTTGCCGAACGACTTGTCGTAGGTAAGGATGTTTTCTATCGTCCATGTAGCGTTGCGCCACCAGTAGTCGGTAAGGCTGTTCTCGGTGCTGCCGATTTTCACAACTTCGCCCTTGGCGTTGTAGCGTTCGCCGCCGGTAGGGCTGAAAGCCTTGGTGGTGTTCATGTCGAAGTTATAGGCAAGGTTGAGCTGGTATTTGATGCCGTCGTAGATGTCGATGGCTGCCCATGCCTTGCCGTTGAAGAACCACTTGTAGTTGTTGCGGTAGCCGAAAGTCATGGATTCCAGCGGGTTCTTCAGCATTTCGGCGTTAAGACCGGTAGCGGAATTGGAAGCGCCGTCCTCGTAGCCGTAGTGGCCGTTCGAGTAGTAGGCGGGCACTGTCGGACGTGTGAACCACGAAATCCAGCGCATCACACCGCCGTCACCGCCGACATTGATACAGGGCTGCTCGATCTTGCTGCGCGAGCCGAAAGCATTCATGCCGAATGTGAAGCGTTTGTAGCGGGTATCCATATTCAGGCGGAAACCGATACGCTCGACACCGGTCTTGATCATGATACCTTCCTGATTGGAGTAGTTTAGTGAAGCCATGTAGTGCGTGTCCTGGTTGCCGCCGCTCACGCTGAAATGATGGTTCCACATAGGCGAATTGCGAAGCACACTTCCGAGCCAGTCGGTGTCGGCATAAAGGTCAGGATCGCTGCCGTCGCGGAACTTGGCGATCTCGGCATCGGTATACGTTGCCGCACGGTTGGAGGCAAGCATGGCCTCGTTGCGGATCTGCGCCCAGTCGGCCGAATGCACATATTTGGGAGTTGTGCCCGGAGTCTGGAGCGTGTAGCTGCCCTGATAGTTGATGTTTACCTTGCCTGTGCCGGGGCCCTTCTTGGTTGTGACGAGAATAACGCCGTTTGCGGCACGCACACCGTAGATAGCAGCCGATGCGGCATCCTTCAGCACGGAGACGTTCTCGATATCGGCAGCGGGAAGCTCGGAGAGCTGGCTCAGCGAGCACTCGACACCGTCGATGAGAAGCATCGGGTCGTTGTTACCGAAAGTACCGATACCGCGGACGCGGATTTCGGGATTGTCGTTACCGGCCTGTGCGCCGTTCGATGTCAGAACGAGACCGGGAAGACGCCCCTGAAGCAGGGTTGCCGTATTGGCGACGGGAATACTTTCGATATCCTTCGACGATACTGCGGCAACAGCACCGGTAAGGTTGATTTTCTTCTGTGTGGCATAACCGACCACGACTGTCTCGTTGAGCATTGTGTTGCTCGGTTCGAGAACGAAAGAGAAAGTTGTGTTGTTGCCCACCGGCTGTGTGCTGGAATTATAACCCACATAGCTGACTGTCAGGCTTTGGCCCGGATCGGCATCTATGGTGAAGTTACCGTCCAGATCGGTGACTACCGCCACCTTCGTGTTCTGTACCTGTACTGTCGCGCCGATAAGCGGCTCGCCATCAGGGTCGGTCACTGTTCCCTTCACCACAGCTCCTTGAGCCATGACTACTGCGCATGCGAGTCCGAATGTGGCGGCCACGCTGCGGCGGAACGTTTGCTTTGAGTCGACACTCATAGTTTTAGATTGTTTGGTGTTCCATGCTTCCGGAGGCGAACCGTCCGGAATACTTTACAGGATGAATAAAGATTATTGATTGGTATTAGATTGATTCCGGTCTGGCCGGAAAAGAATGTTCTTGTTTTGGTCCGGAGACTATTTCTCCGGAGTATAATAACGGACCCAATCAACCTCCATCTCCACCGGGAGATCGGCAGGGTCGACAGCGCCGACCCACTGGCCACCCAGCTGCATGTCGATGAGCAGGTACTGCGGGATATAGAACGGGAACTGTCCGTCCTTTCCATCATTGATTTTGGGATAGACAAGAGTGGTGTTTCCGTTTATGGAAAAGACAATTTTGTCGGGGTGAATCTCCACTCCGTAGACGTTCCAGTCTTCGCGGTCGATGGGATATGTACCTCCGTGGCGCGGATTGTTTTCCCGTCCGAGATCGTAGGTATAGTGGCTGTGAACGGTCTGATAAGCGACATGATTGTTGTTGAGTCGCTCCATGATGTCGATTTCTCCGCCTTCGGGCCACATGTATTTCTCTGTCTCATAAGGCAGTAGCCAGATAGCGGGCCATGCGCCCTTTGCCCCGTGCAACCGGGCCTTTATCTCGAATTTGCCGGGTTCGAATCCCTTTTTACCCTTGGTCCAGATGCCGCCGGTAATATAAGGCGATGGGTCGGACACCGTATCGGGATTCACCATCCCGCGGAGAATCAGAATGCCGTCGCGCACTTCAAAAAGACGGTCATCTTTCGACATCGTGTTGCACCAGTCCGGATTTCCTCTGTCGCACTTGCTCCATACAGCGGTGTCGATCGCCGTATCGAAGTTATCTTCCCAACACAGACGCCAGCCCGGTTTGGTATCGGAAGCATTGACCGTGACGAAGGCAGAAATAACAAATAATAATGAAATTATACTGTTTTTCATCTGGTCATAATTGTTTTATAAGATTTGGCGTTAGATCGGAAGAG
>CABRLF010000057.1 GCA_902471685.1 uncultured Porphyromonadaceae bacterium
TGGGCAAATGTTAAAAATGAGGCGGCTAAACCGACTTAAAAATGTCATGTGCTATTCTGATTTTCGTTTTCTTCCATAGAGGTATCCTTTGTATGTGCAAAGATACAAAAATATTCGATAGATCAGTAGTTTACGGTGCATTTTAAACCATAATTCGGCAGGGGATTTACGTAATAGGCACGCCCAGTGCCTCCAGCTGTGCCTTGTCCTTGCTGGAGGCTTCAGCCATTCGCCACTGGTCGTTGAGCCTGACGATGCGCTGGCGGCATAGGATTCTGATTGCTTCGCGTGTCGACATCTTCTTGGTCAGATTGCTTTCGACAAGACGACGTCTGACCATATAGAAAATATGGAGGGCAACGAAGTTTATAAACATCCATCCTTCGAGTCGGTCGTTATCCTGCATATACGAAGTCAACGCATCCAGATCGGTTTTCAGGACATCGATTTCCTGCTCGACCTCGCATCGGCTTTTATAGTCATCGAAAGCCCTGTCTGCCGATATGTCGCCTGACACCATCAATGCGATTGTGCCGAACTGTGGTGCCTTGCGGGCGTATGTCTCCATAGTGTATTCCTCATACTTTTCGTCATCCACACGACGGAGGTAGTCTGTCTCCTCTTCTGCCGCGTGCTTTGCATCATAATACAGATACACTTTCCTTCCGTCGACATTTTGTGAACTGTATTTTATCAGTCTTCCGGCATAAAAGAAATGGCCCTCGCTTTTATGATTGTTGAACACATTGTAGTCAAGGCCTCCGGTGCTTCGGCGCAGGGCAATGATGTAATTCACTTTGCGTTTCTCCAGTTCCTCTACATTCTTTTTTGAGTAGAAGCCCTTATCTCCTATGGCTGTGGCCGACTTGTCGCCAAACTCGTCAAAGCTTGTCAGAAAGGATGTTATGTCCTTGACATTCCCCGGCAGTATGCGGTAATATACAGGAAGCATCTGCCGTGTCGAGAATGCCATCATAAGATTGATTGCCTCTGAAAACCCGCCCAGCTTGGTCTTGCTCATTCTCGGGAAATCCATTTTAGCCGAGGCTGACAGAATGTCCGTGCCGTCAAAAAGGATGTTTCCTTCCTCTCCGGCATACCGCCTCATGAAGGCAAGTATACCCTCCCTGTTTTTGCCAAGCGATTTGAGAAAATCGGTTAACGAACGGGCTGAAAGACCTGCTGAGCCTAAAGACTGGGAAAGATAGCTGTCGGCAAAATCCTCCTGTATGTATTTCAATGGCGACTGGTTGCGAAGACGGCAGTAGGCCATTGCCATAATGCGGTTCCATGCCGTTGGCAACGTTGCTTTTAGGTTATCCGCAAGTTCGGAGCAATGGGTCGTGATAAATGAGGACAGACCATACTCGCAGACCTTGCCGACCCTTGGCTCTTCCACGTACACTTTCCCTTTGCTTGCATCGTCGCCCAGCTTTTCATTCTCAATCTCAACCTGTCGACGGCGAGGCGGAACAAGGCCTTTTTCCTCGGTAATCATGCCGAGATATTCCCCTGTTTTCTTTCTTGTCTTTTTCTTTTCCTTATCGTAAAAGCTGCTGCACTCATATAGGTAGTATTTGCCCCGGATACAGCGCAACTCAGTCCCGGGACGTTTTTGGTCAAGGGCCCACTGTGGATGATCGGCTTTCTTTCTCATAAAGTTTGATATTACGTGGTACGTAATGCAAAGTTAGACAGAATTTTCGACATGACAAAATATATTGTCATAAAAGTTAGCGAGTTGGCTCAGATTTTGAGACAACTCGCTTTTATGTTACGTGGATAGGATTCCGAGTTATGGATTAATCTGAATCCGGATACTTCTTCACTCACTTTTTCTCGAAAAAATGATTCTGAAGAAGAGTCCGCCGGTATTCTTGTTTTCCACTGTGATACTCCCGCCATGAAGAATCACCGCGTTTTTGACAATCGATAGCCCCAGTCCTGTGCCTCCGGCGCTTCTGCTGCGCCCTTTATCAATGCGATAGAAGCGCTCGAATATGCGCGGAAGATGTTCCGGAGGGATGCCGACTCCGTCATCCTCGACAGAAATACATATCTTTTCCTCATTCCCGTAGATCTGCCGAAGCCGGACTGATGTCCCACCGCTGTATGCTAAAGCATTGTCGATAAGGTTATTGAAAACAGCTTCCAGCAACGACTGATTACCCATCATGGGCAAATCGCCCGTTATCTCATTTTCGATCACAATTCCCTTGGCCGCGGCAATCAGCTGTTTTTCTTCCACTACTTCACTGATAATCAGGGATAAATCGACATTCTCTTTCGCTATCGAGGCACTACCGTCATCCATCCTGGTTATGAGCGATACATCGGCAAGAAGATGCTGAAGACGGTCGGTATTGGCCAGACATCGCTCAAGGAATATATCGCGTTTCTCATCGCTCATGTCTTTGTGCGCGGTCATTGTCTCGATACATATCCTGATCGACGCCAACGGAGTCTTGAGTTCATGATTTATATTGTTTGTCAGTTGCTTCTTAATACGCTCTTTCTCAAGATGTTCGCGCAACGCGGCTTTGTGCTCTGCATCGCGGTCGGCATACGCCTGCTGCAACTTTGCGTACAGCCTCACAATATGATTTGATATTGCACCCAGCTCGTCGTTCGGGAAAGGCTCGGTGTCCGATATTCTGGCCCCATGCTCGATATTCTCTGCAAAAGCCTTGAGCCTGAGGATATAGAGTCCGATTTTCCGCGTAGCCATATAGCCCAGCACGCACATTGCCAGACAAATAAAGCCCATTATCCAGATAAAATTATAATCAGCTTTCAGTAAGGCACTTAGCGAAATCGAATATGGAACGGCGGTACGCACAATATACCCTTCGTCGCCCTTCGTCGCGGAATAAAAATAGTATCCTCCGGTACTCTCGCTATGGCGCCGCACAGTATAACCGGACGAGAATTTCAACGCCTCCCTTATTTCTTCGCGGTCGATATGACTCGCAGCCGGCAGCGAGTCTGTGGAATTATCGTAAATAACTGATCCGTCGGCTGCAATCACGCTCACCCTTATATCATCGAACGGATGAAAATCGGAAAGAGGGATATTCCGGATGTCGTTGCCGCTCTCCAACTCTGAAAGGATATACGTATTGATAAGCTGCAGCCGTGTGTTCATCTCATCAGCCTTGAACTCTTTTTCCCTGTTGTACTGAAAAAAGATAAAACAGCCGGCGAGAAGCAACGAATACCCCAGCAACCACAGAAAAAGCCGCTGAGGATATGTGAGCCTATTCGACGAATCCATATCCATAACCCGAGCGAGTGACAATATGCTTGCCGTAGTCTCCTATTTTCTGTCGTATACGCCTGATATTGACGTCGACTACGCGGTCGAGAACAACAACCTCGTCGGGCCATATCTCATTGATAAGCTCACTTCGCGAGAAGACTCTGCCGATGTTCGAGACGAGTTTCAAAAGAATCTCGAATTCCTTTTTAGGCATCTTCACTTCCTCACCGTCGACCATACAAGTCCTCTTGCGGAGCGACAGAACAAGACCTCCGAACACCACCGTCTCGTCGTCCGCAACGGGCGCATGCGAAGCAGCCGTTCGGCGCAGAACAGCCCGAATTCTGGCAAGCACGGTTTTAAGAGAATATGGTTTAATGATATAGTCGTCGGCTCCGAGATCAAGGCCCTTTATCATGTCTTCCTCAGAATCCCGTGCGGTACAGAATATTACAGGAACAGATGCCGTCGATGGATTAGACTTCATGATCCGTGCCAGCTGAGTACCTGAAATCTCACCCATCATGATATCGAGCAGCACAAGGTCGAATCCCGACAGATCATATTGAAGCGCCTCTTCGGCGCTATATGCCGTAACTATCTCATACCCCTCTGCTTCAAGGTTGAAACCGAGCGCGTCGCAGAGAGTTTCCTCATCGTCTACTACAAGTATGCGTTTAGCTGTTCCCATAGCGCAAATTTAATGAATAATCAATCATTCACGATGCTGTCAGTCTTAAGTTTAATAAAAGTTTAACAACTCCCGAACCGATTTGCATCAGCTTAAATGAGAATATCAGGCAAAATGATCAAACCGCATAAGCAAGTATTTTTCTCAATCTTTGAATAATTACCATATTTTTTGTAATTTTGCATCGTCACTAGAAATCCATCACTGAATGTATCAATTTGCAGATATCTTGACAAGGATTCGGGTATTGCATTTTCGTTAACTCTTATTACTATTATCCATGCTGATTTCAAAGTTGAGCGGCTGGTATTTTTCCAGAAGAGCCCTTCCATTATGGGGCGTTTTCATACTTGACTGTCTGATAGTCTTAATATCAGATATATTTGTCTATACAGTCAACAACGGGCCTGTCTTCACCATGAGCCATTTAGGCAGTATTTTCGGAACGTTCGCATTCTATATGATATTCTATATCATTGGATTCCGTCTTTTCCACACCTATTCGGGCGTCATCCGGTATTCATCGTTTGTCGACCTCCAGCGCGTCGGTCTTGCGGTGCTGTCTTCACTTGCAATGATAGCCATATGCAAATACGGGTTCCATTCCGACTCTTGGCTCTACCCTATCCGAATGAAGGAACTGGTATTGGCCGCACTTCTTTCAGTTGCGCCGATGTGGGGTATGCGCGTGGCCGTCAAGTATCTTTATGATACTATGTTCAATCTTGACCACACCGAACCCATTTTCATCTACGGAACCAAACAGGGCGGTGTTTCTCTTGCCAAAAGCGTCCGGAACGCCCCACACAAGCAGTATCATGTGGCAGGATTCATCACCGACGGAACAGATATGGCAGGACATATCCTGATGGGAGCCAAAATATACGCCAACGATGCCAGCATAGTCGATATAATGAAGGCCCGCGGAGTGAATACTCTGCTTGTATCTCCCCTCAAAAATGAATGTATCCGCAACAACACACCCTTTGTCGAGCGTCTTATCAAAGCCAATATCCGCATCCTGATGAGGCCGGCCGACAAGGAATGGGACGGTAAAAGCGATCTCGACCACACGCTGCTCAAGGAAGTCGATATTGTCGATCTTCTTCCCCGAGAAAAGATAGAGATAGATCTTAAAGCCGTTGCCGAGCTACTCGCCGGCAAGAGCATCCTCATAACAGGCGCTGCGGGCAGCATCGGCAGTGAGATCGTGCGTCAGGTGGCACAATTCTCACCATCCCACCTCATCCTGATAGACCAGGCAGAAACTCCGCTGCACGACATACGCCTGCTCATGGCCCGGCAATGGCCTGAGATTCATGCCGAGACCATAGTCAGCGACATCGCCATGCGCCAGCGCATGGAAGAGATTTTCCGCCAGTGGAAACCCGATTATGTCTTCCATGCGGCGGCATACAAGCATGTTCCGATGATGGAAAACAATCCGGGCGAAAGCATCCGAAACAATGTCGAGGGGACGCGCATCATCGCCGACCTCTCCGTGAAATACGGCACATCGAAATTCGTGATGGTATCGACCGACAAAGCCGTCAATCCTACAAACGTCATGGGCTGCTCCAAGCGTATCTGCGAGATATACGTCCAGAGTCTCGACAAAGCCTTGAAGGAAGGTAAAATCAAGGGACACACCCAGTTTGTCACAACCCGCTTCGGCAATGTCCTTGGCTCGAACGGCTCTGTCATTCCTCTTTTCAGAGAACAGATTCGCCGTGGCGGACCTGTCACCGTGACTCACCCCGACATTATCCGCTATTTTATGCTTATTCCCGAAGCCTGCAAGCTTGTGCTTGAAGCGGGTACTATGGGCAACGGAGGCGAGATATTTGTCTTCGATATGGGACAACCGGTGAAGATTGTCGACCTGGCAAAACGGATGATTCACCTGAGCGGGGCCCGCAATGTCGAAATCAAATTCACAGGTCTGCGCGACGGAGAAAAGCTTTACGAGGAAGTTCTCAACGAAGCGGAGACCACAAAGCCTACTTTCCATCCTAAAATCAAAATCGCCATTGTACGCGAATACAATTATGCCGATGTCAACCGCGAAATCGACGAACTTTATGAATCGTGTCTGCATGACGACGACATGACGATCGTACGACATATGAAAGAAATCGTTCCGGAATTCATATCGCGCCATTCGGTATATGAGGCCCTCGATCCTCATCCCAAATGTTGATTTTGCGAAAAGTGAATTGAAATTCAAGATACAAAGTCTGAAAGAGTCGCAATTTTTGACAACCTTTACGGCAAAACATCAGCCATATATGAAACAAACAAGCTTACATTTCATCCTGCTTCTGCTCTTCCTCTCCGGAGTTTTCTCATACTCCTGCTCGTCGGATGACGAACCGGGCGAGGATCCCGTAAAGGTAGGAAGCATAATACCTTCTTTCTCTGTAAAACTTTCCGACGGCACGACAGTATCTTCCGAAGATCTTCGCGGAAGCCAATCTATGATAGTATTCTTCTATACACTCTGCCCCGACTGCCAGGCCGAACTGCCGGAAATACAGAAAGTGTACAGCACTGTAGGATGTGCCCCCGGGACACATCCCGAAGGCAAGACCCAGTTGCTCTGCATTTCCCGCGACGAGAATGAAGAAAGCGTCATGGACTACTGGAACGACAACAACTACACAATGCCGGTATCAGCTCAGAACGACCGCAAAGTATTCGAGCTTTTCGCCACGAGTACCGTTCCGCGCATCTATATTGTTTCTCCCGATCTCAAGGTGACGAACATTTTCATAGAAGATAAAATCGAGTCGGACAAGCTACTTTCAGCACTCGGCTACTGAAATATTCCGAAATAAAACAATCACCCTGAAACGCTTATACTGCAAAGTGTTTCAGGGTGATTGTTTTTTCATGACTTTTTGCTTATCTTTGTGCTTAAAACCAATCTTATGAACCAAATATCCAAATCTATCTTTGCTTTGCTGCTCGCGGCATCGGCATTGCCGATGGCAGCACAGAGCAAATTGTATCCTAATGAATTCGATCTTCAGGACGTGACTCTCCTGCCCTCCAGATTCAGCCATGCAATGGAGCTGAACACCGAGGTCCTGCTCAAATACGATGTCGACCGCCTGCTCGCCCCATACCTAAAAGCTGCTGGGCTTGAGCCCAAAGCCGAAAGTTTCACTTGCTGGGACGGTCTGGACGGTCATGTAGGCGGACACTATCTTTCCGCTCTTGCCATAAGCTATGCCTCGACAGGGAACCCGGAATTGAAAAAACGCATGGACTATATGCTTTCCGAACTTGACCGTTGCCAGAAAGCTTCGGCCAACGGATATGTAGGCGGTGTGCCGGACGGCAAACGTCTTTGGGAAGGAATTCACAACGGCGACATCGGCCTTATATGGAAGTATTGGGTTCCATGGTACAACGTACATAAGATTTATGCAGGTCTTCGCGATGCGTGGCTGTATGCCGGCAGCGAGGAAGCCCGGCGTATGTTCCTCGAGATGTGCGACTGGGGAATCTATGAAATCTCCACCCTCTCCGACTCACAGATGGAGGCGATGCTCGACAACGAATTCGGCGGTATGGATGAGGTTTATGCCGACGCCTATGCCATGACCGGAGACACAAAGTATCTCGACACGGCAAAACGGTTCTCACACCACTGGCTGCTCGACAGCATGGCCGAAGGTATTGACAATCTCGACAACAAGCATGCCAATACGCAGGTGCCGAAGGTTGTGGGTTACCAGCGCATAGCCGAGCTGGCTCATGATTCCATATATGACAATGCGGCCAGATTCTTCTGGGATACAGTCGTCAACCGCCGCACCCTGTCGCTCGGAGGCAACAGCCGTCGCGAGCATTTTGCACCGGCCGCCGACTGCATAAGCTATGTCACCGACCGCGAAGGACCGGAATCCTGCAATACAAACAATATGCTGAAACTGACCGAGGGCCTTTTCCGCATGGAGCCGAAAGCGGAGTATGCCGACTTCTTCGAACGCGCCATGCTGAACCATATCCTCTCGACCCAGCATCCCGGTCACGGCGGATATGTCTATTTCACTCCTGCCCGCCCGGGACATTACCGCGTATATTCACAGCCAAACTCCGCCATGTGGTGCTGTGTAGGCACGGGTATGGAGAATCATGGCAAATACGGTCAGTTCATATATACCCATACAGGAGACTCGCTGTTTGTGAATCTCTTCGTTCCTTCGCGTCTGAACTGGAAAGAAAAGAATATCTCAATAACCCAGAATACCGATTTCCCCGAGTCTGACAAGAGCCGCCTGACAATCAACCTTGCGAAAGGTAAATCCGCCAGGTTCGACCTGCTGGTGCGCTATCCCGGCTGGTGCTCCGACATGAGCGTGAAAGTGAATGGCAAACCGGTAAAAGTCACCGCGAAGCCTCAGAGTTATGTTTCGATCGACCGGAGCTGGAAAGACGGAGACGTCGTAGAACTGACAATGCCGATGAGCTTCCGCTTTGAAACACTCCCCAATGTTCCGGAATACGTATCGGTAATGTATGGCCCTGTGCTTCTTGCCTCGCGATTCGGGAACAAAGACTGCGACGGTCTGATAGCCGACGAAAGCCGCTGGGCACATATCGCCAACGGGCCTCTCGTATCGGTTTTCGACACCCCGGTACTGACCGGCACTAAAGAACAACTGGAAGCCCGACTCGGAAAACTGAAGCACGTCGAAGGCAAACCTCTGTCTTTTATGGCCGAAGATGAATTCGGTGGACTTACTCTCGAACCGTTCTACAACATCCACGACAGCCGCTATATAATGTACTGGCTGACAATGACTCCCGAAGAATACGCCGCACACATAGCTCAGAAAAAAGCTGAGGAGGAAGCCCGTCTGGCTCTCGACCGCAGAACGGTTGATGCTGTCAACTCAGGCGAACAACAGCCCGAAGCCGACCATTTCATGGAATTTGACCGTTCGAAGACCGGCAACTACAAAGACCAGTCGTGGCGCGACGCCTCAGACGGTGGTTTCTTCTCTTACAGAATGAAAACAGGAGGTGCCGACGGGCTCAAACTGATGGTCCGCTACTGGGGCAACGAAAACGGAAAACGCGATTTCGATATTCTTGTCGATAATGAAGTTTTAGCGTCGGAGACCCTTACAGGGAAATGGGGAAAAGAAGATTTCGAAGAAGTCGTATATGAGATTCCAACCCGGCTTACCGAAGGCAAAGCCTATGTAACGGTTACATTCCGCAGCCGCCCGGGCACTACGGCCGGAGGGGTATTTTTCGTACGCCTTGTACGATAAACAACCGGCACTAAAGAGCGGACGCCACGGCTTCGTAAGATTCCTGCATAAGGGAAGACAGCTCGTGGCGTCCGCCCTCGGGTGCATAAATGGGCTTATGTATCGTGAGTTTTATAAGACCATAACGTGGTAGAATCGCTCCGCGGGGCATAACGCGGTAAGCACCATCGATTGTAAGCGGCACTACGGGAAGAGAGAATTCCATGGCCAGCTGGAAAGCTCCGCGACGAAAAGCGTGCATACGTCCGTCCTGAGTGCGTGAGCCCTCTGGAAATACGACAACCGACATACCTCCGGACAACTGTTTCTCGGCCGTAGCCATTGTCTCCCGCGTGCGCGAAGGAGTGCTGTTGTCGACATATATATGTCCGCTCACGCGGCAGCTATACCCTACCAGAGGAATTCTTTCGAGGCTTTTCTTCATCATCCAGCGGAAATTATGTCCGAGATAGCCATATATCGAGAAAATATCGAAAGCCCCCTGATGATTGGCAACAAAAACATATGAAGTATTCCGGCTTATATTTTCGCGTCCCGTTACCCGAACGCGCACAAAATTCATGATGCAGAAAACTCTGGCCCATATATGCCCGGGCCAGTACCCCATGCTGCGCCCGAAACCCAGAGCGCTTCCGACGATTGTGGCAAGAGCCGCCAGAACAGTAACAACAAGGAGCACCGGAACTGCGATGCATATCTGATATATACGGTATAGGACTAACATCTGTAATTTTGTTTTTGTGACGCGAATTTACATATTTTCCTCCGGCTTCCGAAATATTTCGCTATATAAACAACAAAACAGAAACACAAACGCCCGATACCAAAACAGATACCGGACGTTAAGAGTTCTTGCAGAAAGTTTATTTCTTGGCAGCTTCGAGAGAAGCCTTGCGGAATTCTTTCATGAGTTTTTCGAGTTCGAGAGAAGCCTTGCGAGCACGTGTGCCGGCAGCTTTGTTGTTTTTCTCCTGCTGAAGAGCAGCGTCGGCGCGGAAAGCTTCGTAAGCTTCGTGAATCGAGTTGAGCAGTGATTCCATTGACTTGTTTTTTAGATGATTAATATTGTGTTATTATTCTCGTTAATTCTCTTCATATTCTGTCGTATCGACAATTCCAGCATCTCTGAGAGCCTGCCGGCGCTCAAGACATGTTCCGCAGCGTCCGCAATGCTTTTCCTGACCGCGGTAGCAGGAATAAGTAGTGGAATAATCGATACCGAGTCGCTTGCCTCGCAATGCAATATCGGATTTCGACAGAAGTGTGTACGGAGCCTTTATGGTAATCCCTTCATATGTGCCTTCCTTGATAGCCTTCGACATAGCATCGATAAAACCTTTGCGGCAATCGGGATAAAGGGCATGGTCGCCGGCATGATTGGCAATCATCACATAGCTCAGACCATGGCTCTCAGCGAGACCGGCAGCGGCAGCAAGCATGATACCGTTGCGGAAAGGAACTACGGTAGACTTCATATTGTCGAAGTCATAGTCGCCTTCCGGCACCGCATCGGGTCCTTCAAGCAAAGAACTGTGAAAGAAGCGGGCTATAAATTCAAGATCTATCTCAACCAACTCAATGCCAAGCAGTTTGCAGTGATACCGAGCGCATTCCAGCTCACGCATATTATGGTTTGAGCCGTAGTTGAAATTGACGGCAAATTCTATTTCAGCGGCATACTCATGAAGCATGGTCACGGAGTCCATGCCTCCGGACAAAACCATCAGTGCATTCTTTTTTGACTGACTCATAAATCAAAATTCATTAGGGAAAGACTGCATAAGACGCTGTCGCACAAGATCCTGATGTGCGGCATCGCCATAGTTCGCAAAAGGCCATATCGATATACCGCCGCGAGGCATGAAGATGCCTTTGACTTCGATATATCTGGGATGCATAAGAGCCACAAGATCCTTTAGAATAATATTCACGCAGTCCTCGTGGAAATCGCCGTGATTACGGAAGCTGAAGAGATACAGTTTGAGACTCTTGCTCTCCACCATCTTATGATCCGGAATATAATTTATAAGAATCTTACCAAAATCAGGCTGTCCTGTCTTGGGACATAAAGACGTGAACTCAGGGCATGTGAATGTTACGAGATAATCATCCTCAGGATGCTTGTTTTCAAATGTCTCAAGCATCTCTGGAGCATAGTCGGTAGGATATTTCACCCTTTGGTTGCCAAGCAACGTACAATCTTTCAGTTCTTCAGTATTTCTGGTCATAAACAATGAGCCATTTCGCTATTTTGTAACGGAATTAGAGGCAAAAATACAAAAACTTTTTTAGTTTCCAAAAAAATCATTAAAAAACAGCACCAAGAATTGCGGAATACTTGCGGTTTTAGCGGATTCTGTTCCATCTTCACAATTATCAGACCGATAACGTAAGAGATTCACCTCAGTATACAGCAAAAAAACAGTTGGTCCGGCTTGTGTACCGAGTCAACTGCCTTTATTCCAAATTTAAAATTTCTAATTCTTATCGTCTTCGCCTTTATCCTGTGGCTCTGCAAGAGGATTCCAGCCTTGGGCACGGAGAGGGAATTCGCTTCCGTCGCGTGTTACCATGGCACAACCGTCGGCTGCTTTGGTAATGTAACCTATGACATGAACGCCTTTCATATCCTTGACTTTGTCGTGGTCAGTAAGAGGGACTGTGAAAAGAAGTTCATAATCCTCACCTCCGTTCAGAGCAGCTGTCACGAGATTCATATTTAGCTCTTCGGCCATCACAGCAGTCTGATAGTCGATGGGAATGCGGTCCTCATAAATGCGGCAACCGCAGTCACTCTGCTTGCAGATATGTATCAGTTCGGAAGACAGGCCGTCGCTTATATCAATCATCGAGGTAGGAACAACACCGGCTTCGGCAAGTTCTTTAACGATATCTTTGCGGGCTTCCGGCTTGAGCTGACGCTCGATAAGATATTCCTTCCCTGCGAAGTCGGGAACAAAATCGGCTCTTCCGGCCGAAGCGACTTTCTCTCGTTCGAGTAGCTGCAGGCCCATATAAGCCGCGCCCAGATCACCGCTGACGCAGATAAGATCTGTGTCGTGAGCCGAATTACGCTTCACGGCTTTGCCTTTCTCACAGTCGCCGATACATGTAATCGAAATAACAAGACCCTGATTGGAGGCACAGGTATCTCCGCCGATGATGTCGACGCCATACTCTTCACACGCGATACGCATTCCGGCATAAATTGACTCGATATGCTCTACCGTAAAGCGTTTGGAGATGCCGAGCGAGACAGTAATCTGCCGTGGAATACCGTTCATGGCGCATATATCCGAGAAGTTGACAATCGCCGATTTGTAGCCGAGATGCTTGAGGGGAACGTAAGTAAGATCGAAATGAACGTTCTCAAGCAGCATATCGGTGGTGACGAGAATATCGCGGTCGGATGGATAATTCAGAACGGCCGCATCATCGCCCACGCCGTAGACAGTCGACTTGTTGACCGGCTTCATACCCTCAGTTAGGCGGTCAATAAGCCCGAACTCGCCGAGAGTGGAAATTTCTGTCTGTTTTTCTTCCATATTACGATTACTTGAATCAGCAACGTTCAACCATTGCCTGCACAATGGCTTCCACGGTAGGCTGGGCTTTTACAGCAGCCTTCTGAACTTCCTCGTGAGTGGGGACTTCGGTAACATCCTTGCCGCCGAGATCTGTGATAACCGACAGACCGAACACGCGCATGCCGGCATGGTTTGCGACGATTACCTCGGGAACAGTACTCATTCCGACAGCATCACCGCCGATAACACGGAAATATTCATATTCCGCCGGAGTCTCGAATGTCGGGCCGGGAGTTCCAACGTAGACGCCATGCATGAGTCGCAGACCTTTTTCTGCTGCGATTCTGTCGGCAAGAGCAATCATCTCCTTATTATAAGCTTCGGTCATTGCCGGGAATCGTGGACCAAGCTCATCGTAATTCTTGCCGCGGAGCGGGTTCTCCGGGAAGAGATTGATGTGATCGCAGATAATCATGACATCACCGACACGGAATTCCTTGTTCATGCCTCCGGCTGCATTGGAAACGAAGAGAGTCTCAACGCCGAGAGCCTTAAAAACACGTACAGGGAATGTCACCTGCTTCATGTCGTAGCCTTCATAATAGTGGAAGCGGCCCTGCATGGCCATGACACGACGACCTCCCATTGTTCCGAAAATGAGGTTGCCGCTGTGTCCTTCGACTGTGGAGACAGGCATATTGGGGATATCTTTGTAGGGGATGAATTTCTTATCCTGAATATAATCGACTAATGAGCCGAGACCGGTGCCGAGGATTATGGCGATTTTAGGCATCTCGTCGACTTGCGAACGGAGATAGTCGGCTGTCTGTTTGATTTTTTCGATCATAGTTATGGTATTATGTTAGTATGGGTCTTTAATAGAAACGCACACGGCGCTCTGAGTGTTCACTGTCCTGCGCCGAGAAGGCGGTCCTTGACAAGTTTCTCAACTACTTCATCAAGGTGCATGTCCTCGACAGGATTGGGATTGAATTCCACCTCAATGGGCAGATAGTAGGTCACAGCCTTGAGGTCATGCGGGAAATAAGGATTCGCAGCAAGACGCACGGCATCCTTTTCTGTGGTTATGATGATGCGCTGTTCGCCCTTCATGGCCTTGTAGCGCTCGGTAAGATACTCTATATCCTTTTTGGAGTACTGATGATGATCGGGGAAAATATCGACTTTAACTCTCG
>CABRLF010000058.1 GCA_902471685.1 uncultured Porphyromonadaceae bacterium
CTCACGCTATATTGTGTAAAAAGATATTATCTGAATTCGCCGTTTCTGACGCGTACGGTGAGTTGACGGCAGATAGATTCGTGGCGGGTTACCATGTAGACGAGCAGACCGTTGAGGACAACAATCTCGAATGCGAAGTAAAGCCAGGGCATCTGTGCGAACAGCGATACGAAAAGGGCTATCGACCGCCAGTTGAACGACAGGATATTGGTGTACTTCATGAGCGGAAGCGACAGGCGCCGGAATTCATCGCGGAACGACACCGGAACATTGCCCTCGGGGTAGCGTTCTGCAAGAGCCGCCCTCAGTTTCTGCATCGCCGGAGTGAGGTGCTCCTGATTGATTGTATACCGCAGATAGAATGTCATTATAAACTTCTGCACCGGCTGCTTCTTCCATGACATCGAGTCGTATTTGGACTGCAGGTCGGACGATTTCTCAAGTTCGCTGCGTTCGCCGTGATGCAGGAAGAACAGATGGAACTGGCGGTAATAATCGGCCATGGCAGCCTGACGGGCATGGCAATATCCGGCGGTGACAGCGATCACCCATATGCGCCACGGGTGAGCCATGAAGAAAGCTGAGGTATAGTTCTCGCGGAGGCAGATGGCAACGTAAATGGAGAGAAACCACAGGTCGCCGCTCAGGCCGTCGAGAATACGGCCTATACGCGAATACTGCTTGGTCATTCGGGCCAGCTGTCCGTCGGCGGAGTCGAAGGAGTTGGCCCATATGAGGAGCAACATGCCTATTATATTGATCCAGATATCGTTGAAATAGAAAGCGATGCCGGCGCCAACGCCAAGGAATATCGAGGCAATAGTGATGGCGTTTGGCGTGATGCCGAGTTTGGCTGCCAGACATGCCCACGCATAGCCGATGGGACGGTAGAAGGCGAGGTCGATATGCTCTTCCGTATCGAGGCTCTTGAGAGATGCCTTATATCCGAGTTTCTTTTCCTGTTCCATGTCCGTTATTTATATTTCCTGAGTTCATAGGTTTTCTGTCGCAGGTAGGCTCCGAGTTCTTCGGGATTGGAGCCGTGTTCGCGCTGTTCTTCGACAGAAATAGGCTGTCCTACACTGACGTGAATCTCTTTCCCGTTTTTGCGGAATACCTCGGCCGGTAGCCTGAGCGAACGTGCCGGCCAGCAGGCATGACCGAGGAAATTGAACCACCAGCTGTTGGAGCCGTGGAAATATATCGGAATCACAGGCACTTTGGCGCGGTATATAATCTGGAGAATGGAGTCCTGCCATGGTCGGTCCTGAAGACCGTCGTGGAGTGTTGTCTTGCTCATGGCTCCGGCAGGGAAGAACCCGATAGGCTCGCCTTCCTTTAGCTGCTTGAGAGCCTGTCGGATGCCGGCCACGCTCACAGCACGCTTGGCGGGATCGGTGCTTGCACTCTGATCGACGGCGATGAAATTAGGACGCATGGCTGTGATTTTGTTCAGAATCATATTCACCATTACGCGGTATTTAGGCCGCCGCATACCCACAAGATATATGAGGGTGATGCCGTCGAGGGCGCCGAAAGGATGGTTGCTCACTGTGATGAACGCTCCTTCGGGGAGATGGTCGAGAACATCCATGCCGTCGACGCGGATTGTGTTATGGAACTGTTCTTCCAGGAGGCGCTTGCAGAACATCGGTCCGGGAGTGTCGCAGCATGCTCGGTGCACGGCATTTACTTTGTCGACCGACAGTATATGAAGAAGCCAGTTTGCCAGCTTTGGATGTCCGTCCAGAGCCGGGACCATCTTACGGAGATCGTCGTAATTCAGGACGTCGGGTCTGATTTCGTATTGGCTGTAATCTTCTGTATTTTCCATTTAAGCTGTATTTATTTAGCCGTAAGAGCGACATAAGCGTCATAGCGCCGCATGAAGGCTGCCCACGGCTTTATTCTCATCAGTACCCATTCGAAAAAGGCGGTCCCGGCGAGAGCGGTGCCGATTCCTGCAAGGACGTCGAGGATGTAGTGATGCGATGTATAAACGGCGGTGAACCAGATTCCGAGGGTCACGACGCCAAGAATTATTTTCCAGGTCAGAGGCGAATGGCTGCGCATTGCATATATTAAAGCCACGAAGGTATATGCGGAGTGTAGCGAAGGCATCGCGGCGAAGACATTCGCATTCCGGGCGTAGAGTGCGTTGAAGATGCCGAGACCGGTCATTTCGTCGAAACGTCCCAGACCTGCTACTTCGCCCGGAGTGCCGGGTACTGCCTCGAAACCGTGCGACGCCACATACCATGGCGGAGCGGCCGGATGGATATAGTAGATGGCGAAGCCCAGCAGATTGACAAGCAGGAACACGCATGCGAAATGGAGATATGCATCGGTGCGTCGGTTGAAGTACAGCCACAGTCCGTAGATGATGGGCAGCGGTACCCAGCATAGATAGAATATCCCTGCCATGAAGTCCATGGCGGAGCAGTGGTGGATGCCGAAGAATTCATTGGGTGTCAGGACGCCGGCAGCAGTCGATATTCCAAAGAGTGCTTTTTCGGTATTGTAGAGACCGGCCACGTCGACCGGATTGACCTCATAGTTCGGCACTATGTTCATCCAGTCGTAGCTGATGCCGAAGATGATGAAAGGCAGAAGAGCTACAACCGTGCGTCGCGTGACTCCGGTGATGAAAAACAGACCGAAGATAAGCAATGCCAGCCATATATGCTCGGGGCGGAAGCCTACAAACAGCACCGTGACAGCCAGCCATATCAGAAGACAGGCGGCACACAGAGCAGATTCGCGGCGCGACGGCATATCCGGTTTCATTTGCGGTCGGCTTTGGTCAGTTCGCGGCGGCTGTGGCTAAGCCGTGCGAAAGCTGTCATATTGGCGAAGACGGCTATGACGGTCATGGCGACGGTCAGAATGATGTTGGGATCGAAAGACGAGCCGGCTTCCATATTCTGACCGGTAATTCCGGCGGCGAGGATGGCGACAGCTGTGACGACCACACGCTCGGGACGCTGCATGAAGCCCATCTTGCATTCGATGCCGAGGCCCTCGGCACGGGCACGCACATAGCTCACCATGATGCTGCCTACCATTGCAAGGAAGGTGATCACGGCGCCGGTCATGTTGCGGCAGCCGATGAGGAAGAAGATGATGCCTCCGAGATTGAACATCTCGCAGTAGCGGTCGAGCACAGAGTCGTACATGGCACCGAAGCGCGAAGCCATATTGCCGAGTCGTGCTACCTGGCCGTCGAGCATATCGAACAGTGAGAATCCGATGATGAGAGCTCCGGCAAGAGTCACAAGGCTCCATTCAACAGGGTTGCCGTCCATGACCTGCACGGCGACGTACACAAGAACGGCGGCTGCGGCGATATTGCCAAGCATACCGATGGTAGTCACCATATTGGGAGTGACGCCCATGCGGATCAAGAGGCGTACAAAAGGATTGATTATTATATAGATGCCTTGCTGAAGTCCGTCGCGGGCTGTTTTAGCACTACTCTTTATACTCATATTTATGTCGGTTTATTATTGTTATCTTTTGATTGATCTACGGCTTTTCCTCCGAGTATTCTCACTATATATTTGTCGACCGGATTGCGGCGGTAGACGAAGTAGCGCTGAAGAGCGAAATTCCAGAACCACGACACCATCAGGCTCACGAACAGACGCGAGCCGACGAAATACCAGTCTTCTTTCAGACCGAGGTTCTGCAGCCATGTCCAGTTCTGTATCAAATTGAACATCGCTTCGGTTCCGTAGCTGTTGAGAAGCATGCTGCCTGTCCAGACGCAGAGGTATTTTACCACTACGGCACGCCAGTCGACACCGTTGGCGCGGAATGTGAATTTGTAGTTGATGATGCAGTTCACTATACCGCCGGCGAGAGCTCCGCCAGCGGTCGCCCAGAATGGCGGCAACCCGGCAAGCGAGAAAAGCGTGAAGCAGACGATATAGTCGCTCCAAGCACCGCACTGCGACGATACGATGGAACGCAGATATGTGAATATCAGCGAATTGCTTTTCAGTAGCGTGTCCCCGATTGATTTAAGCGATGCCATTGGACGGGAAAACGAAGAAATAATTTATCGCCATAATGATGATGGCGGCATAGATACCGGCGAGGACATCGTCTGCCATCATTCCCCAGCCGCGCGGCAGGCGTTCGGTGACGCGGATGCCAAGGGGCTTGAATATATCGAAGAAACGGAAGAGGGCGAAAGCAATCACTATCTCCCACCACGGGCAGAGAGCGACGCCGGCAATGGGAATCATGGAAATCCACTGACCTACGGTTTCGTCGATACATGCCACCACCGGATCCTGCCCCCAGTATTTTTCCGCCTCGCTGCTCGCCCAGACTCCAAGAAGACCGAAAACCAGCGATAGAGCGCCGGTAGCGCATACGCAGACCATAGGTGAAGCCCAGATATACAGGGGCAGCCAGAGAATAATTCCTACGAGAGCACCCCATGTGCCTGGACAAACGGGCAGGAAACCGGCTCCGAGCGATGTGGAAATCAGGCGCGGTACAATAGGGAAGCGGCGGGTGGAGCCGGCCGGCAGTTTTGTGGATTTACGATATTTCCCCATGTCTCAGCGCTTGTTTTTTAAATGTTCCTTAATGAGTTTCATCGTCAGTTTGGCAATATGCTGGGCTGCTTCGGTGCGGCACGGTGCGAAACTTGGCCAGTCGTCGAAGTCGATGAGAGTGAATTTGCCGTCGGGTGCGATTATGGCATCACCGCCGTAGACTCGGACATCCAGAGTCTCGGCGGCGCGTATGCAGCTGGCTTTGAAAGCCTCCACGTCGAAGTCGGGGGTCTTGTGCGTCGGTTGCTGAGAGGGCTGCCAGTAGCGCGCGGCATTGTCCTCGCTCGGATTGAACCACAGGAAGAACGGTGTTCCCAGGACTCCGTAGAACTTCACGACGTCACCTTCGAGGTGCCGGTTTATCACGGCCCTCTTGATTCCCCTGAGGAAAAATTCCTGAAGAATCTCCTGAGCCTCCTCGGCATGGCGGACGCTTGTCACATCCTCACGGTGCTGGGTGTGTGAATCGCCGCGTTTGATCCAGCAGCGGGTCATGTGGTTTGCTGCCATTGCATCGCGGATGCCTTCGTCGGTGCGCACTACAAGACTCTGAGGATAGGGGATGCCGGTGCCTATTAAAATGCGGGCCATCCGTTCGCGGATGCAGTTCTCTATGCCGTATCCTGAGTTTATCACCAGATCGCCGTTGTCCTCGCACTCCTGAAGCTTATGGATCGATTGCATTTCGCGGCACATGTTCAGAATGATATGTTCCGTCACGGCGCCGGAGCAGAACTGCTCCTCGCTATACGTATTCACTTCGCAGCCACGTTTGCGGAGTTGCTCAACCACACTGTTGAAAATCGCAGCGTCGTTGCCTATGTGGTTAGGGGAAAAGATGCCCGCGCGCATTATTCCCGCTATTTTGATTTCAGCCATTGCGAAACGATTGGTGTATTCAAGACGCAAATTTAGCTAAAAAGTACGTAACGGCAAAATTTAGATTTGCGGGCCTGTTCACTTGCGGCACTTGCGGCCTTGCACAGGAAGAACCGGCAAACTTTCTGTCTCAAAAGCATACCGGTTCTTCTGTGTGGACTATAACTCAGAAGTGTTTTCTCAGGAAGGCATATCCGAAGCGGTCGGCTGCAGCGCGTTCGAGTTCTTCGCGGAACTGTGGTGCGGCGACGGATATCATGAGTCGCGCACGTTCGGCCAGATCTTTGCCGCGCAGGTTGACGGCGCCGTATTCGGTGACTATGTAGTTGGTCTGGAACCGGGTAGTGACAACTCCTGCGCCCGGAGTGAGGACTGGTTTGATTTTCGACATCCCTTTGCCGGTTGTTGAGAGCATTGCCAGAAATGATATGCCTCCTTCCGACCGGCTTGCGCCATAGACGAAATCATGCTGTCCGCCGACGCCGGAGAAGATTCTTGTGCCGATCGAGTCGGCGCAGACCTGCCCGGTAAGGTCTATCTCAAGACATGAGTTGATACTCATCACTTTGGGATTCTGAGCTATCCGGAATGGATCGTTGGTCCATGCCACATCTTTGAAGACCACCTCGTTGTTGCCGTCGAGGAAATCATACAGATGTCTTGAACCCAGTGCCAGCGAAGCAACCGAGACTCCCGGCATCACTTTCTTCATCGAGTTGTCGATCACTCCGCTCTGAAGAAGAGGAAGCACGCCGTCGGTCATGGCCTCTGTGTGCAGACCGAGATGTTTGTGTCCCGCAAGGGCGCGTATCACGGCGTTTGGGATGCCTCCTACGCCGATCTGGAGGGTGGCGCCGTCGGGAATATGTTCAGCGATGGCATTGCCGATTTTTATCTCGGCCTCGGTTGGCACTGCTGTAGGTACTTCCACTAAGGGATCATCGACTTTGACAGCCGCGGCGAGCCGTGATATATGAATGACGGAATCGCCGGGTAAAAACGGAACTGCCGGATTGATCTGTGCGATGATGGTATGTGCGCACTCTACGGCGCTGGTGGCCAGATCGGCCGATATGCCGTAGCTCACATATCCGTCCTTGTCGGGAAGGGAGCAATTGATTAGAGCCACATCAACGGGACACGTGCCGTCGCGGAACAGTTCCGGCACTTCGCCGAGGAAGCGCGGAGTCATGCTGCCGTTGCCCTGTGCTATCCATTCCCGGAAGGCATTGGAGACGAAGAATGAGTTGAGATAGAATGAATCGCGCAATTCTGGCTTGCAGATCGGTGACGGGCGCCGGCCGATGGCGAACGCGGCATAGACGGTGACACCGCGGAGTTCCGGCCCGCGCTCTGCAAGAGCATCCATCAGTACCTCAGGGATTGCTGTCGACCCCATCACGTAGACGTGATCTCCGGATTTGATCAGGCGTACGGCCTCTGCCGCGGTCATATAGTTTGTCTGGCTCATCATTTATGGAAGTCTGAGTTGAAACGTTCGAGATTGCGTTCGAGGAGGTTGAAGTCCTCGTCGGAGTGTAGCATTGAGATGCATACGCGAATGCCCTGCTGCATGCTTCCGGTTGAACGCAGTGATATTGAGGCCACGCCGTAGCGCATGAGTGCCTCATGAAGCCCTTCGCCCGTCATATCGCCGTAACCTGCAGTAAAGAAGAATCCGTCGGATATGTCGCGGTTGCCATCCTTGCTGTATACGATATGGAAGCCGTTGTCGAGGAAAATTTTCTTGGCGCGGGCGGCACGGCGTTCGTATTCGCGGCAGGTGGCGACGAAATTCAGCTCGCCGTTCACGGCCTTCTCCATCATTGCAGCCAGAGCATGCTGAGCCGAGTGGGTCGTGCCCGATGAACAGCAGTAAAGAACGCCGTAGATGTAAGCGTCGCCGAATGCCGGCATCTCGAAGAATTTCTCGTAGGTCTCGTATTGCCGGCCATACACCTGCGGCGACATACATACCACGGCAATACGCTGGCCGGCGTAGCTGAAGATTTTACTGCCGGAAATAAGCAGAATGTAGTTATCGGTATAGCGTGCCACAGTGGATGCGAACGGTTCGTAGTAGGGTTTGCTGATATCCTTGCGGAAATCCATGCCGAGGTATGCGAGGTCTTCGAGGACGATGCAGTCATGTTTGGTAGCCATGCGTCCGATAATCTCAAGTTCCTGATCGGTCAGGCTCGTCCAGGCGGGATTGTTCGGATTGCTGTATATCATGCCTGTGATGTTGCCCTTCGAGAGTATGCTCTCGAGTTTTGCCTCGAGTTTTTCGCCGCGGTAGTCGTAGATGTCGAACGACGCCTCGTTGATGCCGAGAAGTTTGGCCTGATTGCGCTGCGCCGGAAACCCGGGATTGATGAAGAGCATTGTGTCCTTGCCTTCGAGACGGCGCTTGAGCAGCAGCATGAGGGTGAAACTGCCCTGCATGGATCCTACTGTCGGCACGATTCCTTTCTCGGGGACGTCTATGTCAAGAAATGCCTTAACGAAATTTTTGGCGGCCCTTTTGAGAGCCGGGATTCCCGCTATATTCGGGTATTGGTTGGCGATGCCTTCCCTCAGGGCTGCTGTTTCAGCTTCGATTCCGGTACGCTCGGCCTCGAGTCCGGGGTTGCCCATCTCAAGGTGAACCATTTTTTCGCCGGCTACTTTCTCGAGTTCGGCGGCGAGACTGCATATCTGGCGGATCGTGGCTGTCGACAGATCGATTATAGAAAGACGTTTCTGTGCCTCTGAAAAGTTCTGTTGCGATATCGGAAACATAGCTCAGGATTTTAGTGATTGACTGCGTCCGGCTCTGAAGGCTGCGATATTGGCTTCGGCGATTGCTTCGCCCTTGCGAGCGAAGAACCGGTGTATGGCAGCCTCGATTTTTTCAGGATCAATGTCTATAAACGGCGATGCTGCTCCGAGGAGCACCATATTCGAGCTGCGTGGCGCTTTCAGTTCTTTTGCTACAGCTTCCATGTCGAAAGCAACAATATGGGGAAGAGACTTCAGTTCGCGTTCAACTTCGGCAATGTCCGGATAATTGTCGATGTTGACGAACGGTGTGGTACCTGTCACTACCCATCCTTCGGGGGCGAGGTAGGGCAGATAGCGTAGTGCTTCCATGGGCTCGAGCGAGACGATTATGTCGGCTTTCCCCAAAGGAATGAGATCGGAGTGGATAGGCGTGCTGCTGATGCGGAGATTGGACTGTACGTCGCCTCCGCGCTGGCTCATGCCGTGCACTTCGGCCTGCTTGAGGTATAGGTTTTCTTCGAGTGCTGCGGCTCCGAGGATTGTGGCTATGGTGAGGATGCCTTGTCCGCCAACGCCGGCGAGAATGATATCTGATTTCATGACGGTTTATTTTTTAGCGTGACGGCGCGCGGTCTGGATACATTCGCGGCGTGAAATAATCACAGAAAGTCCTTTATAATCAATTTCCTGACGGAATAGTGCCACCATTTCATCGTGGTTCCTTGGAAGTGAGTCGATGGTGCGTACGTGTTCAGGTGCGGCTCCGAGCCCGAGGCATATTTCTTCGAGTTTGCCGGTCCCTTGCGAGTCCTGGCCTCCGGTCATGCCGGTCGTAAGGTTGTCGGAGATGATAACAGTGATGGGCGAATTCTCGTTGATGGCGTCCAGAAGTCCGGTCATTCCGCTGTGGGTAAATGTTGAGTCGCCGATGATGGCGACGGCCGGATGCTGACCGGCATCGGCTGCGCCTTTGGCCATAGTGATGGAGGCGCCCATGTCTACGCATGAGTCGATGGCATTGAACGGCTTGAGGAAACCGAGGGTATAGCACCCTATGTCGCCGAATACTTTCGGACTCTCGTAGGCGGTGAGTGCTTCGTTGAGGGCGCCGTAGACGTCGCGGTGTCCGCACCCCTGGCAGAGTGCCGGCGGACGTGGTACTACGAGCCGTGATTTACGTAACGGAGCAGTCTGGGGCGGCACGACATCGGGCGTGAGAGAGCAGAAGCACCGGAATACCTCATCGGGCGACAGTTCTCCGTCGCGGACGAGTTCGCCCGAAAGTTTGCCATAGACAGGTTTTCCTTCATCGAGGAGTCCGCGGATTTTCTTTTCGATGAACGGCTGTCCTTCCTCTATGACAAGGACGGAGGAACATTCATTATACAGCCGGCTGATAAGGCGTTTCGGCAATGGATATTGACTTACTTTCACTACTGGGAAGGGAATACCTTCCGGGAAAATTTCGTTGAGATAATTGAAGGCGATGCCCGAGGCGATGATACCGAGCCGGTGGTCGGGTGCGTCGGTATATGAGTTGAATGGCGAATCGTCAGATTCGGCGGCGAAATCGTCGAAGTCGGCGATGAGACGCTTGTTGCGCACCCGGGAGACAGCGGGCATAAGTACCCATTGGTTGTGGTTTTCGGGATAATGCAGGCTGTTTTCCGGAGCCGCTTCGGTTTCTGTCTCGACCACGGCACGCGAATGGCTCAGACGTGTTACCAGACGCACCATGACGGGAATCCGGAACTGTTCGGAGAGGCGGAAACCGTAGGCAGCCATATCGTAGGCTTCCTGCTGGTTCGACGGCTCGAGCGCAGGAATCATGGCGAAATCGGCATAAAAACGGGAGTCCTGCTCGTTCTGAGAGGAATGCATCGACGGATCATCGGCCGCAATGACCAGAAGGCCGCCGTTGGCACCGGTCATGGCGGAGTTTACGAACGGATCGGCTGCTACATTGAGCCCTACATGCTTCATGGAAGTAATAGCCCGTTTGCCGCAGTACGACATTCCGAGAGCTTCTTCCATTGCAGTCTTTTCGTTGCTTGACCAATGGCAGTGTATGCCACGCAGACGCGCTGTATCCGAAGCCTGCACGTATTCCATGATCTCAGTGGATGGCGTGCCTGGATACGCATAAGCGCCGGAGAGGCCGGCCTGAATGGCGCCCAGCGCCAGAGCCTCGTCTCCGAGTAATAGTTGCTTGCTTTTCATATTCTGTGGGTTAGATTCAAGGCGGGAACTCTTTCCCGATTGTTAGTACCGCAAAGATATGCAAAATCTTTAGAATAAGAAAAGCAAATACAGGAAAATAATTGGATTAAAAGGGCAAGGAAAGAGTGTTATCGGATTTCGTAGAATTTATTTCCCGAATAATGGGGAGAAGTCTCGATAAATCATGAAAATCGGGGGTTGGCGAATTAATTTATGTTAATTTCTGTGCGGAAATCGTTATGTCAAAAAAAACTCTTACCTTTGCAATGCCGTAGCGAAAGATGCGGCTAATTACCATAAAAAACACAGAATTTACCAATCAGAACTGTTATGTTGGAGAAAACCAATGTAAAGACACTTGACAAAGTGGTTGTCCGTTTCTCGGGCGACTCCGGCGACGGCATGCAGCTGGCCGGCAATATCTTTACCAATGTGTCGGCAGGCTTGGGCAATCAGGTTTCGACTTTCCCTGATTACCCTGCAGAGATCCGCGCCCCGCAGGGCTCATTAGGCGGCGTTTCCGGTTTCCAGGTCAGCGTAGGTACCGGCGTTCATACACCCGGCGATTCGTGCGATGTGCTCATTGCCATGAATGCTGCGGCGCTTAAAACTAACCACAAGCACCTCAAACCCGGTGGAGTTATTATTGTAGATATCGACTCTTTCAAGGAAGCCGATCTGAATAAAGCACAGTATGCAACCGATGATCCCTTCACGGAGCTTGGTATCAAGGCTCAGGTCGTTCCGGTGCCTGTCACCTCAATGACAAAAGCCGCTCTCGCCGACAGCGGTCTCGACAACAAGAGCATGCTCAAATGCCGCAATATCTTCGCCCTCGGTCTGGTATGCTGGCTTTTCGACCGTCCTCTCGAGGCTGCACTGCATCATCTGCACAAAAAATTCGCTAAGAAACCCGCAATCTTCGAGGCAAACTCAAAGGTTCTTCAGGCCGGATTCGACTATGGTCACAATATCCATGCATCCGTATCCACCTACCGCATAGAGACCGAAGATCCCCGTCCGGGTATCTATACAGATATTAACGGCAACACCGCAACCGCCTGGGGCCTCATCATGGCTTCGGAGAAATGCGGCCGTCCTCTTTTCCTCGGCTCATATCCTATCACCCCTGCAACCGACATCCTTCACGAGCTTGCAAAGCGCAAGGATCTCGGTGTGAAGGCATGCCAGATGGAAGACGAGATAGCAGGCGTATGCTCCGCTATCGGTGCTTCGTTCGCCGGCGATCTCGCTGTCACCTCTACATCCGGTCCCGGTCTTGCCCTCAAGAGCGAGGGTATCGGTCTTGCCGTGATGGCCGAACTGCCGCTCGTCGTTATCGACGTGCAGCGCGGCGGTCCTTCGACCGGTCTCCCCACCAAGACGGAGCAGACCGATCTCATGCAGGCACTTTATGGCCGTAACGGTGAATCGCCCGTAGCTGTCGTAGCTCCCGCAAGTCCTACCGACTGCTTTACCATGGCATTCGAAGCCTGCCGTATCGCAGTGGAGCACATGACTCCGGTAATCCTGCTGAGCGATGCCTTCATCGGCAACGGTTCTTCGGCATGGCGTATTCCCGATCCTGACGAATATCCCGCGATCAAGACTCCCGACGTTCCCGCCGAGATGCTTGCCGACGGTTCATGGCGCCCCTATATGCGCCGCGAGAATCTTGGCCGCTACTGGCCGATGAGCGGAACCGAAGGCGCAACCCACCGTCTTGGCGGTCTTGAAAAAGACCCGAAGACCGGCGCTATCTCGACCGATGCCGCCAACCACGAGCATATGGTGGAACTGCGCCGTGAGAAGATTGCCCGCATCGCCGACGATATCCCTGCACTCGAAGTGCTCGGAAATCCCGACGCCGACACCCTGCTTGTAGGCTGGGGCGGTACTTACGGACATCTGCACACCGCAGCCGACGAGCTGAACGCTGCCGGTACTCCCGTGGCATTCGCTCATTTCCGCTATATCAACCCGCTGCCTGCAAATACCGCCGAAGTGCTCGCACGGTATAAGAAAGTGATTGTGGCCGAGCTGAACACCGGTATGTTCGCCGACTTCCTGCAGTGCCGGTTCCCCGAGACACGCATTGCCCGCATAAATAAAATCCAGGGTCAGCCTTTCGCTGTGAGCGAAATTGTGGAAAAGACCCGTAAAATCATGGAGGAAGCATAACTATGGAACAGACATTCAAACCCGCCGATTTCAAAAGTGACCAGGCTGTGCGCTGGTGTCCCGGCTGCGGCGACCATGCCATTCTGAACACCCTCCACAAGGCAATGGCGGCGCTCGGCGTTCCGCCCTACAAGACAGCAGTTATTTCCGGCATCGGATGCTCGTCGCGTCTGCCTTACTATATGAATACCTACGGTTTCCACACCATCCACGGACGTGCAGCCGCTGTAGCCACCGGCTACAAGGTTGCGAATCCCGAGATGACCGTATGGCAGATTTCCGGCGACGGCGACGGTCTCGCTATCGGCGGTAACCACTTCATCCATGCCGTACGCCGTAATGTGGACATCAATATCGTGCTGTTCAACAACAAGATCTACGGTCTTACCAAGGGGCAGTATTCGCCGACCAGCGACCGCGGTTTCGTGAGCAAGTCCAGCCCCTACGGTACTGTTGAGGATCCGTTCATCCCCGCAGAACTCGTATTTGGCGCACGCGGCAACTTCTTCGCCCGTTCGATCGACGTTGAGCTTCAGACTTCCGCCGAAGTCCTCGAGGCTGCAGCACGCCACAAAGGCACATCGGTTGTCGAGATTCTTCAGAACTGTGTGATCTTCAACAACGGCATCCATAGCCAGATCACCGACCGCGAAGTACGCGCCGACCGCACCATTCTTCTACGTCACGGCGAGAAGATGCTCTTCGGCAAGGATATGAACCGCGGCCTCGTTCAGGACGGTTTCCTCCTCAAGGCAGTCACCATCGGTGAAGACGGTTACACACTCGACGATGTCCTCGTGCATGATGCACATACACCTTCCAATTTCCTCCACCAGCAGCTTGCAATGATGGACGGACACGAACTTCCCCTCGCTATCGGCGTGATCCGCGATGTCGAGGCTCCGACATACAACGACGGCGTCAGCCAGCAGGTTGAGGAAGTGCGCGCCAAGAAGGGCTTCTCATGTCTCCGCGACATGATCCTCGCAGGCGACACATGGACTGTTGAATAAGACCTAAACAACGTTCTCATATCAGGGCGGGTTTCCTTCGCGGAGGCCCGTCTTTTTATTGGGTATCTTATTGTATCTTGGTGTTTCTTCCATGAAAAACGATGAATACGTCTAAGTAACTTTTGCTCTTTTGCCATTTGTTTTTTACTGTTTTTCATGCATTTTTTGACTTTTTTGTGCACTGAAATGAAATTTTTTGGGATTGGTGCAATTTTTATTTTTGAAATTAAGTACATGACAAAAATTTGAAAACATCGAATTTAGGTGTATAGCTCTGACGG
>CABRLF010000059.1 GCA_902471685.1 uncultured Porphyromonadaceae bacterium
TACGCTGATATTCAGGTGTTTAATAACACATTTTCAAATTTTGTCATCTACTAAAGACGAAACCTCTTGCGGATATATGCTCACCAAGTACTCCAACGCCCGCGAAGACAACTACGACAATATCGGAGGTACTGTAGAGACCAACAACAACCAGTCGCAGATTTCCAATGTCGACTATCCTCTCTTCCGTCTTGCCGACACCTATCTGATGCTTGCAGAATGCCAGCTCCACGGAGTGAACTGCGACGGCCTCAACTACTTCAATATGGTACGTAAACGCGCCGGAATGCCTACCGTAGGCGCCCTCACCGCCGACATCGTTCTCAAAGAACGCCAGTGCGAGCTCTACATGGAAGGCCATCGCCGTTCCGACCTTATTCGTTTCGGCCGCTACACCGGCAGCACCTACAACTGGTCGTGGAAAAACGCCGTATATGAAGGCGGCGCAATTCCCGCTTACCGCGCTCTCTTCCCGATTCCTTATCAGTACACTGTCACCGTCGGCCAGAATGAAGGCTATTAATGTCTCACTTCCATCATCGTTAAAACTATGAAAACAGCCAATATACTGAAGGCAGCCGTTCTGGCGGCAGTTCTCGGAGGAGTTGCGACAAGCTGCGAAAACAAGGAACCCGAGTTCCGCATGCCCTGCCCCAACGACCATTCCTTCCAGATCCTTACTCCTACTTATCAGGACCTTTACTATGAACTGACCGAAGGCGGCACATTCGAGCTCGTTCTCTCCGGACAGCCCGATTACGGCTTCTCCGCCGTAACACAATACCGCGCTCAGGTAGCTCTCACCGAAGACGGTTTCAAGGATGAGACCACCTACCGCGAACTCGTGCCCACCGGCACCGGCACACTCTCCAGAATGACTCTCAATGACGTCGATCTGGCAACCGCCATCTGCTCGCTCCGCGGAATCGACAACAAAAACGACTACACCGATGCCGGCGTGCAGAAGATCTACTTCCGCGGCTACGCATTCATCGACGGAGTCGAGGATTCCGGAGTATATACTTCAAATGTAACCTCGCTCAACAAGGTTCAGAGCTTCTTCTCTGTCGCCAAGCCCGGCGAACTCTATGTAATCGGCAACTACATCGGCGCATGGATCGGTCCGGAAGAAGCGAATGCAGCAGCTCTTATACCCTACACTCTCTATGAGAACGACAACGAGATCCGAAGCAAGATCTATCACGGAACCCTCAACTTCGATCCGGCTCTGGCTGCAGGTGAAGGCTCTATCTTCCGCTTCTACACAGCTCTCGACGGCTGGGACAACAGCTCGGTAGGATGCGCTGGCGGCCCGGATGCCGATACTCCTGTCGAATTCCCCGACTTCACCGCCGGCTCGACTCTCGAACACGGAGTAGCCAAGACCAAAGACTCGTTCAAGCTCAACAACTACCGCGGTTCGCTCACCATGACGGTCGACCTCAACACCAACAAGGCCATCATCTCGGCGCCCGCCCAGTAATCCCCTTATAACAAGCTAAAAGTACAGCAATCATGAAGAAATTCTCATTAATACTTTTATCGGCGCTCGCCTGCTGGGGATTTACCTCATGCGAAAACTACGAGCTCCCCAATCCCCCGGCACAGAGCAATCCTCAGGAACCTGTATTCAATCCTGAAGGAGTGACTGTAACCTCCGATGTGACAGACAACGTGTACAGTCTCGAGGCTCTTGAGCAGAGCGCATCGCACATCAACATCGCTACCGTCACTCCGGGCACTCTCCCGGCCGGATACAGAATCGTCGCCGACGTATTCTTCAGTGCCAACGGTTTCGAATCACAGATCGAAGTGCCCTCACACAGCGAAATGAGTGCCGACAGCACACAGTATACCATCTATGTCACTCCTGCCGACCTTCAGGAAGCCTACTACAACGGCATCTCCAAAGGTCCGAAAGAAAAGACACTCGACGTACGTATGCTTGTCAAGGCTCAGTTCGCCTCACAGACAGCCATCATCGGTGGTCCGGACAACTACTACACCATGCACGCCATGAAGGTTCTGCCCGTGCCTTCCGATCTCACAATCGAAAGCGCATACTACATCCTCGGCACCATCAACGACTGGTCGGTAGCCAACGCAGTACCTTTCCGTCACTCCGGTGCGGATCCCTACGACGATCCCGTATTCACCATCAACGTAGACATCACTCCCGAGCAGGCTGCCGCAGGATGGTGGTGGAAGATCGTTCCTCAGTCCACCTATGAGACCGGCAACTGGGTCAACGCCAACGGCGGCCAGTACGGCGTTCAGGAGAACGGCTCGCACGCTCTCTCGGGCATGCTCGTAGGCATGACAGTCGACGAGGCCGGTTCCGTGACCTTCGAACCGGGCGCAGGCTGCATCAACGAAGCAGGCCAGTGGCAGATCACCATCAATCTCGAGGAAGGCACATACGCCTTCACGTCCGCCATCCAGTATCTCTACTGCATCGGCAACTCCTGCGGCTGGAACTTCGATAACGCACAGCGTCTCTTCACATCGAACTACTCCGATTACTCGGGCTATGCCTACCTCAACGGCGAGTTCAAGTTCACTTCCGCTCCCGACTGGAACCACACCAACTTCGGCAACAGCGGAACTGAAGGCACTCTCTCGACCGACGGCGGTGCCGGCAACCTCTCGGCCGAGCAGGCTCTTTACTGGTGCAACGTCAACATCGACAAGCTCACCTACTCCCTGACAAAGATCTCCACTATCGGCATGATCGGCAACGCCACTCCTCAGGGATGGGATGCATCCACCGCACTGACCAGCGACGACTACCTCGTATGGAAGGGGACTGTCGCCATGACCGAAGGTGAGTTCAAGTTCCGTGCCAACGACAACTGGGACATCAATCTCGGCGGAAGCCTTGACGATCTCGTCCAGGGGGGCGACAACATCAAGAGCCCCGGCGCAGGCACATACGAAGTGACACTCGACCTGAGCAAGCTTCCATACACCGCTACTTTCACAAAGAAATAATAATCTTTGAATTCCTCTTCAAGCCCCGCTGCCGGACCACGGCGGCGGGGCTTTTTCGATAAAAATCGCTATCTTTGCAGAATCATGGACAAGATAATAGAATACAAGGGAGTGGAAGTGCTCCGCAACGAGCATGTGGCGCTCCGTAATGTCGATTTCTCGGTTGCGCCGGGCGAATTTGTGTATCTTTTAGGCCGGGTCGGCAGCGGCAAGACATCGCTGCTCAAGACCATGTACGCCGAAGTGCCGGTGAACAAAGGCGAGGCCCGCATCTTCGACTACGACCTCCGCAGCATACAGCCGCGCGAGATTCCGTTCCTGCGCCGCAAAATCGGCATAGTATTCCAGGATTTCCAGCTTCTGTCCGACCGCACCGCATACGACAATCTGAAATTCGTGCTGGATGCCACCGGATGGACCGACAAAGCCGAAAAAGAAGAGCGCATCGACGCCGTACTGCGTCAGGTTGGAATGGTGACCAAAGCCTTCAAGATGCCTCACCAGCTCTCCGGCGGCGAGCAGCAGCGAATCGTCATAGCACGCGCTCTGCTCAACAAACCGGGACTGATCATTGCCGACGAACCCACCGGAAACCTCGACCCCGAGACAGGCGAGCAGATCATGACTCACCTCTACGAAGTTTCCCAGACCGAAGGCGTGGCCGTTGTTCTGGCCACACATAACCACAGTTTCGTTCAGCGCTTTCCGGGTCGGGTGCTCCGCTGCGAGCGGAAGATGCTGGTTGAATGAACTTTCATCATAGCCTTTTTGTTTAGATTTCAAATGAATCCGTAATCCTACGGACGATGTGACGCCATTCCTCCCGGCGGAGAACAAGAGCGCGAAGCATCGGTTTCTGTCCAACAACTACAAAAAATTTACGATATGAGCGACTTCAATCAGATTATTCAGGAAAACAAACCGACTCTTGTCGATTTCTTCGCCACATGGTGCGGACCCTGCCGCGCCCAGGCTCCCATTCTGGAGGCAGTAAAGCAGAAAATGGGTGACAAGGCAAACATTCTCAAGGTCGATGTAGACCAGAATCAGGCACTTGCACAGCAATTCAGAGTATCCAGCATCCCTACCCTCATTCTCTTCAAGAACGGTATGGCAGTATGGCGCGGTGTCGGCGTGCATCAGGAAGATATGCTCGTTCAGAAACTCACCGACCACCTCGAGACAAAAAGTGACGAATTCTAACTGAAAGGACTACCGCTATGACAAGCATCGAAAGCCGCCTCTCCCAGGCCCTCGGCGGAACCAAACCGGTTCTCGTCTTTTTCAAGAATCCCACATGTCCACGATGCGCCGAAATGACTCCGGTTATCGAGGCAGCAGCCCGGGCATTGGGCGACAAAGCAGACTTCGTTACCGTCGATACAACCGCCGATCAGGAAATCTGCCGACGCTATCACGTTGATTCACATCCATACTATATCCTTTTCAAGGACGGACAGGAAGTATGGCGCGACGGCGGCCGGAAGCCGCAATCCGAAATCGAGGATATGGTACGCCGGTTCATCTGACACCCCTCTAACACTGCCTTCGGGCAGATACATCTCCAATCTATCAAACCAATACAGCGACCGTTTCTTTCCAGGGAACGGCCGCTGTGTTTTTAAGCCTGGCAGGCGAAAGAAGGAATGATTCGCCGTTTCTGCTAAATTGATGAAGTAATTTACAATATTTAACCGCAATTTCGACCTTATGGGCAACAAATTCGCTGTTTGGCACAATTTTAACAACTGAATTTTTTGTAATTTTGCAGCGAAATATATGTTGTAAAACATATTTGAGGGAAATACGCATCACTGAAATATACTACACATTATAAAAATATGAATATCAAAGTCTTAACCCTGACGTGCCTTGTAGGAGCCCTGACTCTTGGCTTTGGCTCGTGCAGCAAGCAGCAACCCGGCGCCCAGAAAGCTCCCGCCGTAGTGGCCACAATGACCATTGAACCCCAGACAGCTGCCTACGAGAGTAGCTATCCCGCCACCCTCAAAGGCAAAACCGACATCGCCATCCGTCCTCAGGTGAGCGGATTCATAACCAAAGTATGCGTTGACGAAGGTCAGCGCGTACGCAAAGGCCAGCCTCTGTTCATCATCGATCAGGTTCAGTTCCAGGCCGCTGTCGATCAGGCACAGGCAAACCTGAATTCAGCAAAAAGCGCCGTCTCCACAGCCAAAATCACCGAGGAGAACAAGCGTATGCTCCTGAACAAGAACATCATCAGCGAAACAGAATGGCAGATGGCAGCCAATCAGCTCGCCCAGGCCCGCGCCGCCGAAGCTCAGGCTCAGGCCAATCTTACTTCCGCACGGAAGAATCTCGCATACACCACTGTGACAGCGCCCAGCGACGGCGTTGTAGGTACAATCCCCAACCGTGAGGGCTCGCTCGCATCGCCCTCGTCGGCTCAGCCCCTCACCACAATCAGCGACAACTCCGAGGTATACGCTTACTTCTCTTTCACCGAGAGCGATCTTCTCGACCTTACAAACGGCGGTACGACAAGCCTTGACGAAGGTATCAAGGAAATGCCGGAAGTAGAATTCGAGCTTTCAAGCGGCACACGCTATCCTATCAAGGGCCGCGTAGCCACCGTCTCCGGACTTATCGACAATGCCACAGGCGCCGCATCGGCCCGTGCGCTCTTCAACAATCCCTCCGGCATGCTCCGCTCGGGCAATACCGGTAAAGTCGTTATTCCTCACGCAGCATCCGAGGCAATCGTAATCCCGCAGACCGCCACCTACGAGCTTCAGGATCTCCGCTACGTATACGCTCTCAACGACAGCAACATTGCAGTCGCAACCCAGATCACCGTTGCTCCATACAGCGACGGCAAGACATATCTCGTAACCTCCGGACTCAAGCCCGGCGACCGCATTGTCACCGAAGGTGTCGGCACCACTGTCCGCGCCGGATCGCCAGTACAGCCCAAAACTGCCGAACCCGCAACTCCGGCTGCCGAATGAACGCCTCCAACGAGGTAATTAATAATGTAGATAAACCCGTTATCTGACAATGAAACTTGATACGTTTATCAACCGACCGGTGCTCTCGACCGTTATCTCGATTTTTATCGTGCTGCTCGGTCTTATCGGACTGGTGTCGCTCCCTGTGACCCAGTACCCGGACATCGCACCTCCTACAATCTCGGTTTCCACAACATACAGCGGTGCCAATGCCGCCGCCGTGCTCAACTCCGTGATCGCACCTCTTGAAGAGAGCATCAACGGTGCGGAAGGCATGACATACATGGAGTCGACCGCAACCAATACCGGCTCCGCAACCATCAACGTCTACTTCGAACAGGGCTTCGACCCCAACATGGCTGCCGTCGACGTTCAGAACCGCGTCGCTTCGGCCTCCAACCTCCTCCCGTCCGAAGTCAATCAGGTAGGCGTCCAGACCCGCAAGCGCCAGACCTCAATGCTTCTCGGCGTTTCTATCGTGGACACCTGCGCCGTTCAGCGCTACTCCCAGGAGTTCCTCGACAACTACATGAAGATCAACGTCATTCCTGAGCTCCAACGTGTCGAAGGTGTAGGCGACGTCATGGCATTCGGTGCAGACTACTCCATGCGAATCTGGCTCAAACCGGAAGTCATGGCCCAGTATCACCTCGAGCCGTCCGACATCTCCGCGGCTCTGGCCGAACAGAACGTCGAGGCTGCCCCCGGCGCATTCGGCGAGCAGGGCAACCAGACCTTCCAGTACACAATGCGCTACCGCGGCCGTCTGAGCAAGCCTGAGGAATTCGGCAACATCGTTGTCCGCACAGGCGCCAACGGCGAAGTGCTCTACCTCAAGGATGTGGCCGAAGTAGAACTCGGTCGTGTGACCTACGGCTTCTCGAACCTCTCCAACGGTCACGCATCGTCGACAGCCATGGTATTCCAGACCCCGGGCTCGAACGCTACCCAGATCATCCAGTCCTGTCTGGCTCTTGTCGACAAACTCAAGGCCGACCTCCCCGAAGGCTGCGAGTATACCATCCCGATGAACAACAACGACTTCCTCTATGCTTCGATCAATACTGTGATCCACACCCTCATCGAAGCATTCATCCTTGTGTTCTTCGTCGTTTACGTCTTCCTTCAGGATATCCGCTCCACGGTGATTCCCGCCATCGCCATCCCCGTGGCCCTTATCGGTACGTTCTTCGTGCTGAACCTCATCGGATTCTCCATCAACCTCATCACCCTCTCGGCTCTTGTGCTCGCGATCGCGATTGTGGTCGACGATGCCATCGTGGTGGTGGAGGCGGTGCATGCCAAGCTTGACCAAGGCTACACCTCCTCGCGCCGCGCCGCCATCGATGCAATGGGCGAAATCGCAGGCGCACTTATCTCCATTACCCTGGTAATGATGCTCGTGTTCATTCCCGTGTCGTTCATGCCCGGTACCGCCGGCGTGTTCTACCGTCAGTTCGGTCTTACAATGGCCATCGCCATCGGTTTCTCGGCAGTGAACGCACTTACCCTTTCGCCGGCCCTCTGCGCCCTCTTCCTCAAACCTCACAAGGCTGACGGCACCGTCGACCCGCTGGGCAAGCGAATGAAAGACGCATACGCGGCCGCCGGTCAGGTGGCTGTCGCCAAGGCAAAACGCACCTTCGCGCTCGATATCCACCCCCTGATCACATTCGTCCTCCTCGTCGCCACGATCACTTTCATGGTGCTCGGATGGTACAGCTTCAACAATGTGGCTCTGAGCTGCATGGCATGGGCCGTGGCTATCGTCGCCGTCCTCGGACTCTTCGGCAAACGTTTCCACCGTTCGTTCGAGAAGAACTTCGGCAAACTCCTTGCCTCATATAAAAAAGGCGCTTCGTGGTGCTCTAACCACAAGATTACAACTTTCGCTTCGGTAGCCGTCTCCATCGTAATCCTCGTCTACCTCATGTCGACTACCCAGAGTGCCCTTGTCCCCAACGAAGACACCGGTATAGTCTTCGCCATGATCGACATGCCCCCGGGCACATCTCAGGAACGCACAATCGAGACCACCAAGAAAGTAGACTCGATTTGCAGCACCATCCCCGGCATCGCCATCCGTCAGGTGATCAACGGCTACTCCTTCATCGCCGGCCAGGGTCCGACCTACGCCGCTATCATCATCAAGCTCAAGGACTGGAGCGAACGCGACAAGAGCCAGAGCTCCGACAACATCATCAAGCAGCTCTACTACAAGACCGGTCAGGACATCAAGGACGGACGTGTGATGATTTTCGCTCCGCCTATGATTACCGGTTACTCGGCAACCAACGGTTTCGAAATGAAGATGCAGGACCGCACCGGCGGCGACATCAACCAGTTCTTCGGTGTCGTTCAAGGCTTCCTCGCACAGCTCAACGCACAGCCCGAAATTCAGGCGGCATATACTACTTTCAACCCGACATTCCCCCAGTATATGGTGGACATCGACGCAGCCAAAGCCAAGGCTGCCGGAATCAGCCCCCGCTCTATTCTCACCTCGCTCCAGGGATACTACGGCGGTATGTACGTGTCGAACTTCAACCGTTTCGGTAAGATCTACCGCGTAATGATGCAGGCCGCACCCGAATCGCGCGTCGATCCCGAGACTCTGAACAACATCAAGATCCGCAACGGCAACGAAATGGCATCGCTCGCCAACTTCGTCAAGCTTACCCGAGTATACGGCCCCGACCTGATGAACCGATTCAACATGTTCACCTCGATTTCAGTGACCGGTACTCCTAACCCCGGCTTCTCTTCCGGCGACGCCATCGCCGCAATCGAGCGTGTAGCCGCCGAGGCCCTTCCGCAGGGTTACGGCTACGAATACGCCGGTATGACCCGTGAGGAAGCAAGCTCCAGTTCAGGCTCGTCGACCGCAGTAATTTTCGGTCTCTGTCTCCTCTTCGTCTACCTGCTTCTGTCGGCACAGTACGAAAGCTACATTCTGCCCTTCGCCGTTATTCTCTCCATTCCGTTCGGCCTTATGGGCTCGTTCATCTTCGCACGCATATTCGGAATCTCCAACAACATCTATCTGCAGATTGCGCTCATCATGCTTATCGGTCTTCTCGCCAAGAACGCCATCCTCATCGTTGAGTTCGCCCTCGAGCGCCGCAACACCGGCATGAGCATCCTCAACGCCGCTATCGCAGGTGCGGGCGCCCGTCTCCGTCCTATCCTCATGACGTCGCTCGCCATGGTCATCGGCCTTCTGCCTATGATGTTCGCCCACGGCGTAGGCGCCAACGGCAACCGCGCCCTCGGTGCAGGTTCTGTAGGCGGTATGCTCATCGGCATGATTTGCCAGATTTTTGCTGTTCCCGCGCTCTTCGTCATCTTCCAGATGATTCAGGAGAAATTCCGTCCTATCAAATGGCAGAATCAGGAGAAAGGTGGCACCATCGAGAAGGAAATCGAACAATATGCCCAGTAATCCTTATCCCACAGTTATGAAAATGAATAGAATAGCCCTCATGGGCACGGCAGTCGCCGCTGTGATGATGCTCGGCAGCTGCGGCATATATAAAAAATATGAGACCCCGACCGACACAGCCCTCACCAAGGCTTATGTCGAAGCTCGTCAGGCCGGTCAGGACTCCACCGCTTTCGGAGCTCTCCTCTGGGAGCAGGTGTTCACCGATCCCAAGCTTGCCGACCTCATCAACCGCGCATTGGAGAACAACACCAATCTCCAGAACGCAAAACTGAACGTCGACATTGCCAACGCCAATCTTCTCGGCGCCAAACTGTCGTACCTGCCCTCTGTCGCACTTGCGCCCAACGGCGCAGGCGCGTCGTATGCCGGCAGCGATCTCTCATGGTCGTACCAGCTGCCCGCACAGGCAAGCTGGGAAGTCGACATTTTCGGCAAACTTCTGAACAACAAACGGTCCGCCAAGGCTGCCGTTCTTCGTTCAGAAGCATACGCACAGGCTACCCGCAGCCAGATTATTGCCGCTGTAGCAAATACATACTACGCCATCGCAGCCGTGCGCAACCAGCTCAACCTCTCGCGCAGCACCGCCATTCTCTGGAACGAAACAGTCCAGACCATGAAGGACCTCAAGGCTGCAGGACGTGGCGTTACCGAAGCAGCCGTTGTACAGTCGGCCGCCAACTATTACAGCATACTTGCTTCCATCACCGACCTTGAGGCTTCGCTGGTTCAGCTCAACAACACCATGTCGCTGCTACTCAACACTCTGCCTCAGGAATGGGATGTCGCCGATACCGTCAATCTCGAGGTGCCTCAGATTCTCCGCTCCGGCATCCCGATGTCAGACCTCGCAGCGCGGCCCGACGTGAAGGCTGCCGAGCAGGATCTCGCTGCAGCATTCTACACCACAGCCGGTGCACGCGCAGCGTTCTATCCTTCGATCAACATCTCGTTCGCCGGAGGCTTCACAAATCTTCTTGGCTCCATGATCAAGAATCCCGGTGACTGGTTCTACCAGCTTGCCGGCTCCCTTACAGCTCCCCTCTTCGCACGCGGCCAGAACATAGCCCGTCTCAAAGGAGCAAAAGCTCAGCAGAAACAGGCGCTCAACAACTTCGAATACGCTCTTCTGAATGCTGCTACCGAAGTAAACAACGCCATGACCGTCTACCAGACAAGCGCACAGAAGTCCGAAGCACTCAAAGAACAGGTTGCCAACCTTGAGAAATCGGTCGAATACACCCGCGATCTTATGATCTACTCCACCGGAAGTACCAACTATCTTGAAGTGCTCACCGCACAGCAGGGTCTCCTTTCGGCTCAGATCAGCCAGATCAACACCGAGCTTGCCCGTGCCCGCGCTATCATCAACGCATATCAGGCCCTCGGCGGCGGACGCTAATAATCCCGCATCGTAAGACTACAAAGGCCGCGCTCATCCCGAGTGCGGCCTTTTACTTTAGGGCTATTCAGAAAATAGCCCTAAGTAGCGAGACTTATCTACAAACCCTTTCCATTCCTACAATTTCTTTTCAAACATTGCGAGCTCTACATTGCATGGGAGATTCTGGAAAGGAGTGTCGCATATTCCTGCGAGCCTATATCCCAGATTAAGATACATGTTGAATGGACGTGTATTCTTGACTTGAGTATCAAGTCTCACAACCTCATAGCCCTGATGACGGCAATATGTTTCAAAATAAGAAACAAAAATTTTACCCAGACCCCGCTTGCCAAACTCAGGGTCGACAACAAGAGTGTGAAAAACACCGACTTTGTTGTCAGACGCAGGATAAGTCCATTCCACAGAAGAATAAGCCAGAGTCTGTATTTGATTGATTATAGCCGATGCAACAATCTCGTTATTCACTGTCATTACAAACAAGGAATCCTCACTCAGAGCATTGTACAACCGTCCGCGATAGCGTATTGAAGCCTTCCTGTGGCTATGCCTCCCGAAAATCGCGCACATAGAAACGCGGTGAAATCGCTGAACGACCCTGTGCCATAGGCCGATACAAGGAATATAAGAGCCGATATTATCAGCAGCAGCTTACGACCGAGGCGATCGGTGAGCCAGCCGCAGATCATCGCGCCGACAAGGCATCCGGCAAGAGCAATCGACATCGACAACCCTTGCAGCGAAGGGGAATTCTCAATCCCGAAAAAGACTTCGTAGAACGCCTTGGCGCCACCGATTACGACCCAGTCGTAGCCGAACAGCAGGCCGCCCATGGCCGATACCATGCAGATGACATAGATAAACTTCCTGTCGACATTTTCCATGATTAAAGATTTTTGCAGGTTTTGCACCGTGTTTTTCTGCTGCAAAATTACAGCTCATTCCCATTTGAAAAATACACTGGGCTATCCACATCCAGAATCTCGGCAATCTTCAAAGAGCGTACCGGCCACTCGCCAATCAACTACTTCAACCTACTCAAAGTCAGGCGGGCGTGCGAACTCTTCGACACTACAAATCTAAAGCTCAACCAGGTGAGCATGAAACTCGGCATCGACGACCCCTTCTATTTCTCGCGCCTCTTTACAACCATTATGGGGCTCAGTCCAAGAGCATATCGCAACAGAAATAAAAATTAATAATTTGACTGCCCGCACAATATTCCTTTTATCCGGAGAGCAAGAGAATTTCACGATTTTATCGTAAATTTGCTCCATAAAAACAAATCAATACCATGAACCTGCGACCTATCATAATCACGACTTTACTCTTACTCGGAATCTCAATTCAGTCATCCGCTCAGCCGGAGCCTGCGCCATTCGGGCTCACACCGAATGAAAGACAACTCGAGTGGTACGACCGGGAAATAATGGCCTTTGTCCACTTTGGCATAAATACCTTTGAAGATTTCGTCAATGAAGGCGATGGGAAAGCTCCGGCATACATATTCAATCCTACTGAACTGGACTGCGGACAATGGATGCGGACTCTGAAAAACGCAGGAATAAACACCATACTTCTCACAGCCAAGCACGCCGACGGATTCTGCCTCTGGCCAAGCCGCTATACCGATTACTGCGTGAAGAATGCGACATGGAAAAACGGCAAAGGGGATGTGGTGCGCGAATTCGTCGATTCGTGCACAGCATATGGCATAAAACCGGGAATATATCTGGGTCCGCATGACCGGCACGAACATCTCCATCCGGAATACAGTACCGAAAAATACAAACAATATTATGCTAACCAGCTCCGCGAACTTATGACCGGTTACGGCAAAATATGGGAAATATGGTGGGACGGCGCCGGCGCGGACGAACTTAAGACTCCACTTTACGACGAATGGTATGGAATCATTCGCAGCAATCAACCCGATTGTGTAGTCTTCGGCACTAAGAATTCTTATCCTTTCGCCGACGTGCGCTGGATGGGCAATGAAAGAGGCGTCTGCGGTGACCCTTGCTGGGCTACAACCGATTCATTCGCTATACGCGACGAAGGCTCGCAGCTCGACAAACTTAACCAAGGCGTGCTGAACGGCAACGCCTATATTCCCGCCGAAACCGACGTCTCGATCAGGCCAAGCTGGTTTTATCACTCTGAAGAAGACTCCAAAGTGAAAAGCGTCGCCGACCTATGGGACATCTACTGCACGTCGGTAGGCCGGAACAGTGTCCTTCTGCTTAACATCCCGCCGGATCGCCGCGGGCTCTTCTGCTCCATCGACTCGACCAACGTAGCGGCTCTCCGCAAAGGCATCGACGAGACATTCGGCTCCAACCTTCTCGCGGGGGCAAAAATAAAAGCGACAAACGTACGCGGAAAGAAATTTGATCCGCGCTATCTCATTGATGATAACGCGGCAACATACTATGCCGGAAAAGACGGCGAAGTCACATCAGACATCACATTCACTCTTCCCAAACCCGTTACCTTCGACTGCCTGATGCTCAGAGAAGTAATCCGGCTCGGACACCGCACTACCCGCTGGTGTGTAGAATACTCGGATGACAACAAAAATTGGACAACAATCCCCGAGACAGCATCGCTCCAGTCGGTAGGCAACAAATGGATTGTCCGCTTCAAACCTATCACAGCCAGATACATCCGCCTGCGCATACTCGGCGGTAACGCCACCCCGGCACTCAATACTTTTGGCGTCTACCGTCAGTCTCCTGTACTTCTCCGATAAGTCCTCCCTAAAACTTCGAAGCCAAGTGTTAAAAACGTTAATTAAGCATCCAATAATTGGATAATCAGAAAAATATAGCTAACTTTGCAAGACTTTCCAACCGAAAATACACGGGGATGACTGGTTTTGACAGCGTGTAGAAGTGGTAGGTAAGCGCGCAGAGCTTTGAGGTATATGCTCTTAAATATCATACCTTCAGCAATCTAAATGGCGAAAACAAGATCGGAAGAGCGTCGTG
>CABRLF010000060.1 GCA_902471685.1 uncultured Porphyromonadaceae bacterium
TGTCGCTCAGTTCGGACTGTTGGAGCTTGGGATTCTGTTTCTTGCGATTTTCTATTTTTGCCATAAATCATGAATTTTCCGCAAAGATAAGCGGGGTCATAAGATTTTGAAAATCGCCGTTTACAGTCCTTAACAATTCACTTGTCCCGAATGTTCTTGAAACGGGGTACAAAAGGTGTACTTTTTGAGAAAATCGCCCCATTTGCAGGCAAATCGCGGAAAAACAGCATCTTGCTAATCCGTTTATCAGCTTGCTTTTAATTTTATCCACGCTTTTACCGTTTTATATCGCGGAGAATTACAAAAAAATTTTGAATTATTCGATAGTTCGCGAAACGACATATCGCCATTTGGGCCGAAGAGAGGCATAATCGAGTTTCTTCCATTTTCCGGCAGGGGCGGCAACAGAAAAATGAGCCAGTCCTATTCCCATGTCGAGCATGGCGAAATGAGAAGTGGAAGATGTGAAGAAATGAAGCATTCCGTCGGTTTCCACAGCACGCCAGTCCTGTTTATTCTGAGCCGATGGCGCGAGCCGCATAAGTTCCAGCCCTTTGCGGAATGGAGAGTCCGGGCCTATGCTGAAAAGCTCGTCGAACGGTTTGCGGTTCTTGGATCCTGAAAAAGCGGAAAATAAGCGACTTGTGAGCGATTCTTTAGCGGCCGGAACACCGAAGGGGATTATTGCCTCGACAGTCTCGCCCGAGGCCGGCTTAACTGCTCTGGAAACATCTCCTTCAGAGAATGTGCCTCCGATCCATACTGTCCCCATTCCTCGCTGAGTGAGCCCGAGGACAAGCTGCTCGGCACACATGCCGGCGTTTACTGCCTGTAGATCGCCTTCGCGCCCATTAAGGACTGCGATATAGCATTGAGCTCCCCGGACTACTCCATATGTGCCTATTTTCCCGTCGACGGTCTTTTCAATAAGGACCAGGCGGCAAGTAGTATACGGGAATACTGGTTTGAGCCCGGCTATGAAAGAGTTGATGTAGTCGAGCACGGAGCGGTCCGGAATTACAGGGCTGTAAGTCCGGACCGAGTGGCGCGTATGTATGGCTTCTTCGATTGTCATAAGTTGAAATTCAGGGTAATGCCTGGCAAAATCAAACCGTCGTAGAGGAAGCGGCCGTTGAGGCTGATTCTAAGACCTCCGTCATCATCGTAATAACGGTATCCGTTGTCGCCATACCAGTAATCATTGGCCTCATAGACTCTCATGCGGCGTCCGTAACTATTGCGGGAGGGATAAACTTCCTGCATATACCATATCCCGTTGAGAAGATAGCGAAGCATGTAAACTCCCGGATTCACTTCCCATACTCTGAGATGCCGGGCCCCGGGGCAGCAGCGGCGGACTACATGTGCAAGACGGGGAGGGGGCGCAGGACGATAGTAATTGCTGTGATGTCCATGTCCGTTATGAAATCTGCGGGGAGGAGGGGGCGGAGGGGTGGGACGCCCGTAATCAGGACGGCGGTGGCTGTCGTGACGGTGTTTGTCATGTTTATCGTGGCGGTCGTAGCGGTGCTTCTGCTCTTTTTTATGCTCCTTGCGGAAGTCTTTTGGCCCTTTGTCGTGATCCTTGCGGTGTTTGTGCTTGTCGTTGTCCCGGTGTTCCCGGCGGTCATTGCCGCGACGGCTGTTATTGTCCGCGTATGCTCCGGGAGCCGATGCGAGCAATGCAAGAGATAACAGAAGTGGTAGGAATACTCGTTTCATGATTGTAAAGTTTAGATGGTTGGAGGTATCCTTCGGCCACCGTGGAGGCAACCTTTAATTTTTAGACACAATGCTCATTTAAAGGATTAACCCATGTAAATGAATATTGATTTTGAGAGATGCATAAAAAATGCTAAATTTGCAACAAAATACGAAGAAAAATGGCACAGAAACCTACAACACCGAAAGGCACACGCGATTTCTCCCCGGTGGAGATGGCCCGACGCAACTATATATTCGATACTATCCGCGAGGCATTCCGTCTTTTCGGATTCCGGCAGATCGAGACTCCGGCGATGGAGAATCTTTCCACCCTGATGGGCAAATATGGCGAAGAAGGCGACAAACTTCTGTTTAAGATTCTCAATTCCGGCGATTATCTCAAGGGTGTTGACCGTTCGCTGATCGACAATGGCGATGTTCTCCGGCTCGCAGCACAGATCTGCGACCGTGGGCTCCGTTATGACCTTACAGTTCCGTTCGCACGCTTTGTGGTACAGCACCGTGACGAGTTGCAACTGCCGTTCAAGCGTTTCCAGATTCAGCCCGTATGGCGTGCCGACCGTCCTCAGAAAGGACGTTACCGCGAGTTCTATCAGTGCGATGCCGATATGGTAGGATCCGATTCGCTCCTTAATGAAATCGAATTGCTCCAGCTGGAGGACATGGTTTTCTCCCGCCTTGGAATCCGTGTGGCTATCAAGCTGAACAACAGAAAGATTCTTGCCGGCATAGCCGAGCTGATCGGTGAACCGGACAAACTGGTGGATATAACTGTTGCAATCGACAAAATCGACAAAATAGGTATTGACAATGTCAATGCCGAGCTTGCCGAGCGCGGATTAAGTGAACAGGCTATTGAGGCTCTGCGGCCAATTCTCGAAATCGACGGCTCAGGACCGGAACGTATCGAAAAACTTTCTCAGCTTCTCGCATCAAGCGAGACAGGTGCCAAAGGAGTGGAAGAGCTTCGTACCGTCTATGAAGGTGCGCTTGCCCTCGGCATGACAGCCCAGCTCGATATTGACGTGTCGCTTGCCCGCGGACTCAACTATTATACGGGAACGATTATCGAGGTGAAAGCTCTCGACGCTCAGATAGGAAGTATTTCCGGAGGTGGCCGCTATGACAACCTTACAGGTGTATTCGGGCTCGACGGTATTTCCGGAGTGGGAATCTCCTTCGGCGCCGACCGCATATACGACGTACTCCTTGCTCTGAATCTTTTCCCCGACGATACAGCATCGGCCACACGTGTGCTCTTCGCTAACTTCGGAGCCGCCGAAGCTACTGCGTCGATGATGCTTATCAAAGAACTGCGTGCGCAGGGTATTTCTGCCGAGATATATCCCGACAACGCGAAGATGAAGAAGCAGATTAGCTTTGCAAATGCATCGAAAGTCCCGTATTTTGCCATAATCGGCGAGGCCGAACTCGCAGAGCGGACTGTGACTGTCAAGAATATGACCGAAGGGACACAGACGAGCGTTCCATTCGATCAGATAGCCTCTGCACTCAGATAATATCGCGTTCATCATCCTCCAATCATTATCTATGAAACAGTTTTATCCCACTCTTCTGCTCCCGGTTGCAGCTGTGGCTGTAGCCGGGTGTGCGGGGCATGGTCAGAATAAGGAAGAATCGCGCCGCCCCAATATCATCTTCATGATGACCGACGACCACACCAGTCAGGCTATGTCATGCTATGGCAGCAATCTCATCCGGACGCCCAACATGGACCGCATTGCCAACGAGGGTATCCGTCTCGACAACTGTTATGCCGTCAACGCTCTTTCGGGACCGTCCAGAGCATGTATCCTCACTGGTAAATTCAGTCATGTGAATGGCTTCACGGATAATGCCAGCACATTCGACGGTGATCAGCCGACTTTCCCGAAGATGCTGCGGGATGCCGGGTATCAGACGGCTATGATAGGCAAATGGCATCTCATATCCGAGCCGCAGGGGTTCGACCACTACAGCATTCTGACCGGACAGGGAGAGCAGGGTGATTACTACAGTCCCGATTTCCTCGAAGACGGCAAAGCAGTGAGAGAGGAGGGCTATGTCACAGATGTTATCACGGATAAGGCGATCGCTTTCCTCGAGCACCGCGACAAGAGCAAGCCTTTCATGATGATGTACCATCAGAAAGCACCGCACCGCAACTGGATGCCCGCACCACGCTATCTCGGAGTCTTCAACGACACGGTATTCCCGGAGCCTGAAAATCTGTTTGACGACTACGCTACCCGCGGACGCGCCGCACACGAGCAGGATCTATCCTTTGAGAAAACTTTCCGCGACCAGTGGGACCTCAAATGCAGCACACGCGAGGAGATACTTGGCGATCCGAATAACGATCTTCACAATGTCTATCGGCGTATGCCTGCAGAGGTTCAGGCGAAGTGGGATTCCGTATATGCCGGCCGTATCGCAGAGTACCGGAGCGGCAAGCTGAAAGGCAAAGAACTTGTACGCTGGAAATACCAGCAGTATATGCGCGACTATCTTGCTACTGTTCTGGCTGTCGATGACAACATCGGTCGTCTTCTCGACTATCTGGAAAAGACCGGCGAGCTTGATAATACAATCATAGTGTATACTTCCGATCAGGGATTCTTCCTTGGAGAACACGGGTGGTTCGACAAGCGCTTCATGTACGAGGAATGTATGCGTATGCCCGTTGTGATCCGTTATCCCAAAAGCATAAAGGCCGGAAGTACAAGCAGTGCTCTTGCCATGAATGTCGATTTCGCACCTACGTTCCTCGATTATGCCGGAGTTGAGATTCCTGCCGACATTCAGGGCCGTTCCCTGCGTCAGGTGCTCGACAACCAGGGAAAGACGCCCGACGACTGGCGTAAGGCTGCGTATTATCATTATTATGAATATCCGGCCGAACATTCGGTGAAGCGCCATTACGGCATCCGTACGCAGGACTTCAAGCTTATCCATTTCTACAATGACGTGGACGAGTGGGAGATGTATGATATGAAAGCTGATCCCCGCGAGATGAACAACATATTCGGGCGCCCCGAATATGCCGATAAACAGGCCGAACTTATGCGCCTTCTCGCCGATACTCAGAAGCAGTACGGCGATACTGATCCTGACGAAAACGAAGTGATTCTGTTCAAGGGAGATGTACGTCTGACAGGGAACAGAAAGTGAACTAACACAGTTTGGCGAAATTCATAAATAAAGTTAAGCGAAGACAGAAATACTTTGATTCCGGGGGATAAATTCATAACTTTGTAAGTTATGACGAACAGAACTATTCGCGATATCCTCCTTTCAACAGCACTTTTCTGCATATCTCCTGATGCTGTGGCAGTTGAATTTGCCGGAGCGTCGATGCGTGTGCTTGAAGTTGAGCCTCCGGCGTCTTCGGGTTTGGAGGCTATATATGTGCTTCACTCCGCCGATGGCGTCACTATGAGCTATGACGCTTCCGATGCGTCGGTGGTGCGTTGGTATAGATTCAGCACTCTTGGAGCGGCATATGCCGAGGAGATAAGAACCAGCGTTGACGGCAATCATGTCTCGGCGTCTGTTTCTCCCGGCGACATGGGATATGTGATAGAGGAGGGTAATAACCGCAAATACTTCTGGGTGACGGATTATTCGGCCCATGCTTTGAGGTTCGAGGCTCTGGTGCCCGAGATAGAGCAGGAATGCGGCACTACAAGGTTCAGATTTACCGGCGAAGCAGGGGAAATACCGTATTTCGGCATTAACGGACGTCGCAACATATTGTCCCGTGAACTGACGGTGCGATACAATACTCTCGAATTCGATGAGAATTCTTTTGCGTATGTTCAGAATGTGAAGGAAGAAATGCTTGCTTCCGTCGGACCGGAACTTTCGCTCTTCGCTCCTCTGTGCGCCACACAGGTAACTCTCTCGGGCGACCGTTTCCTTAAGGCTTGGGGGCAGGAAGTGTCGATAGAATCACCTGTCGTTGATGCTGTTGCGGTAGCTGCAGAGACGCGAGCCACACAGAGCGCATCTGTTCCCGACAATGTTCAGAAAAGCGACGGTTCTTCGCTTGGTGGTTCGGCTCCGTGTGACATCACCTTCGAGGCCGCTGTGTCCGATGGGGCTGTTTTTCGTGAATGGCAGATTTCGCGCGATCCTGAATTCGGAATAGCTGATAATACTTTCTCCGAATTGTCGTTTGAATATACTTTCCGCGAACAAGGCCGCTTCTATGTTCGTTTCGTCTGTGACAATAGCGAAGGGACATGTCTCTTTGGCGGCCCCGTATATGAGGTTTTTATCGGGGAGTCGAAGCTCGATATTCCCAACGCCTTCTCGCCGGAAGGTTCGCCCGGAGTGAACGACCTCTGGAAAGTGAGCTACCGTTCTCTGGTAGAATATGAGTGTCATATTTTCAACCGTTGGGGTAAGGAACTCTTCAGCTCCAAAGATCCGTCGGAAGGCTGGGACGGACGTGCCGGCGGCAAATATGTCCCTTCGGGAGTGTATTTCTACGTAATCAAAGCCCGTGGAGCGGATGGCGTGGAATACAACCGTTCGGGCGATATAAATATAATAAAGTACAGCTCAGGACAATCTGTTGCTGAATAACATATTAACCAAAATTGATAATGAAAAAAATCATCATATCGGCATTCTTTCTCTCACTTGCATTGACATTTCCGGTAGCTACTGAGGCTACGACATCTTCCAGAGTTTTCTCCACTGTGGTAAACCCTGAGATTCCGAAGGAAGTGAAACTTTGCGGCGAGACTATAGATCTCGACCGTGCCGATAAATACGAGGCGTTCGACCGCGAACTGACATCAATCGCATATACGCATGGCACCACATTGCTGATAATCAAGCGTGCCAATCGCTATTTCCCGGAACTTGCGCCGATACTGAAAGCTAACGGCGTGCCGGAAGATCTTCTTTATCTCTGCTGCGTCGAGTCTTCGCTTAACCCCAGGGCCTACTCGGGAGCCAAAGCGGCGGGGCTGTGGCAGTTTATCGAATCGGCAGCCAAAGAATACGGCCTGGAAGTGAACAGTGAGGTCGACGAGCGCTACAATCTCGAGAAAACTACGGAAGCCGCCTGTAAGTTCCTTAAAAAGGCAAAAGCCCGTTACGGCAACTGGCCCTCGGCTATGGCGGCATTTAACGGCGGCCAGACGAGGATATCGCGCGCGCTCGACAAGCAGGATGCGGAAACATCGCTCGATCTCTATCTCGCGGAAGAGACTACCCGTTATCCCTACCGTGTGGCTGCCATGAAAACGATCATGGAGAATCCACGTGCCTACGGTTATGCGCTCAAGGACGACCAGCTCTATCAGCCTCGTGAATATAAGACCGTCAAAGTCAGCGGTGCCGTGCCGTCGTGGACCGAATGGGCTGCCGCACAAGGCATCTCTTATGCCGAACTGCGTGATTCCAATCCTTGGATCCGTGATTTCAAACTGACCAACAAAGCCGGCAAGACATACACCGTGAAGGTGCCGGTCCGCAAATCGCTGCACCGCAGTACTGCCGGTACAAAGACATACAATCCTAAATGGACAGTAAAATAAATCAGATAAACCAAATCGCCGATGACGGTACAGTCGGCAAGATTACCGTCATCGGAGCCAGAGTCAACAATCTCAAAAACATAGACGTAGAGATACCGCATAACAAACTCACTGTAGTGACGGGTCTCTCCGGCTCCGGAAAGTCTTCGCTTGCCTTCGACACGATTTTTGCCGAGGGGCAGCGTCGTTATATCGAGACTTTCTCTGCTTACGCCAGAAATATGCTCGGCACTCTCGAACGTCCCGACGTCGACAGTATCACCGGCCTTTGTCCGGTCATAGCCATAGAGCAGAAGACCGTCAACCGCAATCCCCGAAGCACTATCGGCACCACTACCGAAATCTACGACTTCCTTCGTCTCCTGTTTGCCCGAATAGGTATCGCCCGAAGCTATATATCGGGTATGGAAATGGTGAAATACACCGACGAGAAGATTGTGGAGCTTATCACCGAGAAGTATGACGGCCGTAAAATCTATATCCTCGCGCCGCTAATCAAAAACCGCAAAGGACATTACAAGGAGCTTTTTGAACAGTTACTTAAGAAGGGATACCTCAATGTACGCGTTGACGGCGAACTGACAGAAATCAGTCGCGGCATGCGTCTGGACCGTTACCGTAACCATAGTATCGAGCTGGTCATTGACCGTCTGAAAGTCAGTCCGAAGGAAAGTGAGCGTCTGCTTTCCTCTGTCGAGACTGCACTTGAGCAGGGCGACAAGGAACTGATGGTCTATGATGTTGATAGCGGCGAGCCGGCATATTACAGTCAGGAACTGATGGATCCCGCTACCGGAATCTCATATCACGATCCTGCGCCGCATAATTTTTCGTTCAATTCGCCGCAAGGCATGTGTCCGCGATGCAAGGGTCTCGGATATGTGAATATTATCGACCGGGCCAAAATTGTTCCTGATGAGAACCTGTCGATCTATCAGGGCGCCCTCACTCCGATTGGCAAATATCGCGACAGCGTGATATTCATGCAGTTGCGCAGCATTCTTGAAAGCTATGGTTTCACTCTTAAAACTCCTTTCAGAGAGTTGAGTGATGAATGTGTCGACGAGATTTTTAACGGGACCACGTCGGTGCCCAGACTCAACGATGCGGCTGTATCGGCGTCCGATTTCTTCCGTACTTTCGACGGTGTAGTAAAATTCATAGAGAACATGACCGACGAGGATGCCGGTTATCAGGCACGAAAGTGGAGCGGTCAGTTCTTCACGCGCTGTACTTGTCCGGAATGCCACGGCGACCGTCTCAATCGCGAAGCCCTGCATTTCTTCGTTGACGGAATGAACATCGCAGAATTGTGCAGGATGGATATTTCTGCCCTGTCGCAATGGGCAGACACTGTTTCGGAACGCCTCTCGGACCGCGACCGTAAGATTGCAGCCGAAATAATCAAGGAAATATCCGTGCGGCTTCATTTTCTGGTTGCGGTCGGTCTGGATTATCTTCAGTTGAACCGCAATTCCGGTACGCTTTCAGGCGGCGAGAGCCAGCGTATCCGCCTCGCGACCCAGATGGGTTCGGAGCTTGTGAATGTTCTCTATATCCTCGACGAGCCTTCCATCGGACTGCACCAGCGCGACAACCACAGGCTTATTGCATCTCTCAAGCGGCTGCGCGACAACGGGAATACCGTCATCGTGGTGGAGCACGACAAGGATATCATGCTGGAGGCTGACTATGTGGTGGATATCGGTCCCGGAGCCGGACGGAAAGGCGGCCAAGTCGTATTTCAGGGCACACCTCAGGAGATGCTTCGGTGTGATACTGTTACAGCGCGTTACCTGAACGGTCGTGAGGCCATAGTCACACCTTCGCAGCGCCGTAAAGGCAACGGCAGGAGCCTCGTTCTCAAGGGAGCTACAGGTCACAATCTGAAAAACGTCGATTTTAAGCTTCCGCTCGGAACGTTTACAGTTGTCGCCGGTGTGTCCGGCAGCGGAAAGTCATCGCTCGTCAACGGTACGCTCCAGCCTATTCTCAGTCAGAAATTCTATCGCAGCGAGACCACGCCGTTGCCTTATGAGTCGATCGAGGGCATTGAGAATATCGACAAGGTAGTTACGGTCGACCAAAGCCCTCTCGGGCGCACACCACGGTCGAACCCCGCTACGTATACCGGTGTTTTTACTGATATAAGGAATCTTTTCGTAGGTCTTCCCGAGGCTAAAATCCGAGGCTATAAACCGGGCCGTTTTTCGTTCAATATCTCCGGCGGACGATGTGAGACCTGCGCGGGCAATGGATATAAGACCATCGAGATGAATTTTCTGCCCGATGTCCTCATCCCTTGTGAGGCTTGTCATGGGAAACGCTATAACCGTGAGACGCTTGAGGTAAGGTACAAAGGCAAGTCGATAGCCGATGTGCTCGATATGACTATCAATCAGGCCGTAGAGTTCTTCAGCGGAATACCGTCGATTTATAAGAAAATCAAGGTGCTGCAGGATATAGGGCTCGGTTATATCAAGCTCGGGCAGCCCTCTTCGACGCTATCGGGCGGAGAGAATCAGCGAGTGAAGCTTGCCACGGAGCTCGCCAAGCGCGATACCGGCAAGACGTTGTTTATTCTTGACGAGCCTACAACCGGCCTTCACTTCGATGATATCCGGACGCTCCTCGGAATTCTCAACAAACTTGTCGAGCGAGGCAACACCGTCCTTGTCATCGAGCATAATCTGGATATTATCCGGATGGCCGATCATGTAGTCGACATGGGGCCGGACGGCGGTAGCGGAGGCGGCCGCATTATAGCCGAAGGGACTCCAGAGGAAGTTGCTGCCACAGATTCTCCGACGGCAGCATTTCTGAGGCAGGAGGGTATAGTTCCGGCTGGATGAAAATTTATTCTATTATAATCTGGGCGACAAAAGTGGCCGGGCCTACGAGCCATATGTCGCGTGCCCCGTCAGTCGTCGGTGTGAATTCTACTGAGAGGTTGTCGCGCAGTGCCTTGATTTTTGTCACAACGGGCGTTTCAGCGGTGGCATGGTGCTTCATATGCCATTCGGCAATGGCAGAGGCGGTAATGCCCGTTCCGCAGGCGTAAGTCTCGGCTTCAACTCCTTTTTCATAAGTGCGGACGTGGAGAGTATCGCCTTTCCGTTCTATGAAATTCACATTCGCCCCGATAGGTGCAAATTCGTCAAGCCATCGTCGTCTCCTGCCTTCCCCTTCCACGTTGAATGAGTCGATGTTGCAGACCGGACAGACGAGATGGCGTGTGCCTGTGTCGAGGAACATCCCTTCGATACCGTCTTGAGGATAAGCCACGACCTTGTCCACATCTTTCATTTTAAGCTTGATCTCGAGAGTGTTTCCATTCCGACTCTGGATATAAGCCTCGTGCGGACCATCAGCGGCTATAAAGTGTTCTATCGGCATACCGCACCGGTCTGCAAAAGCGACTATGCATCGGCCGCCATTACCACACATCATTCCACCGGAACCGTCGGAGTTGTAGTATACCATCTTGAAATCGTACCCATCGGCACATTCGAGCAGCATCAGTCCGTCGGCTCCGATTCCGTAACGGCGGTCGCAAAGTTCTTGTATGTTTTTGGTGTTCAGAGATATGCTGCCGTTGCGGTTGTCCGCGATAAGAAAGTCGTTGCCGGCGCCCTGATATTTATAGAACTTCATTGAGCAGTTTTCCAAGGAGTTTCAAGCCTTCCACAATCCGTTGGTGGGTCATGAAGGAGAAGTTGAGACGCATTGTATTTTTTCCGCTCACGCCGTCAGTGTGGAAAAACTGTCCGGCGACATAAGCGACCCCTGCGTCAAGGGCTTTGTCGTAGAATTTTACAGAGTCAAAACCCTCGGGCAATGTGAGAAACAGAAACAAGCCGCCGTCGGGATGCGTCCATGAGACGTTGGCCGGCATCACTTCGGCAAGAGTCTTCAGCATGAGGTCGCGTTTGCTGCGGTAGAGTTCGACGCTTTTTTTCAGATTGGCGTCGAGGGCTCCGGAACTCAGAAATTCTTCAGCCACATATTGGTCGAAAACAGGTGGACACAAATCCAGCGACTGTTTGCAGACATATATCCGGTCAAGAATCTGCTCGTTGGCGAAAATCCATCCCAGACGGAACCCGGGAGCCATAATTTTTGAGAACGAACCGAGATGCACCACCCGTTCGGGGTCGAGAGAGTAGAGCGTGGGAATATCTTCACCTTCATATCTCAGTTCCCTGTAGGGGGCGTCTTCAATTATAATGAAGCCATATTCTGCTGCAAGTTTTACAAGTATCTTTCTCTGGCCGAGAGTGAGGGTCTCGCCCGACGGATTCTGAAAATCGGCTACGGCATAAAGAAATTTTATTTTCTTTCCCTTGGCTCTGGATGTTTCGATTGCTTTCCGCCATTGGTGTTCGAACTCTTTAGGATCGCTTTTTGCAGCGACACCGACAACGTCGGCCCGATAAGACTTGAAGGATTGGAGAGCACCCAGATAAGTGGGATTTGAGGCAAGAATGACATCTCCCGGATCGACGAGCACACGGGTGCATACATCAATGCCCTGCTGCGAAGATGACGTAATCTGCACGTTGGCCACCGGCACTCCGTAACGGCTTGAGAGGGCTTCGCGCAACTTCGTCACACCCTGGGTCGCGCCATACTGGAATGCAGCCGCGCCTTCGCGGTTCAGTACACGCTGCATTATCCCGGAGAAAGCATCAAGAGGAAATGTATCGGCCGAAGGATATCCCCCGGCAAATGAATATATCTTGTTGAGATCGACGCGTTTGAATATGTCGCGCACCGGAGACCTGAAGAAATTTCGGGTATCTTCCGAAAACAGTTCGCTGAAATCCGGGTTGCTCATCTTAGTAGATTTTCGAGTTGCAATGACATGTCGGTCTTGTCATCGCGGTATTTCACGATTACGGGTGTATAAAGTTGCACACCGGACCCCGCAGCCGGGCCGTGTGTCACAGGCCGGCTACCGGCCACAACCACAGCTCCTTCCGGCACGACTACGCGTCCCTCGCTGTCGCGCTCGACATAGCATGCGCGGGTGGCATCGTAGAGTGCGGTCGACGAATTAATGATTACACCGGTAGCTATAACCGCTTGTTTCTGAACTATCACGCCTTCGTATATGCCGCAGTTGCCGCCTATGAATACATTGTCCTCAATAATTACGGGCATGGCACCCACGGGTTCCAGCACGCCGCCAAGTTGTGAGGCGGCCGAAAGATGAACGTTGCATCCTATCTGGGCGCATGAGCCCACAAGGGCATGAGAGTCTATCATCGTGCCCTGACCGACATATGCACCCACGTTTATATACGAAGGAGGCATCACTACGACCGACGGAGCAAGATATGCTCCGCGGCGCACGGCACTTCCTCCGGGTACAATCCTCACGTTGTTTTCGGATGTGAATTTACGTATCGGATAGGTGTTTTTATCGAAAAATGAAAATTCGCCGCACGACATGTCGGTAAGCGCTCCGAGTCGGAATCCGGCAAGAATAATCTCTTTAATTTCTTTGTTTACGACCCAACGTCCGTCTATTTTTTCGGCGACTCTCACTTCTCCGGCTTCAAGCCGATCCATCAGTCTGTTGAATTCATCAAGCCTGTCCATAGTGGCGGAAATTCAGTTTTTTGATTACGTTTGTCATTAGCCTGTATGTCGATGGTTCACATTCGACCAGCGGCAGGCGCATTTCGTTTTTGCACAGTCCGAGAATCTCCATTGCAGCTTTGGCCGGAATCGGATTGCTCTCTACGAAACACGCGTCGAAAAGCGGAAGGAGAGAGCTGAAAATCCTCACTGCCTTGGGTTCGTCTCCGCGGAGTGCGTACCGTGTCATATCCGACATCATGCGCGGTGCGATGTTCGAAGCCACACTTATGACACCATGTCCGCCGGCAGTAATCACGTCGAGGGTCTGGTCGTCGTTACCGCTCAGCACTATGAAGTCGTCGTCTGTTCCGAATGCAATGTCGGCAATCTGCTTCAGGTTTCCGGAGGCTTCCTTGATGCCCACGATGTTCGGTATGGAAGAGAGTTTTATGACGGTCTGAGACGACATGTTGGCCGCCGTGCGCCCCGGGACATTGTAGAGTAGTATAGGTTTGTCGGTCGATTCGGCGACAGCTTTGAAATATTCATAGATGCCTTGTTGATTGGGCTTATTATAATATGGGACCACCACAAGATATGCATCGGCCTTATCAAGTAATTTTATATTGGCTATAGTGTGAATCAAGGAGTTGGTTCCGACACCGGCAACCACAGGCATACCCTTGGCCTCTGTAATTGTTATGTCGAGAAGGGCGACTTTCTCTTCATTGGTCAGACACGGAGTTTCTGCCGTCGAGCCCAAGGCTACGAGGAAATCTACGCCACCTTCAACCTGACGTTCCACCATTTTCCTGTAGGCGTCATAATCCACTTCTCCGCTTCTGAAAGGAGTGAGCAAGGCTGTGGCGCATCCTTTTAATTGGTCAACATTCATATATGGTGTGGTTTTATTCAAAAATAATATCTTTAAAAT
>CABRLF010000061.1 GCA_902471685.1 uncultured Porphyromonadaceae bacterium
ACAGCATCAGCGCTGCAAGTCCGCGTAGAATCATTTTTTTCATAATGATATGGTTGATTATTAGTTTTCGGGCTTATCGAAGTATCTTGATGACACTTTCTGCATTCTTGGACGCAAATTTAATCAGTTTGTTACAATTCCAAGGTTAAAAAATGCTAACAATTTTAGCCGCGACGGTGCTTCACTTTTTTTTGGCCAAGCGATGCAAAAATGCTAACTTTGCGTTTCTAAAGGCAATATATGAAAATCAGCAGAATCATTACACGGGTACTCACCGTCGCAGTCATGCTGGCAGTCTGCGCTTCGGCTGCCGCTCTTGATCTCAAGACCAAGAAAGTGAAAGGCGTCGAATACTATTATTATAAGGTAAAGAAAGGCGAATCGCTCTACGGCATCTCCAAGTCTATCGGGTTGAGCGTGGAGGATATCATTTCGGCAAATCCCTTTGCCGCCGACGGTGTACGCAAGGGTGACATCCTGCTTTTTCCGGTAGTCGCTCCTGTCGGGGAAACACCGGTCGTAGAGGATACGGTTCCGGCAGAAGAACCGGTTGTTATCCCGGCAAAAAAAACTGCCATAGCAGTGCTCCTGCCGTTCGGGCTCAACAACCCGGAACCCTCACGTATCAACCGTCTCTCCCTCGATTTCTATAAAGGTGTACTCATTGCCGCCGACTCGCTGCGGGAGCGGAAAGAAAATATCGAAATCATAGCACGCGACATCGAAGGTCTTTCGGAGAGTGCGCTGGCCGAACTTCTGACCACCGACACCGCGCTGTCCTCTGCCGCTGTATTCATCGGCCCAGAAGACGCCGCATCCCTCGACGTGATTGCCGCAGCAGCAAACGCCGGACACACTTATGTGATGAACATGCTCAGTATCCGCGACACTACCTTCCGCACCAATCCCTACATGATTCAGTGCAACGCGCCCCAGAATGTAATGTATCGTCTTGCCGTCGACGGGCTTATGGCTGATTATCCGGGATACCGTCCTGTGATTCTGAAAAGCCGCACCGGCAAGAACGAAAAGGAAGGCTTCACCGAATATCTCGCCTCCCGCTATCGTGCCGAGGGTATTGAACCGGCGGTGATCGAATACGAAACAAATCTGCTCAGCGCCGACCTTGAGACTCTCCCCGCATCCGCCGGAGAAAAATATGTGTTCATCCCCTCGTCCGGCTCTCTCAATGAATTCAACCGCTTCGCGCATGTTCTCCGCAGCTACCGCGACCGCCTGAAGGCTCTCGCCGCCGAGGCATACGATACCGCAGCCGAAAACGGCGAAGAAGTCGTGCCGTTCGCAATGGCCGAGGTATTCGGCTATCCCGACTGGACAGCATTCCGCGGCGATGCCCTCGATATGCTCCACAGACTCAACGCTACGGTATACTCGCGGTTCTATGACGAATTCAACGGCTTTTCAAGCCGGTCACTCAACGACGATTTCAAAAAATGGTTCGGAGCAGGTATTATCGAGAGTATTCCTTCTTACGGACTTCTCGGCTATGACGCAGCTACATATCTGATCCGGAATCTCAATGTCAACGAAGGCATTTTCGATCCCGAATATCCCCGCTCATTCACAGGCATACAGTCTGCTTTCGACTTCCGTCGCTCGGGAGAAGGATTTGAGAACAACTCTATTTACATCATCAACTATCAGAATGGCGGTACGGTATCCGTCCGAGTGCAATGAAAAACAGAATCAGGCTGATTGTCAGCACACTCTTACTCTCTCTGGCTCTGTGTGCCGCTGCCGAGACTCACTATATGCCCCGCCTGTCCGTCGGCGGCCGCGCAGGCATATCGATGGGGCGCATGTCGTTCTCTCCCAACGTGAAGCAATCCTTCAACCACGGCACTGCCGGAGCCGTCTCTTTCCGCTATGCCGAAGAAAAGATTTTCGGACTCATCGCCGAATTCGGATGGGTGCAGCGCGGATGGAAAGAGAATTACGAAGGTGAACCATTCAGCTACAGCCGCACGCTGACATACCTTAGAATGCCTTTCCTGACTCATATAAACTTCGGATCGCGCCGTTTCAAGGGCTTTGTCAATCTCGGTCCGGAAGTGAGCTATATGATAGGCGACGAAATAAAATCCGACTTCGACTATCGTAATATAGGCTCTGTGCCCGACTATCCAGCCAACCGCCGGACCGAACAGCTCAGCATGGACATAAAGAACAAATTCGACTATGGCATCTGCGCCGGCCTCGGCATGGAGTTTTTCGTGCAGCCCCGTCACTCAGTACTTCTCGAAGCCCGGTTCTACTATGGTCTGGGCAATATTTTCCCGGCGGCTAAAGCCGATGTCTTCGGGGCTTCGCGCAATATGTCGCTTGAGCTGACTCTCGGCTATTTTTTCCGGATCAAATAAGATATGGCTAAGAAAGGAGTGAAAACCATGTGGTTCTGCACCGAATGCGGAGCCTCATCGCCTAAATGGGAAGGGAAATGTCCGGCATGCGGAGCCTGGAACACTATGGTGGAAGAAAAAGTGGCGCCCACGCCGTCGCCTGCTTCGGCTTCCGCTGCCGGACGTCCGAAATCCACTCCTCGACCGGTCAACGAGATTGAAGCGGTCGACGAGCCTCGCTTCCATATGCCCAGCGAAGAACTGAATCGGGTTCTCGGCGGCGGACTTGTCAAGGGTTCCATCATCCTCATCGGTGGCGAACCCGGCATCGGAAAATCGACACTTGTACTCCAGAATCTGCTCGCAATCCGCAACCGCCGCATCCTTTATGTCAGCGGCGAGGAAAGCGCTACCCAGCTCAAACTCCGTGCCGACCGTATCGGTCGCGGCAGCGACAATCTGTACATAGTCTGCGAGACTTGGCTTGAAAACATTTTCAGCCACATCGAGACCGTTCAGCCGGAAATAGTTGTGGTAGACTCTATTCAGACAATAGCCTCGGAAACTCTCGATTCCTCGGCCGGCAGTGTAAGTCAGGTTCGCGAATGTGCCGCCGCACTTCTCAAATTCGCCAAGGAAAGCGGAGTTCCCGTAATCCTCATCGGACATATTAATAAGGAAGGAAGTCTCGCCGGCCCGAAGGTGCTCGAGCATATTGTCGATGCCGTACTGCAGTTCGAAGGAGACAACCAATATGTCTACCGTCTGCTGCGCGCTATAAAAAACCGCTTCGGCAACACCTCCGAAATCGGCATTTACGAGATGGTTCAGCGGGGACTCCGCGAAGTGACCAATCCCTCGGAAATGCTCCTTTCACACAATGCCGGCGACGATCTCTCCGGGTCGGCAATCGGCGTCACACTCGAAGGCATCCGCCCGTTTCTTATCGAGGTGCAGGCACTTGTCAGCACCGCAGCCTACGGCACGCCGCAGCGGTCCGTGACAGGCTACGACCCGAAACGCCTGAACATGCTTCTTGCAGTACTCGAAAAACGTGTGGGATTCAAAATCGGCGCCAAGGACGTCTTTCTCAATATCGCCGGCGGTCTGCGTGTCAACGATCCGGCCCTTGATCTGGCAGTCATAGCGGCAATTCTCTCGAGTAATGTCGATATGACTGTACCACGCAACTGGTGCCTCGCCGGGGAAGTCGGCCTCTCCGGAGAAATCAGACCCGTCACCCGCATTCAGCAGCGCATCTCGGAAGCCGAAAAACTCGGATTCTCCGACATGATTATCCCTGCCGGCAATCTGAAGGGCACCGACACATCCTCTCTATCCATCCGCCTCCACGAAGTGGCGAAAGTGAGCGATGCATTCCGTGCCCTTTTCGGATGACAGCCGTGTCTTTTTATTTTTTTACTCCGATCGCTTTTTCTACGGCATATACCAGTCCTTCGCCTCTGAGATCCCGCTCAACAATGCGGCCCTGAGGATCGAAGAGGATAATCATCGGGATGCCACTGATTCCGTATACCTCCATAGCACTGTTGCCGTGAGTCATAAGATGGCTCCATGGCAGTCCGTGTTTTTCTATCGCCTTGAGAATATTCTCGTTATTATCCCAGGTAGCCAGGCCGAGAATCATGAAATCATCCCGGCCGCCATATTTTTCATAAAGCGGTTTGAGAGTTCCTCTGGCTTCGGCAATGCAGGGACCGCACCAGCTCGCCCAGAAATCGACAAGGACATATTTGCCTTTTCCGACATAATCCGATAACCGGGCCTTGGAGCCGTCGGGCGTCACTCCTTCGAGATCTGCGAACATCTTGCCCTGACCCGTGGCGATAGCGGCCTTGAATTGTCTGTCGAGGCGACCGATAATCCCGTGCTTCCTTATCCATGGTGTCAGTCCGTCGTAAAACTCCTGCCACAACTCCGGTTTATGACCGATTAAATTGGCATATTCACGCGCCATCGCCTCACCGACACCGTTCTCACCGTTCGCCGCGATTACTGCCTTGAGGGTCTCGGGCCGGTCAGACATAATCAAGTCATAGTTTTTCTGGTATTCAGCCATCTTCTCGTCCTCGGAAAGACTGCTCTTCCTGATAGAATCGTAAATAGCGAAATAACGCTCCTGTCGGGCGCCCATGTCTTCCAATATGCGCTTATATTCCATATTGACCTTGTTGCCGGTCACGGGAAGGTGTGTTCCGAAGTCAATGGTCAGTTCGCCTTCGCCTGCAATGAAATTGGCATAGTTCCGTTCAAGATCAAGGCGTGCGAACGCGCTCTCCGGAACGGTCCCCTCAAGTCGGAACGCTCCATTTTTCACTATTGCCGTATCGATAAACATATTCGTATCGTAGACCGACATATACACCGATTTGCCTTCCATTTCAGGACCGAGATTGCTGGCCGTCACAATGTAAGGCATATCCGGAGTTGCCAAAGCGACAGAGGACCAAAGAAGAGCGAGTGCCGCAAAAGCTGTTTTAGAGCCGATAGATTTCATAATGTGATAATTCAATGACTTTATGTTAGTTTCGATTGTCTGCAAAGTTAGGCATTTATCGAAATCCGACATGACAATTAATGTGGATTTGTTTTTTTTAACTTAAATGTGCCAAAATATAGCACTCGCCTGTCTATAACTTTGCTGCCGAAGGTCATGGTGATCTTCCACGGAACGCTTAAACTCAATCGGTAATGTCTTTTTGGAATTTTCTTGGCGGAATCGCGCTTTTCAATATTCTCCGGAACTGGTTTTCAGGCAAACCAAAATACAGCGCACAACAGTTTCAGCCGGTTCATAATTATGCCTGCGCCTCATATAATCCCAACCGAAAAGATGAATTCATAGATCACAAAAGATATTCTCCTTCATATAACGATGACCTCGATGATCTGGAAACACGAATCGACGAGCTCGAAGATGAACTCGCTGACTGTGACCTGATGTCCGAGCGATACGACCGCATTCAGAGCCAGATCGACAGACTTCAGGACCGTCTTGAGAGATACGAAGAAACCGACTACTTCTGCGAAAAATGGGATGCCGACGAAGCTCTTTACGGGCACTGGAACGATAGTAGTACTCAGGCAGACAACTGGGACGACGACTTCTGAAGCTTAGTTCTTTGCCGGCTCAATATGCGTAGTTACATAGACCGACATACCCGGTAATGCATCCTTAATATTCTCTTCTGTAAGCGTTGCGATATTGTGCGCTTCCCGGACGTTCATCTCCGGATCGACCTTGATATGGACCTCGACATATGCGTCGTTGCCGCTCTTGAAGGTCCGGAGTCTGTGCCAGCCTTTCACACCGGCAGTCTCCCTTATTGCATTTTCTATTTCACGGCAATCGTTCTCCGGCAGTGAGCGGCCGAGCAGTTCTCCAAGCGCAGGGCACATCATTTTTACACCTACAACTCCGATAATAACCGATACAATCAGTGCCGCGGCAGGATCAAGCACGCGCCATTTCTCGCCGAGGAACATTGCGCCGGCTACACCTATTAAAGTTGCTATCGAAGAGAATGCATCGCTGCGGTGGTGCCATGCATTCGCTATCACCGCATCACTGTGGATCCGCACACCCACACGTCGGGTATAACGGAAGAGCCACTCCTTCGAAAGTATCGATACAACGATAATAAAAAGCGTCAGATTTGCCGGCCGTGGGAGAACTCCTCCATGGCACAGAAGTATAATTCTGTCGATACTCTCGACCAGTATTCCGACTGCAACAGCCATCAGTGCGATCGACAGAAGAATAGTAGCAAGCGCTTCATAACGCCCGTGGCCGAACTGATGGTCAGTATCGGGACGTTTGTGAGCAACTCCGACCATAATGATTACAATGATATCGCTCAGAAAATCGGAGAATGAATGAATACCGTCGGCAACAAGAGCGGAACTGCGGCCGAAAATACCACCCAGAACTTTTGCAAGCCCGAGAACGGCATTGACCCAGAACCCGATCCAGGTGACATACCGCGCTTCCAGCACAGCACCGTCATCGCCGGGGACATTGTTATCCTTATTTATACGGATTTCTTCCATATGAACGAGTTTTGTAAAAATACGAGTGCAAATGTAAGCATAAACCGATAAATAATAGTAAATTTCACCGTATAAATGATATGTTTTCAAGAAATCCCGATTAAGCAACCGATGAAAACAGTTCATAACTTATCCATTTTATGCTTTTGCCGTACGAAAAAAAATTGTAATTTTGCACAACCAAATCAAACAGTATATAAAACAACCCCTATGGGAGGCTTTTTTGGCTCAATTTCTAAGAAACGGTGCATAAACGACCTGTTTTACGGCACCGACTATCACTCACACCTCGGCACCAAACGAGCCGGTCTTGTGACTTTCGACAACGAACGCGGCTTCAACCGCTCCATTCACTCGATCGAGCGTGATTATTTCCGTTCGAAATTCGAGGATGAAATTGATATGTTTGTCGGCAATCAGGGTATCGGAGTCATAAGTGATACCGACCCGCAACCGATCATCGTCAATTCACACCTCGGGCGCTATGCTGTTGTAACTGTTGCCAAAATCAATAACTTACGCGAAATAGCGGATGAACTGCTCGCCCAGCACATGCATTTCAGCGAGCTTTCGGCAAACAATATCAACCAGACTGAACTGGTAGCACTCCTCATCAACATGGGCGAGACGTTTACCGAAGGTATCAATCTGGTATACAGCAAGATTCAGGGATCATGTTCGATGCTCATCCTCACCGAGGACGGCATCATCGCCGCACGTGACTACCTCGGCCGCACGCCTATTATAATCGGACGCAAGGACGACGCCTATGCCGCATGCTCCGAAAGCTGCGCATTCCCCAATCTCGGCTACGAGCGTGTGCGTGATCTCGGACCGGGCGAAATAGTCCGTCTGCACGCCGACCGCATGGAGGTAATGCAGGCCCCGGCACGCCGCGAACAGATCTGCTCGTTCCTCTGGGTATACTACGGATTCCCTGCAAGCGACTACCTCGGAATCAATGTCGAGGCAATGCGCGAGGAAGGCGGACGCCGACTGGGACAGAACGACACTCTCGAATCCGACTGCGTTTGCGGCATTCCTGATTCAGGCGTCGGTTTCGCACTCGGATACTCCGAAGGCCGCGGCGTACCCTACAAACGCGCCGTTCTGAAATATACCCCGACATGGCCACGCAGCTTTACCCCGGGCAGCCAGGACCGCCGCGCACTTGTGGCCAAGATGAAACTAATCCCTAACCGCGCCATACTCAACGGCAACCGCGTGGTATTCTGCGACGACTCCATCGTCCGCGGCACTCAGCTTCGCGACAATGTATGCACATTCTATGAAGGTGGAGCGAAGGAAGTACACGCCGCCATTTCGTGCCCGCCGCTCATCTACGGATGCAAGTACATCGGTTTCACTTCATCCAAATCGGACATGGAACTCATCACCCGGCGAATCATCGCCGACTTCGGAGGCACGGAAGAAGACCTGAAGAAATATGCCACAACAGGCACTCCCGAATACAAGCGCCTGGTAGAGGAAATAGCCCGTCGGTTAGGACTCTCATCGCTCCAGTTCAGCACGATCGAAGATCTCGTAGCAAGTATCGGTCTCCCCAAAGAGCGCATCTGCACGCACTGCTTCGACGGCACAGGCTTCTGCCCGGCACGTGCTTACGCCGAAGACCACAAATAGAAAAACGGAATACGAAACTTTTTGCCGCCACGCATCATGCCGTGGCGGTTATTTTTTCCACTCTTTCAGTTCAAGTTTCGAGCCGTCGAATACCGCGTAAGTCGAACGCGTAATCCAGTTGCCAAGCACAATCAGGCGGCAATGATTGTTCACAGGCTCATCAACGGCAACATGAATGTGACCTATAATAATATACCGCAGTTCCTGATCCTCTGCGGAAAGCCGGCGTGCGAAGACTTCGGTAGCGAAACGTGTGCGCGGGTCGAATACCGGTTCATGGCGGCCGTCCGGAGCCGAGGCGCTCTTGCGGCTATGCGAACTCCATCCGTGCGCAAAGGGGATAGTCCACCTCGGATGTATGCCTGAATATAATTTCTGACAAAGGCGGTTGTGAAAGAAGCCTCGCAAAATCCGGTACGATAACGGCTGCCGGCCAAAAGTATCGCCGTGGCCGAGAAAAAAATGCACACCGTCGATAGTCTGGGGGATGCCGCCCTTGTCAGTATCCACTATTTCTATCCCTATTTCATCGCGGAGATAATCGAAAAGCCAGATATCGTGATTGCCGATAAACCATACAATCCTCACACCGGCATCGGCCATACGCGCGAGCTGTCCGAAAAAACGGACATAACCGCGTGGCACAACCGTCTTATACTCGAACCAGTAGTCAAGGATGTCGCCGAGCAGAAAAAGATTCTTAGCCCGACCCTCAATACTGCTCAGGAAAGTGCAAAGACGCTTTTCGTGAGCAATGCGGTCGGGGATATACGACGCTCCGAGATGGACGTCGCTCAGGAAATATGTCAGATTACGGTCACCGGCGCTCATAGCAGCCCGAGTTCGAGTTTAGCCTCCTCGCTCATCATGTCCTGAGTCCATTCCGGATCAAAGACTATATTTACGACTACCGACTTCACTCCTTCTATGCTCTCAAGCTTGATGCGTACATCTTCAAGAATAAAATCGGCCATGGGACAGTTAGGCGCAGTGAGTGTCATATCCACTGTCAGGCTGCCGTCGTCGCTCAGATCGATCTTATAGACAAGACCAAGCGAATATATATCGACAGGAATCTCGGGATCGTAGACGGTGCGGAGCATCTCTACGACCTTTTCTTCTATTTTCAGGCGTTCTTCTGCATTCATATAGGGCAAAATTACAAATTTTTTCCCGCCCATTGCCTTTTATTCCCTTAAAAATTGTAATTTTGCGTACTACACTACCCCATAGTATAACTAAAAACTGAATTCCAACAAACAATTCCTCCGATATGAAAAGAATTCCTTCGATCATAATTGCCGTTCTTATGGCAGTAGCCACAGTTTTCCCTGCGACAGCCCAGTTCCGCTGGGGCCCCCGTATCGGCACTGAAGTAGGCTCTATGCGATTCGACAAATCGGTATTCAACAATGAGAACCGCGCCGGATTCACAGGCGGCCTTACTGCCGAAATCGGCATTCCGGTCGTAGGCATCTGCTTCGACGCTTCGCTGATGTATGTCCACCGTGTGAGCCACAGCGAGGCCAAAATAAACACCGGAGCCACAACCGGCGACAACGACGTCCTCGGCAGCTCGACATTCCGCAACCGCGATTACTTCGAGATTCCCATCAACCTTAAATACAAAATCGGATTGCCGGTTGTCGGGAAAATAATCACTCCATACCTCCTTACCGGCCCGACTTTCTCGGTGCTCGCCTCAAAACGCGACATCAACAGTGCTTTCCGCAACCGCCGTTTCAGCACCGCCTGGAACATCGGTGCCGGCGTCGAGTTATTCTCGCATCTTCAGGTCAGCGCAAGCTACGGCATAGGCATGAACCGGATGATCGAGTCGACCGGAAACTCCGCCATTGCCGGAAGCGATCTCGACAGCAAAAGCAATTACTGGACTATCACAGCCGCATGGCTTTTCTGACATTCAGACAACTAAACCAAGTATTATAAACCTTTTCAATTATTATATCAATGCGTGTAATCATCGAACCCGACTACGAACAGCTCTCACGCTGGGCAGGAAACTATGTCGCTGCAAGAATCAATGCAGCAAACCCCACTGCCGAACATCCGTTCGTACTCGGTTGCCCTACCGGCAGCTCTCCTTTAGGCATGTACCGCCGTCTCATCGAACTATATAAGGAAGGCAAAGTATCGTTCCGCAATGTCGTAACTTTCAACATGGACGAATACGTGGGTCTGCCCGAGAACCATCCCGAAAGCTACCACAGCTTTATGTGGAACAATTTCTTCAGCCATATCGACATTCTGCGCGAGAATGTGAACATCCTCAACGGCAACGCTCCCGACCTTGAGGCCGAATGCCAGCGCTTCGAAGACAAAATCAAAAGCTACGGCGGCATCGACCTCTTCATGGGAGGTGTAGGGCCCGACGGCCACATCGCTTTCAACGAACCGGGGTCGTCGCTCACCTCACGTACGCGGCAGAAAACGCTCACAACCGACACAATCATCGCTAACAGCCGTTTCTTCGAAGGCAATGTCGACCTCGTCCCGAAGACCGCCCTCACAGTCGGTGTCGGAACCGTCATGGCAGCCCGCAGCGTAATGCTCATGGTCAACGGACATAACAAGGCACGCGCACTCGCTCACGGTGTCGAGGGTGCCATCAGCCAGCAGTGGACAATCACTGCTCTCCAGATGCATCCCCACGCAATAATCGTCTGCGACGATGCAGCTTGTGGAGAACTCAAAGTCGACACTTACCGCTACTTCAAGGACATCGAAAAGGCAAATCTTGACCCAGATTCGCAGATCTGAGCAAAAAATCTTTTCAAAAATTTGCATTTCTTCCAACAAATGTCTAACTTTGCAGCCGTTTAAGGACGAAATGCCAATCGGGGTGTAGCACAGTTGGCAGCGCGCCACGTTCGGGACGTGGAGGTCGGAAGTTCGAGTCTTCTCACCCCGACAATATTTGAAAATGGGTTTAACTCGCTGAGTTAAACCCATTTGTCGAATATAGCCGAAACGAATACGAAACACAACGGCAAAAGCGCTTTATCAAACAAAGCACAACAACTATTTGGCAATTAGTGTTTTATTAGTATATTTGCACTAAATAACTGGAAAAACGGAAGAATATGCAACTTGTCGAAATAAACATCCACAAAATCATTGAACTCTGCAAACGTTTTCACGTTCGCAAACTGTGGGTATTCGGTTCGATACTCACAGACCGTTTCAATAAGGAAAGCGACGTGGATCTCTGCGTTGATTTCGACTGGAACAACATTCCTCTGATGGAGGCTGCCGATAATTTCTTTGATTTCCAATATGCTCTTGAAGATGTATTCGGCCGCAAAGTCGACCTGACAGACGACAGCGCAGTCCGCAATCCTTATTTTCGTCAAGAACTGAACGAAAAGCGCCAACTCATCTATGGATAGAGAGATAAAGAAATATCTCAACGATATACTATGTGCCATTGATGAAATTGAATCATTCATCAATAAATACCCTCGTAGGTATGATGTGTTTTGTCAGACTCCAATACTTATCAGGGCCATTCAGATGAACATAGCAATCATTGGAGAGGCTACAAACAGGATTCTCAAAATTTCCAGTGACATTTCCATAACTAATGCCCGAAAAATTGTTAATACCCGAAACTACGTAATACATGGGTACGACAGTTTACGTTACGAAATTCTTTGGGCAATAATAATAAAAGACCTCCCTTTACTAAAAACTGAGATAGAGACGATAATCTCTCAGGCCAATGATTGACCGGTATATATGACAAACGGCAATGGCACCCGACTTTGATGACATACCGACCATATTGACCGCCATACGCCGCGACAGCCCCGTGAGCGACGATACGCTCCGGCAGCTGGCGTCGTGTTTGCGGCCAGCCAGATTCGGGAAACGTCATGCGCTGGTGCGTGAGGGCGAAGCTCATGGTCTGGCCTTCTTCCTTGAGCGCGGCATGACCCGCAGCTACTGGGTTGTGGACGGACAGGAGATCACCACATCGTTTTCCACAGAAGGGGCACTTGTGTTCAGCATGGACGAACTGTATTACGGACAACTCAGTCAGGAGTGGGTAGAAACCGTAGAGCCTGTGGAGGCTTATTCGATTGCGCTCCCCGACCTGCGGAGGCTTGTCTCCACAAACCTCGAGCTCGCCAACTGGTGGGCTGTAATTCACCAGAATGAATACCGACGCATACACCGCAGCCACAAGGAACGGCTCACGCTGCCTGCCGCCGAACGCTATGCCGCCTTTGCAGAACAATTTCCCGAAGTATGCCGTCGGGCAAGACTTACCGACATAGCATCCTATCTGGGAATAAATCTCTCCACACTCAGCCGAATACGCAGCCGATTTTGACCTGCGTCAAATGAAATGTCGCCGCAGAATGCTAACTTTGCATTCGCTATGGAATCTAAAATTATCACACCCGACGCACCCAAGCCGCGCTACGAACTGTTGGACGGCCTCCGCGGAGTTGCCGCACTGATTGTAATCATATACCATTTCGGCGAAGGATTCGCCACTTCACCGGTAGACCAGTGGTGTAACCACGGATATCTGGCAGTCGATTTCTTCTTCGTGTTGTCGGGCTTTGTGCTGGGCTATGCGTACGACGACCGGTGGCGCTCAGGCCTCACCCCATGGGGCTTTATGCTGCGGCGTGTTATCCGACTCCATCCCATGGTAGTGCTGGCTGTTGTGTTCGGCGCGCTGGCATTCATCCTGCAAGGCAGTGTAAAATGGGACGGTACGCCGGTACCGCTACATCACGTCGTGCTTGCATTGGTTATGGGTCTTTTCCTGATTCCGTCACTCCCGGGTATGATGAGCGAGGTACGCGGCAACGGCGAGATGTTTCCTCTCAACGGTCCGAGCTGGTCGCTGTTCTTCGAATATATCGGCAGCATTCTCTATGGCTTCTGGCTCCATAGGCTCGGACGCCGCGGACTGCAGGCAGTAGTGGCTGTTTCCGCAATAGGACTGGCGGCATTTGCGCTCAACAACGGCTCGGGAGCATACCACATCGGATTCGGGTGGTCGGCCGGCGAATGGGGTTTTCTAGGCGGATTCCTACGTCTGATTTTCTCATTTTCGGCAGGATTGCTGCTCTCGCGCACGTTCAGACCAAGGCACATACGCGGAGCCTTCTGGATATGCTCCGCTCTGATCACCGTAGCGCTGGCGATGCCATATATAGGAGCCATCGACGGCAATCCTGCCATCGGCAACGCCTTCTACGATCTGGGGTGCACACTCCTGCTTTTCCCAGCTGTGGTTTATATAGGCGCCTGCGGCGTGACAACCGACAAAGTTTCGGGTAACATCTGTGAATGGCTCGGCAACATATCCTATCCGATCTACATAGTCCACTACCCTATCATGTACCTCTTCTACTCATGGGTATGGGCCAACCACATCACAATCAGTCAGGCACTTCCGGTGTGTGCGGCACTCTTTGTAGTCATCGTTGCACTGGCATGGACAGCCATGCGCTTCTATGACACACCCGTACGCCG
>CABRLF010000062.1 GCA_902471685.1 uncultured Porphyromonadaceae bacterium
ACGGATAATTGATTCCGTGAGCAGATATACCGCCACAAGCAGTCCGGAGACTATAGCCGCTCCCAGCGCCGGGATGTGGTAGAACTGGATTACGAAAGCTCCGAGATAGTCGGGAAGCCCCTTGACTTTGAGCATATGATTGAAATACTCTCCGGTATAGAGAAAAAGAGAGTGCTGCTCCTGATAGAATAGCACATGCTCCTGAAAGGTGAGCAATGTTATCATGCACAGGGCAAAGAGGCAGACCGATGTGATGATGCGGATATACAGGTATTTCATTTAAGGGTGGATGAGTTCGAAAAGTAATTACAAATTTATGCTTTTCGTGGGTAAAATCATAATTATGGAGAGGAATTAACGTGAATATGAATGCAATCCGCCGAGATACGAAGCTCCGAGCCATGTAAATATTACGGCGAGAAAGGCGACAACTGTCAGAATCCGTTTGTTTTTAATGCCGTCCCAGGCCGAAATCAGAATACCGTAAAAGATGGATGTCGCCAGAGCGCAACACTCTTTCGGATCCCATCCCCAGAAACGCCCCCATGCTTCCGTGGCCCATAAGCCGCCAGTAACAACTCCTGCTGCAAGTAAGATTTCGCCCCATAAGAGAATCAAGCGCATATTCTTTCCTACCGGTCCTGATACGGCGCATAAGGTGGCGAAAAGGAAGAGGGCGTATGCCAGAGTCATCAGTGTGACATGAATAGGTAACCACGAAGACATAAGCACCTGATTCAATGGCCTGACGGCAGGATGCATGCCCATATATGCCGCAAAGCCCCAGAGCATGGCCGCAGCCACAAGTCCTGTCACCATTGTGGAGCGGCGTTTGACCGTCAGCATTCCTATGCATAAGAACAGTGCCACCACTGCAAGAGTATCGGATATCGACATCAGAGGAATCCATGACGAAAGCCACCAGATCCAGCAACAGACAGCTGCGGAAACGAGCGTTGAAACGGCGGCGCATGTCCTTGGCGGAATACTCCGTGCCAAGCAGATAATGGCACATATTAGAATTACCGTCGTTGGCCAGCACGGTACATGCAATTTGTTGAATAGCCTTTCCGATTCTGCTCTTGGGCGCGACAGATATGATCCTTCAGAATCAACCGGAACGCACATGGCTTCTGCTTTGGCAGTATCACCACCGCAATACCTTACCACTGACCCATATAGTGCCACTCGCCCGTTGACAATAACTTCGCGGTCATTGTCAATGGCAAATGTTGCCGCAACATGCAGCAATAAGAAAAAGAATAGTATACAAAGTCGCATATCTACATGCCGATGCTACCCCAGTTGTTGCGGTCGAGGGAGCGGTAGTTGACTGCTTCGCTGATGTGGTGCGCTTCTATGTTCTCGCTTGCGTCGAGATCGGCTATGGTGCGGGCTACTTTCAGGATTCGGTCGTAGGCTCTTGCCGACATATCGTTTTTCTCCATGGCGCGCTTGAGGATGAGCATGGCGTCGGGCGCTAGACGGCAGTATTTATCCTGCAGACGGGTGTTGATCTGGGCGTTGCAGTGTATGTGCGGCTCGCCGGCATAGCGTTGCGACTGGATTTCGCGTGCTTTTTCGACCCGACGGCGTATCTCTTCTGAGGTCTCGCCTTTTCGTGCGTCTGAGAGCTTGTCGAACTCAACCGGCTGTATTTCCACATGAATGTCGATTCTGTCGAGCAGAGGGCCTGAAATACGGCTCAAATAGCGTGCTACGGCCCCGGGAGGACATGTGCAACGCTTGGTGGGATGGGTATAGTATCCGCAGGGACAGGGGTTCATCGATGCCACGAGCATGAAGCCTGCCGGGTATTCCACCTGATAGCGTGCTCGGGAGACGCTGATTTTGCGGTCTTCGAGCGGCTGACGCAGTACTTCGAGCACTGTTCGCGGAAATTCGGGAAATTCGTCGAGAAAAAGAATACCGTTATGAGCGAGGGATATCTCGCCGGGAAGGGGATTGGAACCCCCTCCGACCATCGCAACAGGTGATATGGTGTGATGTGGTGAGCGGAATGGCCTTACGGTCATAAGTCGTGAGCCGCGGGTCAGTTTTCCCGCCACCGAATGAATCTTTGTTGTCTCGAGTGCTTCTCCGAGCGTCAGCGGCGGCATAATCGACGGCAACCGTTTCGCCATCATAGATTTTCCTGATCCGGGAGGACCTATGAGCAGGATGTTGTGGCCGCCTGCCACGGCGACTTCAAACGCGCGTTTTACGTTTTCCTGTCCTTTTACGTCGCTGAAGTCGAAATCAAAGATATTTGATGCCGAAGCGAATTCCGCCCGGGTGTCGACCTCGGTCAGTTTTATATCTGAATTTCCCTGAAGAAAATCGACCACTTCGCGCAGGGTATTCATGCCATAGACTTCGAGGCGGTTGACGACCGCTGCTTCTGTTGCGTTTGCTTCGGGCACGATCAGGCCTTTGAATCCGCGTGCGCGGGCTTCTATGGCGATGGGCAGAGCGCCTTTGATTGGCCGGAGAGTACCGTCAAGACCCAGCTCTCCTATGAGCATATATTTCTCAAGATCCGGAGCCTGAATGAGTTCAGATCCGACCATCAGCGCAACGGCAATCGGGAGATCGTAGGCAGATCCTTCCTTGCGGACATCGGCGGGTGAAAGATTGATGACTACCGAAATCCGGGGTAACTTGAATCCGCTCTGCGCGATTGCGGCCCGCACTCGTTCCTGACTTTCCTTTACCGATGCATCGGGCAAACCGACGATGCAGAACTGGAGCCCGTGTGTGACCACGCTCTCGACGGTTACGGTGAGAGCGTCTATGCCGCGAATGGCTGCCGCGTAGGTCTTGACAAGCATGGTTTATTTGCTCAGGATAGAATTGAGAAAACTTTCCGCCACTCCGGAATAGGGTGTGCGCAGAATCTGGGCGCCGGTTGAATCGCAGACTATGAGATAGGGGAGCGACGGGGCGCCGAGTTGGTCAACACTCATTCCTGCCAGACCGCCTGCTACCCATCCTTGTTTCCATGTGGCGCTGTCGCGGCGAGCGGCGTGTTTCCATGCCGAGGTGTCGCTGTCCAGTGAGAAATCGAGTATTTCAAGCCGTTTCGAAGACCATTTTTTGTTCAGGCTGCGCAGTACAGGTATTATAGAATCCTCCCGCGAATTTTGGATTGTGCTCATCACAATCAGTGAATATTCCTGCTTGGCAGGATTGAAGCTCATCAGCGAGTCGGTACTGTCGATGTATTTCAGCGGCGGTACTTCTGCATCTGCGATAGCCGATGCCACTCGCTCAAGAATAAATGAATAACCTTCGGTGAGAGACGAGGGTCTTGCCGCCGGAGCGATGGATGAGAACAAGGAATCGGCCTCGGTTACGTTGACCGAGGAATTATATTCAGTCAGAAGAAGGATGGTCGAGACGATGTCGTCGGGATGCGTCGTGATGTAGTTGGCAATCGTCTTATTTGCGTTATCCGAAAGCAAAGCTTTCTCATTGTTGCGCAGGAATTCCGACCAGCGTTCGTTTTCTTCATTGCCGGATGCCTTGACTGAGTAAGGACGTCCCTGCTCGAGCGAGACATCGTATGTCTCGCCGTTCCGGACGTAAAGACGAGCGATAGGGCGGTAGTCGTAGTCCGTTATTTCGAGTATTGTCGGCTGGCCGGCATTGCCGAAGAATTCAAATTCGCCTTCGCGGACAGCTGTGATTATTGTCTTGTATTTTCCGTCGGCATAATATCCGGCGCGGAGGTTCATGGTCGGTTTGCCTTCGATTACGCCGTTGACACGGAACTGATCACTCGCCGTGCAGGCAGTGGTGATGACCCCAAGGAAAGAGAGGAGGATGTATAAAAGTCGGTTCATTAATAATCGCTGAAAAGTTTAGGCTTGATAAGAAGTCCTATTCGTATCTGTGAGTGGAATTTATTGTAGTCCAGAAGTCCTTCTCCATATCCGTTGTAGAACTGGAGAGTAAGGTACTGGTTGTCCTGTTTGAAAATACGGAAAGAGAGATCGACAATGGTATTGCAGCTCAGGAATCGTTTGCGTGGCACAATAGTGATTCCTCCGCAGAAACGGCGGTTTGTGCTTAATACCTGGAATCCGTATTGGAAGACCCCCACATAATCAAGAAGGTCTCGGTTGTTCTCGCCGTCGACAATGGGAATCCAAGCCTTGGCGTGGACCATGAGGTTCTGGTTGACGAAAACGTTGCCGGCAAGAGATATTCTGTTCCAGGATCTCGACTGGATGCTGTCGCGGCCGTTGCTTTCATGCTCTACGATGAGTGTGAGCTTGCCGATATATCTGTTTTTGACGAAAAGCGGTTTTGTAAGTCCTATGCCTGGATTGAAATTCAGGTCTGTCATCGGCATGGAGTTCTGAAGGATATTCCAGAAGCATTTCTGGGAGTAGAAGAGATAGAGATATGTACCCCAGGGCAACGTGGATTTTGTCAGTCGTTGTGCGATTGAAATCTGAAATTTGACGTTCGTGTTTGCACGTGTAGGTTTCGGACCTATGGAAGGGCCGAAAATGAAATAGTTGTCTTTGTACAGTCCGAAATATGGTTGGTTGGAGAAGTCGCGCTTGATGCTGTCTGCAACCATGGGTGAATAGCCGTTTGAACTGAGAATCTGTGCATGAGTAGGGAGACAGCCTAAGAGGACAATAAGAAAGAATAGGATATTTTTTGTAGTCCTTGTCAACATTGGGGTTTAGATTTTTGCAAAGGTACGCAAAAAAACGGCTCAACACTCCTGCTGTCGGAGAAAAAGGATTATTTCTTTACCGTACAGACCAGTCCGTATGCTATTTGTCGAGACGACGGCGCACATAGTCGATTACCATGTCTGCTATGGAATCCATCGGCAAAAGTGATGAATCGAACGTAAGGTCATAGCTTCTGGCTTCTCCCCATCGTTTCTCTGTGTAGAAATTGTAGAAGTTGGCACGCAGTTTGTTCGTACGCTCTGCCATACTACGAGCCTCTGCAGCGCTTTTACAATCGCAGCGGGCCACGATTCTCTTAATGCATTCTTCGATGGGTGCATGGACGAATATGTTGATCACATTGTCGAAATCGCGCAGCACATAGTCGGCACTCCGGCCGACGATAACGCAGGGTTTTGTGTTCGCGAGCTCGCGCATGAATTCCGTCTGGGCCTTGTAGATGCTGTCGCTGCCGGATACGGAGTCGCCGATCCATGACATTGGGTAGAATCCGGAGGCAAACGGAATGACTCCGCCCATGATCCGTGGTGCTCGCTCATCGTTCTTTTCGAAGAACTCTACATTGTATCCTGCCATATTGGCCGCTTCTACAAGGAGGCGTTTGTCATAGAAACTGATTCCGAGGCGGTCGGCGATAATTCTGCCAAGCTGACGGCCGCCACTGCCGAAAGTGCGGCCGATGGTGATTACATATTTGTCGGGTAACACTTGTATGTTTTTTAGGGGTAAAAATTAACCGGAGCGGCACAGACTGATGCTGGGCGCTCCGGTTATGTCGTTGCTATTTATTTCTCGGCTTTGGCTTTTTTAGCTTTGGGTTCTGCCTTGGCCTTTGCTTTGGGAGCGGCTTTCTTTGCGGCTTTTGACTCTGCGAGAGCCTCGCGTTTTTTGTGCTCGATGTTATATTGCTCGGCATTTTTGCGCATTGATGCGAGTTCTTTGTTGAGAGCCTCGATTTCTGCGCCCTGGTTGCGGATTGTGAGGAGAAGGGCATTGAGCTCTTCGTTGCCTACCTGCGAGGGGAATTCCTCTTCAACTCGCATGATGAAGTCGGCAAGCACATTCATGTAATTCGTGAATGCGGCAAACGGGGTTTCGTACGGGCTGAAGGCCGCGGGACGGCGTGTGCCCATATAGAAGAAGTGGTCGCATGCCTGAAGGTACTGCCAGTCGCGTTTCAGCGAGCGGTTGTCGCATTCATGTACGCGTTCGGCCTGTGCATAGAGCTTGTTGAATGCTTCGTTCTGGAGGCGGTTGCCAAGCCATGCGGAAGTGTCGCGTTCTTCACCGGCACTTGAGATCGGATGCACCACGGAGAGGTCGCCGACGGGCTTGATTTTCGATACTGCCTGCGTGGGAGTGATGAATTCGATGCCGTGTTCGGCTGCAAAGCGCGGGAGAGCTTCGAGGAACTGGAAGATGCCTGTTGTGGCGGGATGGAGATCGCCGAATGTTTCCATGTTGAGGAAGATATTCACGATCTGCTCTTCGGCGGGAGTGGAGGCAATCCAGTTCACGTATTTATCGGCGGTGAGGGGGAATTCCGACCAGGATGTGTCGCTGAAGCGGAATGCTATGTCATCGCTGAGCTTGGAGTTGCGGAGGAGCATCTTCAGTTTGGGAGCGGATGCGGCGGTATAGACATAGTTGGGTGATTTCCAGCCCAGAATGTGTTTTGCGCCTTCGGTGAGGACGCCCTTGAATCCCATTTCAACGAGCTGGGGAGCGAGGTCATCGTCATAAATCAGTTCCGTATTGCGGATCACCTTAGGCTCTACGCCGAGGCGGCTGCGGAGGATGCTGTTGGTAGCTGCTACCTGCTCGGCGAATTCGACCGGGTCGGTAAGGGAAGCCAGACCGTACGAGAAAGGCTGAGCGACGAATTCGACACAACCCGTATCGGCGAGTTTCTTGAAAAGATCGATTAGCTCGGGAACATAGTGCTCGAACTGTTCGAAAGCGAGACCTGAAACGGCGATGGAGCAGCGGAATTTACCTTCGCTGGAGTTTACCATGCGCAGAAGAGTCTCGCAGGTGGGGATATATGAATTGTGGGCCACGCGGGTAACGATGTCGTCGTTGAGGAAGTCATCGAAGTAATAGTGGTCCTTGCCGATATCGAAGAAACGGTAATGTTTCAGGCGGAACGGCTGATGTATCTCGAAATTGAAACAGATTGATTTCATTGTTTTGTCGGTTGTGAAGAGTTAGCGACCAAGTACTTTGTTATATATGTCGATTACCTTTTGTCCGGCCTTGTCCCAGGTAATCTGTGCAACTTCGGCCAGACCGTCTTCGCGCAGCTGTTTGTAGAGCGCGGGATAAGAAATGATAGCGTGGATTGCGTCGGCCATTGCGTCGATATCCCAGTAGTCGGTCTTGATGACGTTGGTGAGGATTTCGGCGCAGCCGCTCTGCTTGGAGATAATCGATGGAACGCCCATCTGCATGGCTTCAAGAGGCGAGATACCGAAAGGCTCCGATACCGACGGCATGATGTAGACGTCGCTTGCTTTGAGCATTTCGTACACCTGCTTGCCTTTCTGGAAGCCGGGGAAGTGGAAGCGGTCGGCGATGCCGCGTTCGGCGGCGAGATTGATCATCTTATCCATCATGTCGCCTGAGCCGGCCATGACGAAGCGGACATTGGAGCAGTTGCGGAGCACCTTGGCGGCTGCCTCGACGAAATATTCCGGGCCTTTCTGCATGGTGATACGTCCAAGGAACGTTACGACCTTTTCCTTGGTCTGACGCAGGTTCTCGACGTTGAGCAGTTCTTCGCTCAGAGGTACAACGGCATTGTGGACGGTGGTCACTTTCGAGGGATCGACACCGTAGTGGTCGATTACTGTCTGGCGGGTGAGGTTCGACACAGTCATGATATGATCGGCGTGCGTCATGCCGTCGCGTTCGATACCGTAGACTGTGGGGTTGGGCTTCCCGCGTGAGCGGTCGTATTCGGTAGCATGGACATGGATCACCAGCGGCTTGCCGCTTACTTGCTTGGCGTGGATGCCGGCGGGATAGGTGAGCCAGTCGTGGCTGTGGATTATGTCGAAATCAAGTGTGCGGGCAAGTACTCCGGCGGTGATGGAGTAGTTGTTGATTTCTTCCAGAAGGTTGCTGGGATATTTGCCTGAGAATTCGATGCAGCCGAGGTCGTTGAGCTTCATGTAGTTGAAGTCGGCATAGATATTGTCGCGGAGGCGGAAGTAAAGATCCGGATCCATGACTTTGCCGATTCGTGACTCTACATAGTCGCGGTTGACGTCGCGCCAGGCGACAGGTACCTGCGATGTACCGATTATCTTGGCGAAGCTTTTGTCTTCATCGCCGAAGGGTTTGGGAATGACGAATGTGATATCCATGTCGCCGCATTCCCACATGCCGCGGGTCAGTCCGTAGCTGGCTGTGCCAAGACCACCGAGGATGTGAGGCGGAAATTCCCAACCGAACATTAATGCTTTCATAGTGTCAAATGTGAGTTATAATATTGGGAATCAAGATATTATGCATTCGAATTGAGCTTTTTCAGCGTGCGGTATGCGCGGAGCACTTCGGCTACGTTGGTTGCATGCGACACTGCTCCTCGGCCGGTATAGGGAGGATTGCCGTCGTAGAGCTGCGAAAGCGAGCCTATGCAGCCGTTGGTCATCTCATCTTCAAAGCCGATAAGCATGCGGTCGAGATAGCCTGCGCCCGACATGCCGAATACGCGGATATACGCGTCGGCGAAGAATCCTATGAGCCATGGACGGACAGGGCCGTTATGCATTGCGAATTCGCGTTCTTCCGGGCTGCCGAGATAGTTCGGGCGGTAACCGTAGCTCTTCGGCGAAAGGGTGCGGAGCCCTTTCGGGGTCAGGAGCTCGCGGGTGACTACGTCGAGGACGCTTTTGCGCTGGCGGCGATCGAGTGGGGAGTAGTCGAGGCCGATTGCGATTGCCATATTCGGGCGTACCGACGGGTCGGCATATGTGCCGTCGACAAAGTCGTAAAGATATCCGCTTTCGTTGAGGAATGTATCGACGAAAGGCTGTGCCATCTTGTCGGCTTCGGCTTCCCATGCCTTGCAACGCTCGGCGAGATCCTCGCGGCCTTCGCCGAGCGAGGCTGCGAAGCGGAGTGCATTATACCAAAGGGCATTGAATTCGACGAGGCGTCCGGTGCGGCGTACTACAGGTTGATTGTTCAGCATGGAGTTCATCCACGATACTGCGTGGAGATGGCCGTCGGTAGACAGCAGCCCCGTTTCGGCATCGACGAAGAGATTGGGATGTCCGCCCCGGAGAATATAATCGATGAGCTGTGTTACTGGCTCGAGATAGAGTTCGCGGGTACGTTCGATTCCTGCCGTCTTCATATACTGCTGTATAGCCCAGATTGCCCAGAGAGGTATGTCGGGCAGATCTATGCCTCGGATGATTTCGGAGGTTTTTCCGTTGTCGACGAAATGCAGCAGTTCTTTAAGCGCTGTTGCCATGATGGCTTCGTAGTCATCGCGGTGATCGATGGCGAGGGTCAGACCCGGAACTGCCATAAATGTATTGCGGGCAAGCACCACGCCCCACGGGAAGCCGGAGATGATGTACATTCCGTCGCCGCGGCGCAGATAGAACTGTTTTGCCGAATTCTTGAGGCAGTTGAAGAATGAGGTACGGGGTGTGCGGCTGGCGATTTCCACCTCATACATTTTGTTGAGGTTGCGTGTTTTGATTTCGCTCAGACCGGCCGAGAAGATAATGGATTCACCTTTCTTTATAGGCAGTTCGAAGTAGCCGGGTACCCAGAGGTCTTCACAGTAGGGAACTCCACGTTCGAGGTCTTTGACATATTCTATGTCGTTGTACCAGTTGGGTTCGTCGACCCATGTAGCCTTTTTGTTGAACTGCATGTATAGAGTGGGATATCCCTGATAGAGACAGGTGCCGATACCGTTTTCAACAGGAATTATGTCGCGGTTCAGGGCATTGTTTGCCATGCAGAGGCTGTTTACCTCGCGGAAGGCGAGGAATGGGCGGAATCTCAGTGTGGTTGCCGAGTGTGCTTCGACGAGTGTGTAGCGGATGAGGATTCGGTTTTCCTGGCTTATGAAGATTTTCTCCTTTGTTAGGATTACACCGCCTACGCGGTAGGTCATGCGCGGCACATCTTCACAATCGAACTCACGGATATACTTGTGTCCGGCGGGGGAATAAACGCCGCCCTTGTAGCGATGGATGCCGAGGTTGAACGGTGCGCCGTGTTGTATTACTGTCTCGTCGAGGCTTGACAGCAGTACATGCGGTTTATAGTCCATCCCTTCGACTGGCACCACAAGGAGTCCGTGCTGTTTGCGGGTGTTGCATCCGACAAGTGTGGTGCAGTGGTATGCACCGGCCTGATTCGTGCGCAGCATCTCTTTGGGCAAAGACTGGTCCAAGTTTATGAGCAGGTTCTTATCAAATTTAAGATAACTCATATTGGTTAGGATTATAGTTGGTTTCGGGAGGTATTAAATTCTGATATGGATGTGTTTCTATTAGCAATTTGCGAAATTAAGGCATTATTTTATTCAATGCAAGCAAATATGTTCGAAAACATATAATTTGATAGAAATACCTGATTTTTGACTCTTCTTTATAAGTGATGCTCCGGTTTTTTCTATCCGGAGCATCACCATATGCCTTTTAGAAACAGGTTCAGTATGTTATCAGGGATGATACGGGGACATCTTCACCCAGAAGCTGGCGCCCGTTGAGTGCCGAAAGCTCGATGATGAAGTTAATGTATATCTTTTTAGGATTAAGACTCTTTACGAGTTTGTAGGCCGCAGCCATTGTTCCCCCTGTGGCAAGTACGTCGTCGTGGATTACTACAATGTCGTCGGGAGTGATGGCGTCTTTGTGGATCTCTATTACGTCGGTGCCGTATTCCTTGGCGTATTCCATGCGTATTGTGTCGGAGGGAAGCTTGCCGGGTTTTCTGGCCGGAACGAATCCCGCACCGATTTCATAAGCGAGAATTGAGGCGCCGATGAAGCCGCGGCTTTCGATGCCTACTACTTTAGTCACACCTTTGTCCTTGTAGAGACTTGATAATTCCTGTCCGATGGTATGAAGTGCTCGCGGATCCTTGAACACGGTTGTCAGATCTTTGAAGATTATCCCTTTGGAGGGAAAATCGGGAATGTCGCGGACTTTAGATTTGATGTATTCCATATGTTATTGTAATTTGTTGATATTCGAGCGATTATTTAAATATTGTTTCACGTGGAACAAATTCATCTATTCAGCAGAAGCAATAGGATGTTCACGTCTGAAGGGGATATGCCCGGGATGCGGGACGCCGCTCCTATAGTTTCGGGCTGGTGTTTCTTGAGCTTTTGCCGTGCTTCGGTGGAAATTGATTTCACGGCGTCATAGTCGAAGCCGTTCGGCAGTCTGATTTCTTCAAGCCGGTGGATTTTGTCGGCAATAAGTCTTTCGCGTGCAATGTAGCCTTCGTATTTGATAAGGATCTCGGCAGCCTCGGTTATTTCTTCTCTTCGGTCTTCGGGAAGAGAATCGATCAGATGTCGCAGAGGTGCTATTTCTCCCGCAAGCATTTTTAAGTTGAGCTGAGGGCGCTGGACAAGTTCGCGAAGTTTTGTCCCCTGTTTAAGCGGTGCTGTTCCGGCGCTTTCAAGCAAACTGCCGATTTCGGACTGGCGCACTGTGAGAGTGTCGCAGAGCTCTATCAGCCGATCGCGCAGTCTCTTTTTCTCCTGCATCAGCTTCAGTCGTTGGTCATCGGCAAGACCGATCCGGTGCCCGACGGGTGTCAGACGCATGTCTGCGTCATCCTGGCGAAGCAGTATTCGGTATTCAGCCCTTGAGGTGAACATTCGGTATGGTTCGTCGACGCCTTTGTTTACAAGATCGTCGATGAGGACTCCGATATATGCCTGATCGCGGTCGAGCGTGAACTGCCCGCGGCCTAAAGACCGCAGAGCGGCATTCGCTCCCGCAACAAGTCCTTGTCCGGCGGCTTCCTCGTATCCTGTCGTGCCGTTGATTTGTCCGGCGAAATACAAACCGTCGATGAGCTTGGTTTCAAGAGTGGGCCTTAGTTGAGTTGGGTCGAAGAAGTCGTATTCTATGGCGTAGCCGGTGCGGTATAGCTGCGCTCCTTTCAGAGCAGGGATTGTCGATAGGGCTTCAATCTGGATATGCATTGGCATCGACGACGAGAAGCCGTTGAGATAATATTCTGTGGTGCTTTCTCCTTCAGGCTCGAGAAAGAGCTGATGCTCGGTCTTGTCGGCGAAAGTCACGATTTTAGTCTCAATCGACGGGCAATAGCGAGGCCCTATGCTTTGAATCTGCCCGTTGTAGAGCGGTGAATCAGGTAATCCGCGACGCAGGATGTCGCATGTCTCAGGATTGGTGAATACTGTATAGCATTCGCGCTGACGCAGATCTGAATGCACCCCCGGGAGGTAGGAGAAGAGGTGGTCTGTAGGATCTCCGTCCTGTCGGGTTGCGAGGCTGAAATCTATTGTGCGCCCGTCAAGTCGAACGGGAGTGCCTGTTTTCATTCGGTCGGCGGCAAATCCGAGTTGTTTCAGTTGCTCGGTCAGACCGTGTGCTGCCGGTTCGGAAATGCGTCCTCCCTCGAAGGAGACTCGGCCGATGTGCATCAGACCGTTGAGGAAAGTACCGTTTGTCAGTACTACTTGCCGTGCAATAAACTCTGCCCCTTCAAGAGTGCCGACGCCTCTCAGATGGCCATCTTCGAATAAGAGTCTGTCTACATTCCCCTGCCACATCGACAGGCCCTGTGTATGTTCGAGAGTATCGCGCCACAAAGCCGAGAATTTATTTCTGTCGGCCTGTGCCCGCGGACTCCACATCGCCGGTCCTTTGCTGCGGTTGAGCATACGGAACTGAATCGCAGTCCGGTCGGTGATGATGCCCATCATACCTCCGAGTGCATCGATTTCGCGTACAATCTGTCCCTTGGCGATTCCTCCGACAGCGGGATTGCAGCTCATCTGGGCAATTTTGTTCATGTCCATCGTTATCAGAAGCGTGCGCGCTCCTATCCGGGCTGCGGCGTGTGCTGCCTCGCAACCGGCATGACCTGCTCCAACAACAATTACATCGAAATCAAAACGCATAGTTCGTTTCTTTATTACATCGTTCCGAGCAAAGCGAGCGCATCATCTTCGTGACGCTCCATTATCTCGCGTTCGCCGGGTCCTTTATCATTTATTCCGCACAGATGCAATACACCGTGCACGATCACTCGTTTCAGTTCCGTCTCATAATCGGCGCCTATGTTTTCTGCATTGCTCCTCACAGTATCGAGTGATATAAACATATCACCCCGGAGCATTACGCCCATACAGTTGTCGAAAGTAATTATATCGGTATAATAATCGTGATTCAGAAACTGACGGTTTACCTCCAGAATTTTCTCGTCATCGCAGAAAATATAATTCAGCGACAAAGCCCGGCGTCCGTGTGCTTCAGCAACCCGGGCTATCCATTCTTCAAGTCGGGCATAGTCGAGGTCGGGCTTCTCTACTCCGTTCGCAATCCACTGAAACGTTGGTGTCATAAGAAATTAGTTTAACATGCAAATTTACATAATTCCGCAGAACTATGCAAAAGACGGCTCAATGCTGATCCGGAAGAGGTTTTTTAACAAAAATTTACAAAGCGATTCTACTTTTATCCGGCAAAAAATGATGTTTTTTAATTTTAAATAGCATATAATCAAATAGATAGCTTTGATTTTCCTCTCTGAGAATTCAAAAATCCGTCGAATCCTGCCACCTGTCCGTATATTTTTGGATCTCGGAGCGCCATTTCTTAGATCGGAAGAGCGGTT
>CABRLF010000063.1 GCA_902471685.1 uncultured Porphyromonadaceae bacterium
GAAGGCGGCAGGGGCCGCTCAGGATGCACGCCTAATCGTGATGTGCGGTGTGAATTTCATGGGCGACACCGTCAAAGTGCTGTGTCCGGACAAGAAAGTGCTTGTACCCGATGATGCTGCCGGTTGTTCGCTCGCCGACAGCTGTCCCGCCGATGAATTCGAAGCTTTTATAAAAGAACATCCGGGATATACTGTCATTTCTTATGTGAATACATCTTTGGGAGTGAAAGCCCTTACCGATGTCCTTGTCACTTCGGGGAATGCCCGTAAGATCGTCGAGTCGTTTCCTCAGAATGCCAAAATAATTTTCGGACCGGACCGTAACCTTGGCTCATATATAAATTCTGTCACCGGTCGCGCTATGCTCCTTTGGGACGGTGCATGTCATGTGCATCAGCGTTTTTCCGCCGAGGGTATAGCCAGGCTGAAGGAATCACATCCTCACGCTCCTGTGCTCGTACATCCCGAGTGTCCTCGCCCGGTGGTACTTCTCGCCGACGCTGTTGGCTCTACTGCTGTCCTCCTCAAATATGCGCTCGAAAGCCCGGCACAGGAATTTATAGTCGCCACAGAGAGCGGAATCCTGCACCAGATGCGAAAGGGAGCCCCCGACAAGACTTTCATCCCCGCTCCGTCGGAAGACAGCACATGCGGCTGTAACGACTGCGCTTATATGAAACTCAATACTCTTGCCAAACTGCGCGACTGCCTCCGCGACGAGACTCCGGAAGTGACTGTCGATCCCGAACTGGCCGAACGCGCACTGCGTCCTATCAACAGGATGCTCGAATTGTCTAAATAAGAAAACACATAGCATTGCAATGGAATACAATCATAAGGAAATAGAGAAACGCGTCCGCCGCCAGTGGAAGGACAGCGACATTTACCGGGTCGACATCGACCCGAAACGACCGAAGTTCTACGTCCTGGACATGTTCCCCTATCCGTCGGGCGCGGGTCTGCATGTAGGACATCCGTTAGGCTATATCGCGAGCGATATTTTTTCGCGCTACAAACGCCTTCAGGGGTTCAACGTTCTGCACCCCATGGGTTTTGACGCCTATGGTCTCCCTGCCGAGCAGTATGCCATCCAGACCGGCCAGCATCCTGAGGTGACCACTACCGAAAACGTTAAGCGCTATATAAGCCAGCTCGAGAATATCGGTTTCTGCTATGACTGGAGCCGCACCGTGCGCACCTGCGATCCTGAATTCTACAAGTGGACTCAGTGGGCTTTCCTGAAGATGTTCGATTCCTATTACGATAAGAATGCCGACAAAGCACGTCCCATCGCCGAACTCGTTGCCGCATTTGAGAAGAACGGCACGGAAGGCGTGAACGCCGCATGCGGCAAGGAACTCCATTTCACAGCCGAAGAATGGCGTAATATGGATGCCAAGGCCAAGAGCGACACCCTTATGAATTACCGCATCGCGTATCTGGGCAACTCGATGGTGAACTGGTGCCCGAAGCTCGGCACCGTCCTCGCCAACGACGAGGTGAGCGAGGGCCTTTCTGTCCGCGGCGGTTATCCCGTGGAGCAGAAGGAAATGTGGCAGTGGTGCCTGAGAGTTTCGGCATATGCAGAGCGTCTGCTTCAGGGGCTTGACCGCATCGACTGGTCGGAATCCATCAAGGAGACACAGCGCAACTGGATCGGCCGCAGCGAAGGCGCCGAGATGCGTTTCAGAATTGACGGCCGCGACGATCTCGACCTTGAGATTTTCACCACCCGTGCCGATACTGTTTTCGGCGTCACATTCATGGTGCTGGCACCCGAAAGCAAATATGTCGATCAGGTGACCACACCCGAACAGCGTCCGGCTGTCGACGCATATCTTGAATCCATCAAACACCGTACCGAGCGCGAGCGTATGATCGACAAAAAAGTGACCGGTGTCTTCTCCGGCTCCTATGCGATAAATCCGCTCTCCGGCAAGAAAGTGCCGGTATGGATCAGCGACTATGTCCTCGCCGGCTATGGCACAGGCGCGATCATGGCCGTTCCGGCGCACGACAGCCGCGACTATGCCTTTGCAAAGCATTTCGATCTACCCATAATTCCCCTTATCGAGGGAGCTGACGTAAGCGAGGAGTCGATGGATGCCAAGGAAGGTATAATGTGCAATTCCGAGGGCCCGACACTCAACCTCAACGGCATGACTGTCAAAGAAGCCATCGCTGCAGCAAAGAAACATATTGAAAAGGAAGGCATAGGACGCGTGAAAGTGAACTACCGTCTCCGTGACGCCATTTTCAGCCGCCAGCGCTACTGGGGCGAGCCTATTCCCATCTGCTATGTCGACGGTATTCCTCAGGCATATAATAATCTCCCTCTCGAACTTCCGGAAATCGACAAATATCTGCCTACTGAGACTGGCGAGCCCCCGCTGGGCCGCGCAAAGAACTGGGTCACCCCCGAAGGTTATCCACTCGAGCTGAACACGATGCCCGGATTCGCCGGGTCGTCGGCATATTATCTCCGCTACATGGATCCTCGTAACAACGACGCGCTGGTATCGAAGGAGGCTGATGAATACTGGCGTAATGTCGATCTCTATGTCGGCGGTTCAGAGCACGCCACAGGTCACCTCATCTACAGCCGCTTCTGGAATAAGTTCCTCTATGATTACGGCGAAGTAGTCGAGGACGAACCCTTCCGCAAGCTCATCAATCAGGGCATGATCCAGGGCCGGAGCAACTTCGTATACCGCATCAAGGATACCAATACATTCGTGAGCGCCGACCTGCGAGACCAGTACGACGCACAGCCTATACATGTGGATATCAACATTGTCCGTAACGATGTGCTCGATACCGACGCTTTCCGCAAGTGGCGTCCCGAGTTTGCCGATGCTGAATTCGTTCTCAATGCAGACGGCAAATATATATGCGGTGTGGCCGTTGAGAAGATGTCTAAATCGATGTTCAACGTCGTCAACCCCGACGATATGATTGAGCGCTATGGTGCCGATACACTCCGATTCTACGAGATGTTCCTCGGCCCGATAGAGCAGAGCAAGCCCTGGGATACCAACGGTATCGACGGTGTCTTCCGTTTTGTCAAGAAGCTCTGGTCGCTGTTCTGGAAAGGCGATACTCTTCTTGTCGACGACAGCGAGCCTTCGCGGGAGAGCCTCAAGAGCGTGCATAAACTCATCAAGAAAGTGACTTCCGATATCGAGTCATTCTCATTCAATACCTCAGTGGCCGCATTCATGATCTGTGTCAATGAACTTGCACAGCAGAAATGCCATTCGCGTGCAGTACTCGAACCGCTGCTGATTGTTCTGTCGCCTTTCGCACCCCACGTTGCGGAAGAACTCTGGCAGAGCGCACTGGGGAACAATGGCTCTGTTGTGGACGCTAAGTGGCCGACAGCGAACGAGGATTATCTCAAGGAAGATTCCGTCACGATGGCAGTTTCGTTCAACGGCAAAGCCCGTTTCAATATCACGGTACCGGCAGGTTCGTCCAACGACGATATCCAGACAGCCGCAATGTCGGATCCCGCAGCGGCAAAGTGGCTCGAGGGCAAGTCCGTGCGCAAGGTGATTATCGTGCCCGGAAAGATTGTCAATATCGTTGTCGGCTGAGCCGTGCAATATTGAGGCTAAGGATCACGTTATTCAATCGATGGACCGCATAGTATTCGCAACCAACAACAGTCATAAGCTCGCCGAGGTCAGAGAGATTCTCGGCGGGCGTTTTACCGTTCTTTCGCTTGCCGATATAGGATGCCATGACGATATCCCCGAGACCGGCGCCACGTTCGAGGAGAATGCTCTCCAGAAAGCGCGATGGGTAAAGGAGCGCTATGGCTATGACTGCTTTGCCGACGACTCCGGCCTTGAAGTCGATGCGCTCGGTGGTGCGCCGGGTGTCTTCAGTGCCCGCTATGCCGGCAGGCATGGCGACGATGCCGCGAATAATGCCCGTCTTCTGTCCGAGCTTCAGGACAAGCCCGACCGTCGTGCCCGGTTTCGGTGTGCGATCGCGCTGGTTATCGGCGATGATACACATTTCTTCTCCGGTGCTGTCGAAGGAGAAATCCTCGCAGAGCCGCAGGGCGAAGGCGGATTCGGATATGACCCTCTTTTCCAGCCCGAAGGCTGGCATCGCTCGTTCGCATTGGCGACTCCGGCGGAGAAGCATGCCGTGAGCCATCGAGGCAAGGCTGTACGTGCTCTGGCGCAATGGCTGATGGCGCGCTGATCCTTCCCTCCTGTTTTATATATTTCTCTCCTTGTCGATAAATGATTAGAACTACAATCACACTTTTTGCAATTCTCCTTGCATCATTTCTCGGATTCTCCGTCGCAGGCCAGACGCAACAGGGGCGGTGGACGGTCTATCCGACAGTGGGCGACCGTTTCTCCGAAATTGTCGAGACACCGAATCGTGTCTATGCGCTTTCGGGCGGTACGCTTATGCATCAGAATTTTGAAGACAATGAGTTCTATATCTATGATGCCGTACGTCTGAGCGACCGCAGCCGCATACGGCATATCCGCTATAATTACGAAAAGAACTATCTGCTCATTGTCTATGAGAGTGCCAACATGGACCTGCTCTATGACGATGGCCGTATAGTCAATCTGCCGGAGATCCGCGATGCTTCAGTTTCGGCGTCGCGATCTATCAACGGTTCGTCGTTTCATGACGGCAAGATTTATCTCGCCACCGACTTCGGACTTGTTGTCTACGACGACGTGCGCCATGAAGTGATAGAATCGGGGATATATGGCCGTAAGCTTACCCACGCCTTTGTCCTTGACGGTCATCTGCTTGTGCGTACTGCCGCTATGGACGGTCCATACAATCTTTTCACTGCTCCGCTTGAAGGCAGACATAATGAGTGGAGTGTATTCCGCAAGCTCGATGTGCTCGACTTCGGAACGGGTTCGACTGAAGCCATCCCTCTCGCCGACGGCACTCTCCTGCATAACCGAGGCCGCACAGGTATTATGCGGCACAGATATGATTTCGACCGCTATGAGGCATCGGATATCCTTTTTCCGAATATTCCAGGCGGAACGTTCTGCGATATTCATCCTACAGCTGATGGCGCCATATTCCACTACGGCAACCGGGCGTTCTTCACCAATGGAGAGACGACTGCAGAAATAGCTCTTCCGGATGCCGGGGACGGATGTTTCGCGCCTTCGAATTCCTCATCGTCGGTATGGCTCGCAAAAGGCAAGACGGCATCGCGCTATAATCTTTCAGGCGGCAGTGCTGCCGTGCTGATGAATATTGATGTTCCCGAAGGATTCTCCGTCCCCGAACCTTGCCTGATGATGCAGAGTCAGGATGGCAAAACGCTATATGTGGCGAATATTTCCGCGAATTTCGTGTTTCAGAATCCCGGCGACAATTTCGACCTACCGTCTTATATCGACCGTGTCGGGCCGGACGGAAAAATCACCGACGTGGCGTGCCTCCATGCCGATAAGGCTGTAAACGGCGACTATGTATCATTCCGCAATCGGTACGATAAGGCCACTGGCAGAATTGTCGGCGCATGTCGTTTTGTACCGGATCCCGACGATCCCGACCTGTATTTTATGGCCGACAACCACTACGGTCTGGTGGCTATAAAAAATAATGAGATAGTTGAGATTTTCGATTCCCGTAATTCTTATACGCGCAACGCAGCCAGCACGCGCACTCTTTATGCTAATATAGATCCCGACGGCAACCTTTGGATGGGCACCGGATATATAGACAAGAGTACGGCGGATGTGGCGACATATGCGGTGCTCCCTGCTGCCAAGCGCAAAGGGAATCTGTCGGAAGTTAAGAAAACCGACTGGATTCCGGTTCCCGATTTTTATACCGATGGGCTTACGCGTGAGGTGAAATGCTTCTTTTCAAAGAAATATCCCGGATATTCCATCTTCTACTACGGCGGTTCCGACGGCCCGCTTTCGTTCCGCTATAATAACGGGACTCCGCTCAATTTCAATGACGACCGGGTGATTACTCTCAGTAACTTTACCGACCGGGAAGGCAATTCTTTCGAGACATGGTATTTTTATTCCATTAAGGAAGATGCCGAGGGGCGGATCTGGCTCGCTACCAGTTACGGAGTAATTGTGATAGACGATATCAGAGAGGCTTTCAATGCCGATTTCCGTATTCGTCGTCCTATTGTCGCACGCAACGACGGCACCGGATTGGGCGATTATCTTCTTGACGGCGAGGAGGTATATGATATTGCTGTCGATCCGTCGAACCGCAAGTGGATAGCAAGCCGTACTTCCGGTGTATATCTGGTCAATCCGGCCGGAAATAAAATAGTGGCACATTATACGGCTTCGAATTCGCCGCTGCCCTCCGATATAGTCGAGACTGTTGCTGCCGAGCCTAATTCCAACCGTGTCTGGTTTGGCACAACCCAGGGTATCGTATGCTACGAAAGCGACAGTGCGCCGGCTGCGGATGACTATTCCGATGTATATGCATATCCCAACCCGGTCCGACCTGAATATACCGGATGGATTACGATAACCGGTCTGATGGAGAACTCGCTGGTGAAGATCGCCGATGCGGCGGGCAATGTTTTCTTTCAGGGCAGATCCGAAGGTGGAATGGTTTCGTGGGACGGCTGCGGAAGTGACGGACAGCGTGTCCGGTCGGGTGTTTATTTTGTTTTTGCCTCTCAGGGTGGCGACGGAACCGGCAGTTCGGGCGCTGTCACCAAGATTATGGTAGTGAACTGACAAGCTGATATATGCGGTTTTAGATATAAAGACAATTAGCGATGAAAGAACCTAAACTGCGCTACAGCGATGAGCGCGATAAGACATATGGTATTACGGGCATGACAATCACTCTTGTGGCCCTTGACGGAGAGGATTACCTCTCTGAGATTCATCTGGATTCCGAACCGGGTGAAAGCATGGTGATGAGCCATGATTTCGGACTGCGCGGAAATCCGCGGATGTCCGCCAAAATTGTATGGGAGCAGACGCTCAAGGAATTGAGAATGACCACATCTATGGCTCTGGGTAATCTGGCATGCCGCCGCTATGTGCTTGCACACACGGGCATGACTCCCGCAGAGACTGCCGGTATTCGCGATGCCGTTGTGGAAGAAGGCCGTGAGTTCTGTGCTCTCGATGAAGACGAATGCCGAAATCTATTCGACAGCTGCTTCAACTATGTCGACCGTATTTTCCGTCATGCCGCTATTGCCGGAGTTGCGGATTCTTTTGCCGGCGAACTCAGTAAACGCCGTTCAATGACTGCCTCGGAGGCTATCGAACTTCTCGCACATCTCGGACTAAGATAGAATAACAATGACTACAAAAGCACATACTGCCGTAATCTACGCACATCCTTACGGCAAAAGTTTCAACCATGCAATTCTCGAGGCGATGCAGACACGCCTCGGTAACGCCTGCGAGGTAATCGACCTTTATGCCGACGGCTTCAATCCCGTATACAAACCGGAAGAACTGGCGCTTTTCAGCCGTGGGGAATATCTCGATCCGTTGGTTGAGAAATACCAGAATATCCTCCGCCGCGCACAGCAGGTGGTTTTCCTTTTCCCGATCTGGTGGGGCGAGGCTCCGGCCGTTGTAAAAGGCTTCTTCGACAAAGTCATGCTTCCCGGTTTCGGATACAAGGTTTCTCCCGAAGGCAGGATGCTTCCGGGCCTGTCGGTAGCCCGTACTCTTATTGTCACTACTTCGGAGGCTCCCACCGAAGTTTTCCGTCCGTATTTCGAAGGATATTTTATCCCGATGGCACTGACTACGATCGGCTTTAACGGTGCAGAGTGGCTCAACTGCCCGGGTATGACTTCCGGCACGCGGGAGCAACGCGAGGAGTTTATCCGCAAGATTACAGACCTTTTGTAAATAAGAGTGCTCTGTTTCAAAAATAATGACTAACTTTGCCGCGCCTAAGGGATAAACTTTGGGCGCGGCAACTGTTTTTGCAGTCCGCGACACATAAAATGCAACTTAAATGTCGACAAATACAGTAGATAACAAGCGTAAGGTTACCACCATGCGCCTTGCGGAGATGAAAGCCCGCGGTGAGAAAATCGCCATGCTCACAGCCTATGACTACTCGATGGCCAAGCTGATCGATGAAGCCGGAATGGATGTGATTCTTGTCGGGGACTCTGCCTCCAATGTGATGGCCGGCAACATGACAACTCTGCCTATCACTCTCGATCAGATGATCTATCATGCCAAGAGCGTTGTGAAAGGAACACAGCGTGCTTTGGTTGTGTGCGATATGCCTTTCGGCACCTATCAGGGCAACCCTATCGAGGCTCTCAATTCCGCTATCCGTATAATGAAGGAAAGCCATGCCGAGGCCGTGAAGATGGAGGGCGGTGCCGAAATCCGCGAATCGATAGAACGCATCCTTTCAGCCGGTATTCCCGTCATGGGACATCTGGGTCTTACTCCCCAGTCGATCAATAAATTCGGCACATATGCAGTCCGCGCGAAAGAGGAAGCAGAGGCAGAAAAGCTTCTCTCCGACGCCAAGATGCTTCAGGAAATCGGATGCTTCGCCATTGTGCTCGAAAAGATTCCTGCCGATCTCGCTCGCCGCGTATCCGAATCTCTCGAAATCCCCACAATCGGTATCGGAGCAGGCAATGGCACCGACGGTCAGGTTCTTGTAATGCACGATATGCTCGGCATCAACAAGGGATTCTCGCCCAAATTCCTCCGCCGCTATGCCGATCTTTCGACGGTCATCAATGAGGCTGTAGGGCACTATATCGACGATGTGAAGTCGTCCGACTTCCCCAACGAGAACGAGCAGTACTGATTTCTTCAAGTCAGTATTCGGCAGATTGCGGCATTATTTATGAAAAGGAGTCTTTGGTCCGTTATCATGGCGATGTCCGTAGTTTCTGCTTCGGGATATACTATCCTTGACGGCCGACTGACCGGTTCGGACATATATCCTGCCACAACACACGATTTTAAAATTTCTATACCCGAAGGCTACGACGCAAGCCCGGCATGTCTTTATGTCGGACTTGACGGTATCCTGTGCAATGCCCCGGCGGTGATTGATTCTCTTGTCAAGGAGGGCAGTATTCCGCCTATGATAGGTATTTATCTTGAGCCCGGAGTCGTCGGGGATGCGAAAGGAGATGTGCTCAGGTATAACCGTAGTAATGAATTCGATGCAACCGATGCCCGGTTCGCCCGTTTTCTGGAGACGGAGGTCATCCCCGGCGCACTGGCCGAGGCTGCCTCGCAGGGCATTAGCGTTGCGCTTAAGGCCGGTGGCGAAAACAGAATGATTTTCGGCCTCAGTTCGGGTGGAATTGGCGCTTTCATTGCGGCATGGCACCGGCCGGATCTATTCGGACGCGTCTTTTCCGGGTGCGGAACTTTTGTGCCGATGCGTGGTGGCAACGATCTTCAGGCGTTGGTCCGCAAGAATGAGCCGAAACCGTTGCGTGTCTTTCTTCAGGACGGTTATTCCGACACGTGGAATCCACTTTTCGGCAGCTGGTTCGAGGCGAATCAGCTTTTGGGCTCTGCGCTCGAATTTGCCGGATATGCCTATGATTTCGACTGGGCCGACGGCGGTCACAGTGTCCGTCGTGCATCTGAGATATTTCCGGATGTGATGCGGTGGCTGTGGAAAGATTATGGCAAACGGATTGAACCAAGAAAAACCGGCAATGCCACTGTGGCGGCATGGCTTGGTGGGTCAGGCGAATGGATTGCAGCGCCTGCGGAATCCTTCGAGCCTAATCCGACGGCGATTTATCCAGATGGAAGCCTCGCGGTCAGGCCGTTGCCCGGAAGCAACTATATGATTCAGGCTTTGATACGGACTGACGGGAAGGAGTATGCTCCGCAGCCTTATTACTGGCTGCACACTTACAATAACAGCACATTGCGGAAGGGAGGCATGACATTCGATGCCGACGGCTATCTTTGGGTACTCACCGATGCCGGCATGCAGGTGCTCGATCAGGTGGGACGAGTGCGCGGAATAATTGACTTGCCTCTGCCGCTTGCAGTCCGTCTGGTCGATGACCCCGCAGCGAGTCTCGAAAATACCCGTCTCGAGGTGCTCGACGGCTCTATCCGTATCCTGACTCCGGAAGCTGTCTATACCCGCATAATGAATGTTAAGGCCGCTGTGGAAGGCCGTCGGCCCGCAAACGAAGGCCCGGCCTGAGAAAAGTTCAGGGCAAAGAGTTAAAAACGTGCGCTGCTATTTGCAAATCAATAAATTAATGCGTATCTTTGCGCCGCAAAACAGCGGCCTCGGCCAATGTTCGTTTTTAATCAACTTTATTTATTAACTAATTTAAATGGCAGAATTAACCAATTCACCGATTGCGGATTTCGACTGGGATGCTTACGAAAATGAGAAAGCAACAGGCGAAAAGAGCCGCGAAGAGCTCACCTCTGCATACGAAGAGTCTCTTAACTCGGTAAAAGACAAAGAAGTAATCGAAGGTACCATCATCGCTCTCAACAAGCGTGAGGCAGTGGTTAACATCGGTTATAAATCCGACGGCATCATCCCGATGAGCGAATTCCGCTACAATCCCGATCTCAAGATCGGCGACAAGGTAGAGGTTTTCATCGAGAATCAGGAAGACAGCAAAGGTCAGCTGATCCTCTCTCACAAGAAGGCTCGTGCTTCCCGCAGCTGGGAACGCATCAACGCAGCCCTCGAAAACAACGAAATCATCAAGGGCTTCATCAAGTGCCGTACCAAAGGCGGCATGATTGTTGACGTTTTCGGTATCGAAGCATTCCTCCCCGGTTCACAGATCGACGTCAAGCCCATCCGCGACTACGATGTATTCGTAGGCAAGACCATGGAATTCAAGGTCGTTAAGATCAACGAAGAATTCCGCAACGTGGTCGTTTCCCACAAAGCACTTATCGAGGCCGAACTCGAGCAGCAGAAGCGCGAGATCATCTCCAAGCTCGAAAAAGGCCAGGTACTCGAAGGTACCGTCAAGAACATCACCTCCTACGGCGTATTTATCGACCTCGGCGGTGTCGACGGTCTTATCCACATCACCGACCTCTCATGGGGCCGTGTCAACCACCCCAGCGAAGTTGTCGCTCTCGACCAGAAGCTCAACGTCGTTATCCTCGACTTCGACAACGAGAAGAAACGTATCGCTCTCGGTCTCAAGCAGCTCCATCCCCATCCATGGGATGCCCTCGATCCCAACCTCAAAGTTGGCGACAAAGTCAAGGGTAAAGTTGTCGTTATGGCCGACTACGGTGCATTCCTCGAAGTTGCTCCCGGTGTTGAAGGTCTTATCCACGTCAGCGAAATGTCGTGGAGCCAGCACCTCCGCAGCGCTCAGGAATTCCTTAAGATCGGCGACGAAATCGAAGCTGTCATCCTCACTCTCGACCGTGCAGAGCGCAAGATGAGCCTCGGTATCAAGCAGCTCAAGAAAGATCCCTGGGAAGATATCGAAGTTAAGTATCCTATCGGCAGCCGCCACACCGCCAAGGTGCGCAACTTCACCAACTTCGGCGTATTCGTTGAAATCGAAGAAGGCGTCGACGGTCTTATCCACATCTCCGACCTCAGCTGGACCAAGAAAATCAAGCACCCCAGCGAATTCACTCAGGTCGGTGCCGACATCGAAGTGGAAGTTCTCCAGATCGACAAGGACAACCGTCGTCTCAGCCTCGGCCACAAGCAGCTCGAAGAAAATCCCTGGGATGTATTCGAAACTGTATTCACCGTTGGCTCCGTACACGAAGGCACCATCATCGAGATGCTCGACAAGGGCGCTGTTGTAGCTCTTCCCTACGGTGTTGAAGGCTTCGCTACTCCCAAGCACCTCGTTAAGGAAGACGGTACTACCGCCAAGGTTGACGAGAAACTCAACTTCAAGGTTATCGAATTCAACAAGGAAAGCCGCCGCATCATCCTTTCACACAGCCGCATCTACGAGGACGAAACCCGTGCCGAGAAGACCGCTGAACGCAAGGCTAAGCGTGCCGCCGCTCCCCGCAAGGCTGAAGAAGCTCCCGCAGCAGCTCAACAGCAGCTCGAGCGCACCACTCTCGGTGACCTCGAAGCTCTCGCAGCCCTCAAGGAAAAACTCTCGAAGTAATTCCGCGATACAACATATAGAAATGGCCCGACCGGAATTCCGGATCGGGCCATTTTCATGTTTAGAATACCGCTTTATGACTGTCGGAGTCTCTTTTGTTGATTCTGTAAGGGATGGAAATACGGCGTATATGATAGTACTTATTCGTTTGATTATTAAAAAGTTTCTGTGAGCGTAAACAGTACGGGTGCAAAACCGTACTTTTTCCGTACTCAATTTTTAGGCTCGAATCAGGATGCGGACATAACTTTGCAGCGTAGAACTTTTAATCACAAGCAATATGAACAAACTGATTCTTATTATTGCCGCCATGCTCTGCATAATTCTCGCAGCGTGCGTGGGAAACGCAAAAGTAAAAAATGTTGACGGCAACAAAGTAAACAGTCCCGTTGATACAGTCGCTCTGTTTGATCGAATCAACGAACTGAATGCAAGCATTGGAGGTGCTCTTGCAACAGTGTGTGATACTTCAGCGCTACCGATAGAGTATACGGAACTGATATTCCCGGAGGGAAAGAATCCCGGGATAGGGAGTGAATTCACCGCTGTTCTTAGCCAGTTTATGGATGAAGAGTTTTCGCTTGATAAGGCTGCCAAAACAAGTGCTGAAAAGGAAGTCGTTGAAACGAAGGAATTCAAGGATGTATTGAACAATGTTCTTAAGGGTGCTTCCGATTATACTTCATCGGAAGGCGGTGATGTAGAAGATGTTATTATGGAGAAATATTTACAAGCATTGGAAGACACAGCCTCGAATCTGAATGACATTATATTTATCACTAACAAATATATCCAGTTGGTGGCCAATAGCGATGAATTGAACGAGGATAGCAAAGATTCCATGTATCTTATGTTCGATATAGCTGTTTCGGCTTCAAAATACTGGATGCCTAAAATGCAATGAAACAGAATTGCAAAAGTCAGACCGACAGACTTTAGAAACCAATTAAAATAAATCATTATATGACTCAGAGACAATTAACTTTTCCGGAAGCAGTAAAAACCTGTTTCGCCAAGTACTTGTGCTTCACAGGTCGTGCTTCGCGATCGGAATATTGGTGGTGGACACTCTTTACAGTAATCGTCTGTATGCCAATCAATCTTCTGTTTGTTGAAAAAGCTCCAGTAGTAGTCAACATCGTACAACTTGCATTGCTCCTACCGTGTATCAGCGTTGGAGTTCGGCGCCTTCACGACATAGGTCGCTCAGGCTGGTGGATTCTTATCGCGCTTATTCCTATCGTCGGCTTCATTATTGTTATGGTCTGGGCTGCTCGGAAAAGTCAGCCGGAAGCCAATGAATACGGACCGGTTCCTAACATAGCGAGATAATCAGAATCGAAACAAAACCAAAGTTCTTTTTCTAAAATTATTCCCTACCTTGGGATCAATCAACATGTTTAATTTTATAAGTAACTAAGAAAAATAAATGAACATATCAGGCCCTTTTGGAGAAGTTGATG
>CABRLF010000064.1 GCA_902471685.1 uncultured Porphyromonadaceae bacterium
TTCCCTACACGACGCTCTTCCGATCTACGCCTGTACGACAGCCTCGCGAATCATCGCAGCAGAGAATCTATTCTTGTCATTGGGTTCCATAATCAGATGTTTGTGGTTTAGGGTTGAGGGGTTATGGTTTAGAGTTTGGGGATGGTTTAGGGTTTAGATAATGGTAAGGTGTCGAGCAACTTCCTAAACCTAAACTTTCAACCTTCTACCAAAACCATCCACCTTAAAGCTCCGCAGCCTTCAGTTTCTCGGCATTTTCAGCAATGATCAAATGATCGATCACATCCTGAATGTCGCCGTCGACGAACGCCTGAAGATTATAGACAGTATAATTTATGCGGTGATCGGTGATTCGGCCCTGAGGATAGTTGTAAGTACGGATCTTGGCTGAGCGGTCGCCGGTGCTTACGAGAGTCTTGCGGCGCGAAGCGATATCATCGATATATTTCTGGTGTTCCTTGTCATATATGAAAGTACGGAGACGGCTCAGCGCACGCTCCTTGTTCTTGGGCTGGTCGCGGGTCTCTGTACACTCGATCAGGATTTCCTCAGTGACACCGGTCACGGGATTCTTCCACATATATCGCAGACGGACACCGGATTCGACCTTGTTCACATTCTGTCCGCCGGCGCCACCGGAGCGGAAAGTATCCCATTTAATCTCGCCCTCGTTTATTTCTACATCGAAGGCATCGGCTTCTGGCAGTACTGCCACTGTGGCAGCCGAGGTATGCACACGACCCTGCGTCTCTGTCACCGGTACACGCTGCACACGGTGGACACCGCTCTCATATTTCAGAATGCCATATACTCCGTCGCCTGTCACAGAAAGGACAACTTCCTTATAACCGCCGGCCGCACCCTCGCTGGCCGAAGTAACAGCGACATTCCATCCGCGGCTTTCGCAGTATTTCATATACATCTTGCAGAGATCTCCGGCAAAAAGAGCAGCCTCGTCGCCACCTGTGCCGCCACGGATCTCGAGGATAGCATTCTTCGAGTCCTCGGGGTCGGCCGGAATCAGCTGGAGCTTTATTTCCTCTTCAAGTCCCGGCAGAGCCTCGGTTGCGGAATCAAGCTCGTCCTTTGCCATCTCGCGCATTTCAGGATCATTCTCTGTGGCAAGCACTTCCTTGGCTTCATCGATATTTGCGAGAGCGGTACGATAGCGACGTGTCAGACCGGTGAGACGCTCCAGATCCTTATACTCTTTCGAAAGACGCACATACCGCTTCATATCCGCTATTACCGCGGGGTCCGTAATCAGGGTAGAAACCTCTTCAAAACGTGCCTCTATACCATCGAGGCGTTCCAACAGTGACAGTTCGGCCATAAAACTTCTTATTTTTGTGCAAAGGTAAGTAATTTTCCCGATTTAGCCATGATGCATCACCATAAGTAAAAACACATATTGTTCATAAAAAATTTTTCTTACCTTTGCAAGCGATAACAGAACAGACAATGAACAATAATTCCGACTCAAATACCGCGCCAGCCAGTTCCAGCCGCCCGTACACCTTCGACCGGGTAGTACGCATGCTGATTACTATTGTTGTTCTGGCCGCGATAGTATGGCTGGTCGACCTCCTCAGCTCCGTGCTTCTTCCATTCCTGGTGGCATGGCTCATAGCATATCTTCTGGAACCATTCGTCCAGTACAACCGACGGCTTCTGCGCGTCCGCAACCGTTGGCTACCAATATTCATGACTCTCTTCGAGACTGTACTTCTGCTATCGGTGCTTGCAATCTTTGTGGTTCCTTCCGTCCTTGATGAAATGCATCAGGTATCCGGGCTTATAAGCCGGTACCTCGAAAACGGATCGAGCGTGAGCCTGATACCTGTATCGGTACAGGAATACATACGCGAGAACATTGATTTCGCAGAAATTTCACGTCAACTCACCAGTCAGGACGTACGCTCGATTCTGGACACATTAGGCTCTCTCATATCCGGAAGCTACGACATAGTACTCGGGATATTCAACTGGTTTATAGTCCTGCTGTATGTCGTATTCATAATGCTCGATTATGAGCGGCTTCTGCGAGGATTCAAGCACATGGTCCCTCCGAAATACCGTGCTGTGACTTTCAAGATAACCAACGATGTCAAGGATTCGATGAACCATTATTTCCGTGGTCAGGCACTCGTTGCATTTATCGTCGGCATACTCTTCTCAATCGGATTCCTCATCATCGGGCTTCCTCTTGCCGTCGTTCTCGGACTCTTCATCGGATTACTGAATCTTATACCCTATCTCCAGCTTATCTCCCTCATCCCGGCTACCCTCCTCTGCCTCGTATACTCGGTAAGCGGACATATCGACTTCTGGACCATATGGTGCGAGACTATGGCGGTATACATCATTGTGCAGTGTATTCAGGATTTGTTCCTTACTCCTAAAATCATGGGGCGTGCAATGGGACTCAATCCCGCTATCATATTGCTCAGTCTTTCGATATGGGGCACGCTGATGGGTTTTATCGGACTCATAGTAGCGCTGCCGCTCACCACTCTCCTACTTTCGTATTACGACCATTATATCGACAGACACGAAGACAACGAGACTCCGCATGAACGTCAGATCGAGAAAGAAGATATCGAAAAAATAATTGAATCACCCGACAAATAAATATGAGACGCAAAAAAAACATACTTTTCATACTCGCAGCAATTATTGTCCTTATCTGCGCTGTGGCGGCATCGGCATATTTCTATATCAATTCCCGCTACGAATACGAACCTGTGAGAGTTGAGATTCCTGCCGGGACACAATCCGACAGCATACCTGATATAATCCGGGGAGCCCTGGGCAACAGTTTCGGCTCCAAAGTAGCATGGATATGGAAAGCGTCAGGCAGTGACGCTTCCTCCTCCCGCGGCAGTTATCTTGTCGAACCGGGCGACCGCGCCCTCGATGTCGCAAAACGTATAGCCAAAGGACGGCAGACCCCGGTAAAGCTGACTTTCAACAATATACGACTGTTTTCCGATCTCGCCGGACGCATAGCCTCGCAGATGGAATTCGACTCCATCGCATTCATGAGTGCTGTCGATTCAATTCTTCCTCAGCAGGGGCTGAACAAAGAGAATTATGCCGCGGCATTCCTTCCCGATACATACGAATTCTACTGGACAGCCACACCGGAGAAAGTGATATCAGTTCTCTCCGACCACCGCAGCAGTTTCTGGAACGACAGCCGCCGCGCCAAAGCCGACGCTCTCGGTCTGAGTCCGGAAGAAGTGCATACACTGGCGTCTATTGTCGAGGAGGAATCGAACAAAACTGACGAGCGGCCCGTCATCGCACGGCTGTATCTCAACCGTCTGGCAAAACATATGCCGCTTCAGGCCGACCCGACTGTGAAATTCGCTGTCGGCGACTTCGCACTGCGCCGCATAACACATGACCAGATAGTCTACGACTCGCCCTACAATACATATATCTATCAGGGCCTTCCCCCCGGTCCGATACGCATTGTCGAGAGTAAGACCATCGATGCTGTGCTCGATGCTCCGGAGCACGACTATCTCTATATGTGCGCAAAATCCGACTTCTCGGGTTACCACGATTTCTCCGACAATTATGCCCGTCACCGCATCAATGCCGCCCGATATCACCGTGCTCTTTCGGCCCGCGGCATAAAATAATTCACTTTTTCCCAACTTTTTTTGTTCGGTTCGGAAATTGTCTTTACCTTTGCGCATCAAAAAACATCCGATATGAACTACGGTCTCCACAACTCCAATTTCGCCAAGGGCATGATGCACGTCATGTCGATGTCGATGATGGTCATGCGCAGCCGTGGGAACCGGATGTGACTTTTTGTTGTGCGTATAAACCAAATCGATATAATCCGGTTCCCTTCCTAAAGGCGAACCGGATTTCATTTTTAATAATGATTCAATACTATCATCACAATGCACCTTTCCACCTCCAGCTCGGAGGTACGCTCGAACCGCTGACAATAGCCTACCATACCTACGGGCATATGAACGCTGACCGCTCGAACGTGGTGTGGGTATGCCATGCCCTTACGGCGAACAGCGACGTTGCGGACTGGTGGCCTCATACGGTTGAGAAAGGGGCGTTTCTCGACCCGGACCGCTGGTTCGTAATCTGCGCCAACATCCTCGGCTCTCACTATGGGACGACAGGCCCGCTCACCCCGTCGGCTGCCACGGGAGAACCTCTCTACGGCGACTTTCCCTCACTCACTATAGCAGACATGGCACGCGCCCACTCCCTCCTCGCCGACGCATTAGGGATAAAGAGAATCCACAAACTCGTGGGTAGCTCCGTAGGAGGCTTTCAGGCTCTGGAATGGGCAGCACAGGAACCGGAGCGGTTCGACAGCCTGATTCTGATAGCCACAGCCCCTGTCGCCACTCCGTGGGCCATAGCCGTCGACGAGACGCAGCGAATGGCGATCAAAGCCGACGCCACATACGGCGAACGGCGTCCTGACGCCGGAGCGGCAGGACTCGCCGCGGCACGAGCTATCGGAATGCTGACCTACCGCGGCGGGAGCGGTTACAACCGGACACAGAAAGATCCGGCCGATGCCGCTCTGACCACACCACACCGCGCCTGCACCTATCAGGCGCACCAGGGAAAGAAACTGTGCGACCGCTACAACGCATATTCCTATGTTACAATCCTCGATGCCTTCGACACCCACGACATAGGCCGGGGCCGGGGAGGAACCGAAGCTGCCCTCGCATCGCTCAAAATGCCTGCGACAATAGTAGGAATCACATCTGATATTATATTTCCGCCCTCGGAAATACGCGGCTGGGCAGCACACATGCCCGCAGCGGAATACTTTGAAATAGACTCCGACATGGGCCACGACGGCTTTCTTGTGGAGCATGACCAACTGAACAAAATTCTTACACGCAATGAACAATAAAACCATTCAGATCGGCCTCTTCGGCTTCGGCACCGTAGGCCAAGGCGTATACACAGTCCTCAGCAGGACAAAAAACGCCCATGCCGCCATCCGGCGCATCTGCGTCCGCGACAAAAACAAAAAACGCCGGACAGCCGTACCCGAAGGCATCCTCACAGAGAATGCCGAAGAGATATTCAATGATCCTGAAATCAGCCTGATCGTCGAACTCATCGACGATGCCGGAGCGTCCTACGAGATTGTAACGCGGGCACTTAAAGCCGGAATTCCCGTTGTGAGCGGCAACAAGGCAATGCTCGCCCGCCATCTCCCCGAGCTGATCGAACTGCAGCACAAATACAATACCGCTCTGCTCTACGACGCTTCGTCGTGCGGTTCGATCCCCGTAATCCGGAATCTCGAGGAATACTACGACAACGATCTGCTTCTGGAAGTGAAAGGTATTCTCAACGGATCGTCAAACTATATCCTTTCCCGCGTATTCGACCATGGCGAAGATTATGATTCGGCGCTCCGCCGCGCACAGGAATTAGGCTTCGCCGAGAGCGATCCATCGTTCGATATCGAGGGCTACGACGCACTCTTCAAGCTGATTATCATCACTGTCCATGCGCTCGGACGATTCGTGCCTGCCGAAGAAGTATTCACGGTCGGGATTTCCAATATCCACGATACCGACATCCAGTACGCCCGCGAGAAAGGAAAGAAAATCAAACTCGTGGCACAGGTAGCAAAGGTTTCGGACGATAAATTCACAATGTTCGTCATGCCCGAACTGGTGGAGAAATCACGGTATATCTACAGCGTCGACGACGAATACAACGGCGTTGTGATACGCGGCGAGTGCTACGACCGCCAGTTCATGTTCGGCAAGGGAGCCGGAGGATTCCCCACGGCATCGTCGATTCTCAGCGACATCATGGCGCGCCTGCACGATTACAAATACGAATACAAAAAGATGGAATATGTCGACAGGCCCGAGTATACCACCGACATAAGCATCCGCGTATATATCCGCTATACCACCACCGATATCCCCGGCCAGCTGAAATTCAGCCATATCCATGAACTCCATCTCACCGAGTCGAGCAATTATATCATTGGCGACATCAGGCTGAGCGACCTTATCGCACACCGTCCGCTCTTCAGTGCCGATGACGTATTCATCGCCAATATCCCGATCTTCTTCGTTGACCGCGACAACTGACGCTGGGAAAAATTATGATAATTTTTTAAACGCCTCCGAACTATTAATCGTTCCGAGGCGTTTAATTGATGTATTATCGCATTGCATTATGATTAAACTAAGTGCCAATTTCCTTACCTGTGCCGCCGTAGCGATGATGATTCCATCGGCATACGGTGCGACCAAACTAACCCTCCCTGAAATCGCCGACCGCATGGATAAAGTCGGCAACTACAATGCATCGGCCGGATTCGATGTTCTGATGGCGTCTCACTCCGAACCGGTGCAGTACAAAGTCGCTCTTCAGTCCGAGCCTGCTCCGGGCGACACCCTTTCGCCGTGCAAGTATCTTATACAGTGGACGCTCGAGACACCCTCGGGTGAGGTTAAAGGCTTCAATTCTTACTTCGACGGCACACACTTCCGTTTCCGCGACCGCCGGCTTCAGGAATATCATGCTTCGGAAGATCCGGCGCCGTTTGCTCCCGGAGGGAATGTGAGCCGTGGCGTACAACAACAGGTGCAGTTCGCCGATCTTATTCCCGCCTTCATCGCGCAGAAATTCCGCGAAATGGCAGCCGATACAACCTACATATATACAGTCGCTGCAGATACTGTCTTCAACGGATCGCCGGCAACAGTTGTGAAAGGCGTCCGTCGCACAGGCGGCTACGACGGAATGGAATATACCTATGTCCTTGACCACGAGACTCTCATGCCGGTTCATACGTATCTTGAGACAAGCCCCGGCGGAATCGGCGAGCAAAGCATCGAAGTCGCATATTCTCCTTCCAAGCCTATTCTCGCGACATTAGACATGGATTCCCTGATTGCCATTGAGGGCGAAGCGTTCGAAAAATACCGCGAGAACACTTTCTCGCTCGACAACCTTCCCGGTCGCCCTATGCCACAGATCGCTGCCCCGACCTTTACGGGCGAACGCTATATACATACTGCGGGCGCTCCGTTCGCCTCACCGACGCTTGTGGTATTTCTCGACGCCGGCATCGGCAGCACGCCGGATGTGATTAAAGATGTCCGTCAGGGCGTCGCTCTCGCTTCACGCCAGATGGACATAATCTGGGCGTTCCTCAACCATCGGCCGGAAGATATAGAAGAGATCATATCATCGACGGAACCGGGCGAGACGCTTCTCGTTCATGCCGGCGGCGTTGCCCGCGATACAGGCGTCGGAGCAGTCACGCCGGTGATCATCCTCGTGAATACCGACGGAACCGTGTCGGATATTATCCGTGGCTACAACAATGATCTCGGCTCTGTTGTTATTCAGAAAGCAGCTCAAATGAATTAAAATCTTATAATCATGCAGACAATCTTCTTCAAAGGCACACCGTGCCATACATACGGCGAAATTCCTGCTGTCGGCACCGAAGCTCCCGGCTTCGACCTAACAGGAAAAGACCTCAATGACGTCCGTCTGTCGGACTTCGACGGAAAGCGTGTGGTACTCAATATTTTCCCCAGCCTCGACACCCCGGTATGCGCCATGTCGGTGCGCCGCTTCAACAAAGAAGCCGCCGATCTCGACAATGTGGCAGTGGTATGTATCTCTATGGACCTCCCCTTTGCCATGAACCGTTTCTGTACGACTGAAGGCATTGAGAATGTCATCGTTGCCTCAGCATTCCGCTCTGCCATGTTTGCCCAGAACTACGGACTCCAGATGGTTGACGGCCCACTCGCAGGCCTCCTCGCCCGCGCAGTCATCGTCATGGACGAGAACCATCGCGTCATCTTCTCCGACCTTGTAGAAGAAATCACTCACGAGCCGGACTACAAAGGCGCAATTTCAGTGCTGAAGTAATCTCTTGACTTAAATATTTACATATGGTGGCGAGTCTGAAATGATTCTGCCACCATATGTCGTATTCTTCTGAACCATTTCACACAAAATTTTCAATATCAGTAAACATACAAAACCGAGTCAACCATTTTCAGGAACGGACAGAGGAGGCAAACGCTTTCAATTCTTCCAGTATACTGCGATTTGTGTCAATTTTATTTTGTACTTTTGCTGTGTGATTGGGCTCGGTTGCTTCAATCGAACGGACTTGGTCAAGTGGTCGGAATTTATTCATAACTATTTGATTTACAACTATAAAGTTGCGAAAAACCCGCCACTTGACCAAATTTTTGTCGCACTTATTTTACTGAATGTCAAAGAAATAAGTATCGGCACAAAACACTATCCCCGGAACGTCACTCGCCATAAGATAACAGAATTTCTGGAAGAACAAGGCTTTCTTAAATGAAAGTGCCGTGCGACATAACCGATTGTGTGCGACATAACCGATTGCCATCTCGAAAATTCTTTGTAACTTTGCATAAATAGCAACCATAAAAATCCGTGGATGATCGAGCCTCAAATCGACATAAAAGAAAATGACATATTCGAGCTTTCGCCCGAATTGCTTAATGCTCTGCTCAAAGACCATACTTTGAGCACCGATGAGCAGCAAGTCAATATTTTCTGGGCGACAAATAACTATGCCGACCACGGCGACGGTTATCAATATGGCGACCAAATAACCATTGAGGCTATCACCGGCTCTAACGGTAACATAATCGTGCCGCGAGCTGTCAAGTCTCGCGAGCAGCAGCAACAGCGCAGCCGCGAGATGGCCGAGGTGTTCACCCCTTCATGGATATGCAACAAGCAGAACAATCTTGTCGATAATGCATGGTTCGGTCGTGAGGACGTTTTTAATACCGAAGTCGATAACTCCGACGGTACCCACACATGGATTGTCAACACTGAGCCAATTATTTTTCCTGAAGGTAAGACTTGGCGCGACTACGTAAATGAAAACCGCCTTGAAATTACCTGCGGCGAGGCTCCATATCTCGTCAGTCGATATGATACCGTAACAGGCGAGCCTATCCCCGTGGAACGCCGTATCGGGTTACTCGACCGCAAACTCCGTATTGTCGGAGAGAACACCGAAACAAGCGGTGACTGGCTCAAAGCGGCACAAGCCGCCTATATGAGCATTTATGGTTTCGAGTGGCAGGGCGACAACCTCGTTCTCGCTCGTGAAGCACTCCTTTATACTTTCCTTGACTATTTCCGTGCCAAGTTCGGCAAAGACCCGCAACTTAAATCACTGCTGTATATCGCCTACATCATATCATGGAACATCTGGCAGATGGATGGACTAAAAGGAGTAATACCGAATAGTTGCATTAAAGTACCTAAATTAAAAAATGAGACACTATCGCTTTTCAGTCCTGAGGACTTAGGAGTGCCAGAGGAACCTACTTTATTTGATTGCCCTGGATGCAAGAATAAAGATATTCACTCCCACACAGGTAAGTACGCAAAAATTAAAGACTGGAAAGAGGACAAAGTTCTAACCTTTGTTTCTTTGATTAAACGAAAGTAATATGGAAGGCAGATTATCAAAAATAGACACTACAATACTCGACAACATAATTGTTGGCCGTGTTGAGCCATACATATATGCTTTTTCAACAGAGACAGTTCCTAACTATCTGAAAGTTGGAGACACATCGCGCAGTGTGCGAGTACGTTTAGATGAATGGAGAAAGATATTTCCGAATCTGATTCAACAATACGAACATTCTGCTCAGATTGACGCCAATACTATCTTTCGGGATTATGCAGTACATACCTTCTTGGAACAAGAGAAAGGACGGGAACGCTTGCTACCGCATACTATTGAAAATTTACCATATTACTCTCGAGAGTTCTTCAAAGATGCAACAGCAGAAGATGTTGATGCAGCGATCAAGGATATTCTTCAAAATGCTCTTGAAAAGAGCAACAAATATCCCTTGTATTCTCCTGATCGCCTACCACAAACATTCACTTACGCAAGGACAGAGAATTACACTCCTCGCAACAATCAACAGCAAGCTATTGACAACTTCAAAGCGGCGGTTGAAGCAGGCCGTACGAACTTGTTACTCTATGCCGTCATGCGTTTTGGCAAGTCGTTTACTGCTATGTGCTGTGCAAAGGAAATTAATGCACGCTTTGTAGTTATTGTGTCTGCTAAAGTTGATGTAGAAGAGGAATGGAAAAAGACCGTAGAGAGCCACAAGTATTTTGAGAATTACCGCTTTCTTAACAGCGAGTCACTGAAACAGAACAAGACAGTTATTGCCGATACGCTTTCCGACCCGAACAAAAAAGTTGCTTTGTTTTTGTCTTTGCAGGATTTGCAAGGTGATGATATAAAAGAGAAGCACAAAGAAGTATTTGAGCACCAGATTGATCTACTGATTATTGACGAAACCCATTTTGGAGCTCGTGGTGCTTCCTATGGTAAAGTATTGCAAGCACAAAACCTCAACAAGGCGGAAATAAAGAAAGAACTAAAAGGTGTCGATGGCTTTGAAACACTCGACCAAGTAGAAGATGTAACCAAAGAGTTGCATTCAAAAATTCGACTTCATCTTTCTGGTACTCCATACCGCATATTGATGAGCGAAGAGTTTCAGAAGGAGGATATTATCGCATTTGTTCAATTTACAGATATTATCGACGCGCAAAAGCAGTGGAACGACGAACATCTAAAAGAAGATGATTGCGATGAGTGGGAAAACCCATATTATGGGTTCCCACAGATGATTCGTTTTGCTTTCAATCCCAATGAATCGTCGCGCAAAAAGATGGAACAGTTGCGTAAGGATGGTATCACATATGCATTCTCGGAATTGTTCCGTCCACTTTCAATAACAACTCAGACGGACGGTAGTCACCGCTTATTCAAACACGAAGCTGAGATACTTGATTTATTGGAGGTTATTGATGGAACGAAAGAAGACGAAAATTTACTTGGATTCCTTGATTACGACAGAATCAAGGATGGCAAAATGTGTCGCCATATGGTTTGTGTACTACCATTCAGGGCATCTTGCGACGCTATGTCGACTTTGATACAAAGAAATAGAGACAAATTTAAGAATCTAAGTGATTATGAGATAATCAATATTGCCGGATTTGATGATGAACGTAAGTATAAATCCACAGACGACATTAAGCGAGAGATTCGGAAATTAGAAAGCCAGAATAAAAAGACATTGACCTTAACTGTCAATAGGATGCTTACTGGCACGACCGTTCCGCAGTGGGACACGATGTTATATCTCAAAGGCACGGCTTCGCCTCAGGAGTACGATCAAGCCATATTTCGTTTGCAGAATCAATATATTACAACTTTTAAGGATGAAAGTGGCAAAACCATAAAGTATAATATGAAGCCACAGACATTGCTTGTGGATTTCGACCCTAATCGAATGTTCGTTTTGCAAGAGCTGAAATCGCAGTTTTACAATGTCAATACGGATGTACAGGGCAATTCACAACTAAAGGAACGTATAGCGAAGGAGCTGGAGATTTCTCCAATTATTGTTCTGAACAAAAACAAATTGCAGCAGGCCACACCAACCAATATTACCGATGCCGTGCGTGAATACTCACGCACACGCAGCATTTTGGACGATGCGACTGAAATACCGGCTGACAATTATTTATTGCAAAATGATACTGTGGCAGCAATACTGCGAACATTTGAGCCTATCGACGCTAAAAATGGTTTGCAGATAAAGCCCACTGAAGGAGATGGTGATGATATAGAGGCTCCAGATGAGGAAGAAACAGATGCATCAGAAGATTCAGAACAAAGCGACAATAAATCTGCAAATACAGAACAACCAAAAGAAACCTTAGAAAACGATAATCTCCATAAAAGACTTGCAGCATTTTATGCGCGAATTCTCTTCTTTGCATTTTTGACGGAATCAACAGTAAAATCACTTGAGGATGTAATAGCAATGATTCCCGCAAATGAGGACAATTGCCGAATTGCTCATAATCTTGGTCTTAACATAGATATTCTAACTCTCGTTCAGAAAAAAAGCAATCCTTTTGTTTTGCAAAAATTCGATTATAAAATCGAGAATGTCAATGATTTGATGCAAGACGACAGTTTAACGCCTTTTAAGCGAGTAGAAATTGCAATGCGCAAATTTGGCCGTATGTCAGACTCTGAGATAGTCACACCCTTGAATGTGGCTGACGGTGTAGTAAAACTCCTTCCCGAAAATGTTTTTTCATATGGTCCAGTATTGGATATTGCATCCAAACAAGGAGAGTTTACTATTGCTCTTTTAAAACGGTATGGCAAGGAAGTGTTGGATAAGATTTATTCAGTTTGTACGTCAACGTTAGCATACGAGTTTACTCGAAAGGTTTATAAACTGCTTTCGTTGCCCATAGACCATATCTTCGATACATTTACAAGTTACGATTTAATAAAAAAGGACAACAACAAGAAATACATAATCCCGCAAGGAATAATAAATATGAAATTTGCAGCTATAATAGGCAATCCTCCCTATCAAGACCGCGGAGGTAGTGGCGGCACTAACGACGCTTCCATATATCAGGATTTTTGTCAATTTTCATTTGATGTTAATCCTCGATTTACCTCAATGGTAATTCCTTCTCGTTGGTTTACAGGTGGACGAGAGAATCTTGTTGGGAACTTCCGCCAGACTATGCTGACTTCCAATCATACATCACGATTAATTGCATTTTCAAATGCAAAAGATTTGTTTCCAGATGCCGAAATAAAGGGAGGATGTTGTTATTTTATATACTCGCCTTCATATAATGGAGATTGTGAATATTCATTAAATCGAGATGGGAAAGTCTTTTCAAATAATCGCAAACTCGGCGAATTTGATATTTTTATCCGAGAGCCTAAATTGGCTGAAATTGTGTCAAAAGTCGCATCTAAATCGGCCAGCACTATAGAAAGTATGATTTCATCAGATACGCCTTTTGGTATTCCCACTAATCCTACGGGAAGTGCAAAGAGTCATTTCGCTATTTATAATGAAGCAAGTCCTACGCATAAAACTCTTCTTTATATGATGTCGAATGGTAATAGAGTTATAAGATATATTGATGGAACAGTTATAAGAAAGAATGCGGATAAAATCAACACTCCTAAGGTATTAATTCCAAAAGCATATGGTGCTGGAGAAAGTTTTCCTCACCAAATACTTGGGAAACCAGAAATTGCTTCAGGGAACTCAGTATGTTCTCAATCATATCTGTTTGTGTCACTTCCTACTATTCAAGAAGCTAATAATTTTGTAAAATACATTAAGTCAAAATTCCTCAGAATTCTGGTCTCTGCAGCTAAACTATCTCAGGATGCTATGAGCAAAGTCTATCGGTTTGTCCCATTACAGGACTTCACAGCAGGTAGCGATATTGACTGGAGCAAGAGCGTGGAGGAAATCGACGCTCAACTCTATGCCAAATATAATCTCTCCGATGAAGAAATCGCCTTCATCGAGTCAATGATTAAACCCATGTAGATTTTTCTTAACAAATTATTAGGGTGTTCAGTAGAATGTTCCAACTTTTATGTTCTTTTTATAGTCGTAATATT
>CABRLF010000065.1 GCA_902471685.1 uncultured Porphyromonadaceae bacterium
AACCTGCGGCCACAATCACCACGAAGGTGTTGTGGCCGCTTACCGGTTTTATATCGGAATGGGATTGGTTTACCATGCAAAAATGGGGCGGTCCGACATCATTGCGTTAACCTTTGCCCGAACGGCGTCGATGTTTGCCTGACTTTCGGGATCGCGGAGAACTGTATCGATCATTTCGGCGATTGTGCCCATATGCTCTTGTTTCAGGCCGCGGGTGGTGATTGCAGGTGTGCCGAGACGTATGCCCGAAGTCTGGAAAGGACTGCGGCTGTCGAAAGGCACCATGTTTTTGTTGGCTGTTATATCGGCGGCAACGAGTACACGTTCTGCCACTTTACCGGTCAGATCGGGATACTTGGAGCGGAGGTCGACGAGGATGCAGTGGTTATCGGTACCGCCGGAAACGATATTGTAACCCATGTCGAGTAGTGCCTGAGCCATTGCGGCAGCGTTGGCCTTCACCTGCTTCTGATAGGTGACGAACTCGGGCTGGAGTGCTTCGTTGAAAGCGACTGCCTTGCCGGCGATGACATGTTCGAGCGGGCCGCCCTGAACACCGGGGAAAACGGCGGAGTCGATGAGCTGCGACATCATGCGGAGTTCGCCCTTGGGATTGGTCTTACCGAAAGGATTGACGAAGTCCTTGCCCATAAGAATGATGCCGCCACGGGGACCACGGAGAGTCTTGTGGGTGGTTGAGGTGACTATATGAGCGTATTTGATAGGATTCTCCAGCAGCCCTGCTGCAATGAGACCTGCGGGATGAGCCATATCAACCATGAATATGGCGCCGATCTGGTCGGCTACCTTGCGCATGCGGGCATAGTCCCATTCACGGGAATAAGCGCTGGCGCCGCCGATGATGAGCTTGGGACGCTCGCGGAGACATGTTTCCTCGAAGGCGTCATAGTCGATGCGTCCAGTCTCGGCGTTTACGTTGTATTCGAGCGCATGGAAAACAAGACCCGAGAAATTGACTGGGCTACCGTGGCTGAGGTGGCCGCCGTGACTCAGGTTTAGGCCGATGAATTTGTCGCCCGGCTTAAGGCATGCCATGAAGACTGCCATATTGGCCTGTGCGCCGGAATGCGGCTGTACATTGGCGTATTCGGCACCGAAAAGTTTCTTTACGCGTTCGATTGCGAGAGTTTCCACCTGATCGACAACCTGACAGCCGCCGTAGTAGCGTTTGCCCGGATAGCCTTCGGCATATTTGTTCGTGAGACACGAGCCCATGGCGCGCATCACCTCGTCGCTCACATAGTTTTCGGATGCGATAAGTTCGATTCCGTCTTTCTGACGTTTGTGCTCTGCGGCAATAAGGTCAAAGATCTGAGTGTCGGTTTGCATTGTGTTGTATAGTTTTTTTTAGGATTTCTTTTTCTTTACGGAGAACCCGAAAGTTCCGAGTTTGGTCCCTTCGGCGAAATATCCTCCGTGGTTATAACTCATCAGAGAAGCACGCTCCATGTCGAATTTTCCTGTTTCCGGATCCATATATGCGTCATCAGCGAGCACGTTCACCACGTCGGCAATGAACATATCATGGCTCCCCAGCGGAAGTATGGTCTTGACGCGACATTCGAGCGAGATCGGCGATTCTTCGACTGCCGGGCACTCTACAGCGACTCCCGGATATGGATGCAGTCCTGTTTCAGCCCACTTGTCGCATTCGCGTCCCGACCGTACGCCGCAGAAGTCTGTGGCACGTGCCATGGCTGCGGTGGTGAGATTGACAGTGAACTGCATTTTTTCCTTGATAATATCATAGGAAAAACGCTCAGGCCGCACCGAGATGTATAGCATCGGCGGGTTGGTGCAGATTGTGCCTGTCCATGCCACCGTCAGTAGGTTGGACCGCTTCGAGTCGCCGCAGCTCACAAGGACTGCAGGAAGAGGATAGACGAGGGTGCCGGGCTTCCAGTTCTGTTTCATTTAATGATTTCGGCTTTGGAGCCTTCCTGGGTGTGGTTGCAGTAGTGACATCGGATGCGCACGTTCTCACGGTCAATGACATTGAAACGTGTGAGCATCGGTTCATGGTTGGTGATGCACTTGGGGTTTGTGCAGCGCACGATTCCTACAAGAACATCCGGAAGCACGACAGGTCGCTTCTCGACTACCTCATAGTCACGGATGATATTCACCATAGCTGTAGGAGCTATGATCGCGATACGGTTGAGGACATCCTCGGAGAATTCAACATCGGCGACCTTGATGATACCCTTGGTACCGAATCGGTGGCTGGCCAGGTTGTTGCCGATAGTCACTGCATTATCCATCGCCTCGATACCGAGGATCCGTACCGCACGGAAAAGGGCTGAAGAGGGGATATGGTCGATTACCGTGCCGTTTCGCAGTGCGGCCACGGCGAGTTCTTTCTTGTCGGTTGTCATAGTTTCAGAGGGTCAATGCCGAGAGCACGGGTTAATATTGCCTGACGGGCGAAAACACCATTGCGAGCCTGCTCGAAGTAGTAGGCCTTGGGATTGTCGTCGACGTCCGGATTGATTTCATTCACGCGTGGCAGCGGATGCAGTATGCGCACTGTCGGCTTGGAAGAGTCGAGCATTGAGTTGTGCAGCGAGTAAAGGTCTTTCACGCGCTCGTATTCCATGATGTCCGAGAAGCGTTCGCGCTGCACTCGGGTCATATAGATTATGTCGCTGCTGTCGATCACCTCCTGCGAGAAGTCTGAATATTCGTGATACTCAAGGCCTTCGTTGCGGCAAATCTTGAGGTATTCTTCAGGCATACGCAACTCGGGGCACGACACAAAGTTGAACTTGGGCTTGAAGTGCCGCATGGCCATGATCAGCGAATGGACTGTGCGACCGTACTTGAGGTCGCCTACCATAGTGATTGTGAGGTTTTCGAGAGTGCCCTGAGTCTTGAGAATCGAATAGAGGTCGAGAAGTGTCTGCGACGGATGCTGGTTGGCGCCGTCGCCGGCATTGACGATAGGTACGTCGGTTACTTCGGTGGCATACTGTGCCGCGCCTTCAAGAAAGTGACGCATCACGATAATGTCGACGTAGTTCGATACCATTTTGATGGTGTCTTTCAGGGTTTCGCCTTTGCTTGTACTGGTAGTGGCGGCGTCGGAGAAGCCGATGACTCGGCCCCCGAGACGGTTCACTGCAGTTTCGAAACTAAGACGTGTGCGGGTTGAGGGTTCAAAAAAAAGCGTCGCAACAACCCGCCCTTCAAGGAGCTTGCTGTTGGGATGCTCTTCAAAATATCGAGTCCGGGCCAGAAGGTCGAGGAGCTCGTGCTTGTTGAGGTCGCCGATAGCGACAAAGCTTCTACTGTTCATACTGATTTTGTAGAGTTTTTGCAAAATTACAAAATCCGTGCGGAATTATCGGCCCAAAATGTAAAAAAAATCTACAGGCGTAAAAAAGCGTCTGAGGATTGGCATAAGTGTGCAAAAATTCCTAAATTTGCAGTCTGAACCAACAATAATTGAAAAAGCAATGAAATTACTTGAAGGAAAAACCGCCCTCATTACCGGCGCAGCACGCGGCATCGGCAAAGCCCTCGCTCTCCGCTTCGCTCAGGAAGGCGCCAACATCGCATTCACCGACCTCGTTATAGATGAAAATGGACTCGCAACTCAGGCTGAAATCGAAGCTCTCGGCGTAAAGGCCAAGGGATATGCGTCGAATGCCGCCAATTTCGAGCAGACCAAGGAAGTTGTCGCAGAAATCCACAAGGACTTCGGCACTATCGATATCCTGGTGAACAATGCAGGTATCACCAAGGACGGTCTTATGATGCGTATGACCGAGGCTCAGTGGGATGCCGTGATCAACGTCAACCTCAAGAGCGCGTTCAACTTCATCAACGCAGTTCTTCCCATCATGCTCCGCCAGCGTTCGGGTTCTATCATCAATATGGCATCTGTTGTAGGTGTTCACGGTAATGCAGGCCAGTCGAACTATGCAGCTTCTAAGGCCGGTCTTATTGCGCTCGCCAAGTCGATCGCTCAGGAAGTGGGCAGCCGCGGTATCCGTGCCAACGCTATCGCTCCGGGCTTCATCGAGACAGCTATGACCGCTGCTCTTCCCGACAACGTACGCGAGGAATGGGTTAAGAAAATTCCTCTCCGTCGCGGCGGCAAAGTCGAGGATATCGCCAATGTGGCTACATTCCTCGCCTCCGACCTTTCCAGCTATGTCACCGGCCAGGTTATCCAGGTCGACGGCGGCATGAATATGTAATCTATCATCACATTATGCATAGACGGTCCCGGAACGAATGTCATGTCGTCCGGGACTGCTTTTTCAATCGGCAACAATAAATCTAAGCTATGAAGAAACTATTTACATTCGCGGCAGCCGTACTTATGTCGGCAGTCGCCTTCGCACAGGGTGTCTATACCCGTCAGGCCTCGCCCGAAGAAATGGAAAGTGCTACAAAATGGGTTGAAAGCGGTGTCTGGAAAGAAGGGTTTACCAAGGCGTTGCCTCATGAGAGTGTCAATGCAGTGGATTTCCGTGAGCAATACACCAAAAACAAAGCTCAGTGGGACGCTATGTTCCGCTGGCTCGAATCGACCGACCTCACAGCTATTCCGGCAGGGCGCCATGAGATTCCCGGCTCGACGCTCGTTGCCAGTGTGGAGGACAGCACCAATGATCCTCTGGAGAAACGCGGCACGGAAAGCCATCGCACGCATATCGACATGCAGTATGTGGTGAAGGGTTGCGAACGCTTCGGCATCATCGATCACCTCACCAGCAAACCCAACTGCCCGTATAAACCGGATTTCATCGGGTACGACTACGATCCGACGAAGGCTCGTTTCTACGATTCGACGCCGGACCGTTTTTTCCTTTTCTTTCCCGAAGACTGGCATATCGCCAAGATCGCAACCGATAAGGAAGACCAGAATATCCGCGTAATAGTGGTCAAGCTCGACTTTGTAGAATAAGATAAGAATACAAAAAATCCCTCGCATCGCACGTCCGGAAGACGTATCTCTGCGAGGGATTGCTATATCTTGGACTCTCCTGTTTAACCCATAATCAGCATGGCGTCGCCATAGCACCCGAAGCGGTATTTCTCTTTCACTGCTTCATCGTAGGCTTTCATCACCAGATCGTATCCTCCGAATGCTGCAACCATCATGAGCATGGTGGAGTAGGGCATGTGGAAGTTGGTGATAAGATCTGTTGCCACGGAGAAATCATATGGAGGGAAGATGAATCTGTTGGTCCAGCCATCGTAAGTCTTCATGTGTCCGCCCATGCTCTCGGCAGTAACAATGGCACGAAGTACGGAAGTGCCGACAGCGCATACGCGGTGCTCGGCGTCTTTGGCTTCGTTGACTGTCTGGACGAGTTCGGGCGATACGATGATCTGTTCCGAATCCATGCGGTGCTTGGTGAGATCCTCGACATCGATTTCGCGGAATGCCCCCAGTCCGTTGTGAACGGTGATAAAAGCTTTCTTAACGCCCTGGATCTGAAGACGTGTGATAAGTCCGCGTGAGAAATGCAGCCCGGCGGCGGGAGCTACGACAGCGCCTTCTTTCTCAGCGAAGATGCACTGGTAGTCTTCGGCGTCGCAAGGCTCAGTCGGACGGTTGATGTAGGGAGGCAGAGGAGTCATACCCAGCGCGAAGAGGTCTTTCTTGAACTGGTCGTGCGGACCGTCATAGAGGAATCGCAGAGTACGGCCTCGGCTGGCGGTGTTGTCGATCACTTCGGCCACCATCGACTCATCGTCGCCGAAGTATAGTTTGTTGCCGATTCGGATTTTACGCGCCGGTTCGACAAGTACATCCCATAACTTGTGTTCCGCATTAAGCTCGCGGAGAAGGAAAACTTCGATGCGGGCTCCTGTCTTCTCTTTGTTGCCATAGAGGAGAGCCGGAAAAACCTGAGTGTTGTTGAACACCATCACATCGCCGTCGTTGAAATACTCAAGGATATCCTTGAATATATGATGGGATATTTCGCCTGTCTTGCGGTTCACTACCATAAGCCGGGCTTCATCGCGGTTGGGTACCGGGTGGGAGGCGATGAGTTCGTCGGGAAGGTGGAATTTGAACTGTGAAAGTTTCATCCGGGATATGCTTTATTGTTTGGATTGCGTGTTAGGGTAGTCTTCAGGAAATTCGAGGACCGCCGTATTGATTAATTCCGCTGCCTGAGGCACGGAGAGACATTTGTCGACTGTTACATCGCCGACGCGCGTTCTCCTCAGGGCGGTGAGATGACCGCCGCTTTCAAGCGCACGGCCTATGTCGCGGGCAAGGGCGCGGATATAAGTGCCTTTACTGCAGACTACCCTTATCGTGATTGACTCGGGTGAGAAGTCGTTGAGTTCTATTTCATCGATTACGAGGATTTTGGGCTTGAGGTCCACATCCTTGCCTTTACGGGCCAGTTCATAGGCGCGTTTGCCGTCTATTTTGCAGGCTGAGAACGAAGGCGGAATCTGCTCTATGCGGCCCTTGAATTGCTGAAGGACTTCCTCGACCAGCTCGCGTGTGATGTGCCCGGTAGGATAGGTGGCGTCGATTTCCGTTTCGAGGTCGAAGCTTGGAGTTGTGGCGCCCAGTGCTATTGTGGCGACATATTCCTTCACTCCGGCCTGAAGTTCGTCGATTCGCTTGGTGGCACGGCCGGTGCAGATAATCATCACTCCCGTTGCCAGCGGATCAAGCGTACCGGCATGACCGACTTTGATCTTTTTCAATCCGAGTCGCCGCGACAAAGTTCCGCGAACCCTTTTGACCGCGTCGAACGATGTCCAGCCCAGAGGCTTGTCGATATAGAGTATTTCTCCGTCGATAAAGTTCATTTAGAAGAGGTTGTATCCTTTGGCAAGACAAAGGAGTGCGACAATGACGCAGTATACTGCGAACCAGATGAGCTTGCCTTTCTTGACAATCGAAAGCATCCACTTGCAGGCCAGACAGCCTACGATGAACGATGCCAGAAATCCTACGATAATCGGAACAATGCCTATGGCGGCGTCAGAAGCGCCGGCTGCCGCGTCGATACTTTCAACGGTAAACATATCCTTCAGGTCGAGAAGCGCTTCTCCGAGGATGGGAATCACGACCATAAAGAATGAGAACTGCGCAACCTGTTCGCGCTTGTCGCCGATGAGGATGCCTGTAGCTATAGTAGTGCCCGAGCGCGAAAGACCCGGGAGGACGGCTACAGCCTGTGCGCATCCGATTACGAATGCATCGATGAATGTAATGTTGCGCGGACGGTAAACGTTGCCGGTCAGACGGTTTTCTTCAAGTGGTTTAGTGCGGAAGAAATAACTGAAGGAGAGCAGTGCGGCTGTTGCGAGAAGGCAGTAGCCTACGAGCGTGAGCTCCTGGCCGAAGAACGTCTCGATCGTGTCTTTGAAGCAGAATCCTACCACTGCGACCGGAATGCAGGAGACAAGGATTTTCCAGACATACAGCGTGTTATTGTCGCGCTTGAAAGTGAAAAAAGACTTGCAGAGAGGCACGAATTCTTTCCAGAGCACCACAAGAGTAGAAAGGACAGTCGCAACGTGCAGCGTGACGTCGAACTGCAGACTGTCGGCTCCGGAGAGATTCAGACCAAGGATTTCACGGAAAATTTCGAGGTGGCCCGAGGAACTGATCGGCAGATATTCGGCCAAGCCCTGGACTATACCCAGGATAAGGGCGTCGAGAGTGTCCATGCTTTACTTTTTCTTCTTGAGGGTAAGATGTTTGGGATCGATGATGATAGCTATGGCCATGCCTACGAATCCGAGGAAGGCCAGACAAGGACCGATGATGATGCGGCGTGTGCTGAAAATATCGGGGTTGAATGCCTCCCGGGTCGAACTCGATCCGAGCATGAAAAGGAATCCTGTGATTATTATGGCTCCTGCTACTGCCATGGCAATGAAATTGGCCTTTTGCAGCGGCATTCTGCGCGATTGCTGTTTTTCCTGACTGTCTGTCATGTTATATCTTGATTATGAAAAGTTTACTTGAGGAACATCTCGTCGTAACTCGCTTTGATATACCTGTTGGTAGCGAATCTTGCCGTGAGAATACATATTGCTGCGCCGGCAGCCACCAGCGCCACGCATATTGCCGCTACATATGGCCACGGCAAAGCCTGGTCGATAAGGGGATCCAGAGTGCCGGCGTATATCCTCGTGCCGATGAGGAATGCCGAGGCAAGAGCTCCTGCTGTAAGACCGTTTGTGAGTCCGGCGAGAATAAAAGGACGCCGTATGAAAGCGCCCGTAGCGCCTACAAGTTTCATGGTGTGAATCACGAATCGTCGGCCGTAAATCGAAAGACTGACTGTATTGTTGATCAGTGCCACTGATACGGCAAGAAGTATGGCGGCTACAATGAGAAGAATCGTGCTTATACGCCTGAGTGTGCTGTCCACACCTTCGATGACCGCGCTTTCGGTGATTATCTCCTGCACGCCGGCCGCGTTCTCATAGCGCTCTGTCAGCATGCGGATGCTGTCAGGACTGGCGTATGCCGGATTGACTTTGACTTCGAACTCGGGTGAATAAGGGTTGACATCAAGCATAGCCCCGATTTCCTCTCCTATATATTCGCTCTCCTGCGAGAGGATATCTTCGGCGGAGGAATATGTGACTGTGTTTATCGCCGGCGAAGACAAGAGGCTCTGTTTCATTATGTTGATCTGAGCCTCGGGGCATTCCCGCTCCATTTTAACGAAAAAGCCGAGATCGCGGCGCAGATTGTCTGTCAGGTTCTTGCCGGCGATACCCATCAGGGCTGCTATGCCAAGAAGCACAAGTACAAGCGCAACACTGACAAGTGAAGTGATGCGTGAACTGAATGTCGATATGCGGCGTGATTTTCTGTCAGTCATTAATCTCGTATTTCGCCGGCCGGAGCCGTAGGAAAAAAGCGGATGAGCGTCCTATTGGTGCATGAGATGCCTAATTTGATGCAAAATTAACACATTTCATGCCGGTTGTCAATACTTTATGCTTAAAAAGTATTGGTCCGTAGTGCTTTTCTGACTTTTTCTGCGAAAAATGAGGATAATCAGAACTCCGAGGAAAAATGAAAGCGGATCTTCGGGAAATCATTCTGTGCCATCGCAAGGACAAACTGCGAGTCGGCCATAAAGACGTCGCGGCCGTCGCGGTCGAGTGCCATGAACTGGTGTTTGCGCTTTTTGAATGCTTCGAGCGCGGCTTCGTCATCGCTCTCTATCCAACATGCCTTGTACATCGACATCGGTTCCCAGCGACACTGTGCGCCGTATTCATGGAGAAGGCGGTACTGGATTACCTCGAACTGCAGTTGTCCGACGGTGCCTATGATGCGCCGGCCGTTGAACTGGTTGTAGAACAACTGCGCCACGCCTTCGTCCATCAGCTGCTGGATGCCCTTGTCGAGCTGCTTCGCCTTCATGGGGTCGGCATTCTCAAGGTACATGAACAGTTCCGGCGAGAAACTCGGGAGGCCTTTGTAATGAATCTCCTCGCCCTGGGTGAGAGTATCGCCGATTTTGAAGTTGCCGGTATCGGGGATGCCGACGATATCGCCGGGATATGCTTCATCGACAATACTTTTCTTCTGGGCCATGAATGCTGTAGGAGCGGCGAAACGCATCACTTTGCCGGTGCGAATCTGTTTGTACGGCTCGTTGCGCTCGAACTTGCCCGAGCAGACTTTTACGAATGCGATACAGCTGCGGTGGTTGGGATCCATGTTGGCATGGATCTTGAACACGAAACCGGAGAATGCCGGTTCCTCCGGATCGACGCGACGCTCGATTGCCTCGACAGGCCGGGGCGAAGGCGCTATTTTCACGAAGCAGTCCAGAAGTTCCTTTACGCCGAATGTGTTGAGGGCTGAACCGAAAAATACGGGGGCTACACGGCCTGCGAGATACTGTTTGACGTCGAATTCCGGATATACGCCTTCTATAAGCTCGAGGTCTTCGCGCAACTGGCGGGCGTCGTCTTCTCCGACGGCTTCGTCGATGCGGGTGTCGTTGATATCTTCGATTTCAACACGTTCGGTAGTGCGCTGCTTGTCCGGGGTGAACAGATCGAGTCCGTGCTCATATATATTGTATACACCTTTGAACTTCTGGCCTATATTGATAGGCCACGAGAGCGGGCGGACGGATATTTTCAGCTCCGCCTCCAGTTCGTCGAGGATTTCAAAAGGATCGCGGCCTTCGCGGTCGAGCTTATTGACGAAAATAATGACGGGAGTATTGCGCATGCGGCACACCTCCATCAGCTTGCGGGTCTGTGCTTCGACGCCTTTTGCCACGTCGACAACGATAATTACCGAGTCGACAGCCGTGAGCGTGCGGTATGTGTCTTCAGCGAAATCCTGGTGGCCCGGGGTGTCGAGAATGTTGATTTTATAGTTGCCGTAATTGAATCCCATCACCGAAGTGGCGACCGAGATACCGCGCTGCTTCTCGATTTCCATCCAGTCGCTGGTGGCGGTTTTCTTGATTTTATTCGATTTTACCGCGCCAGCGATGTGTATCGCACCACCGAAAAGGAGGAGTTTTTCCGTAAGTGTTGTTTTGCCGGCATCAGGGTGCGAAATGATGGCGAAAGTGCGGCGGCGTTTAATTTCGTCTTGTAATTCAGCCATTTGAAGATTCAATTTTTTTCAGACATTCACGCAGCGACTGGCGCCAGTGAGGAATACGGATGCCGAATACGGCCTTGACTTTACTCTTGTCGAGCACTGAATATTCAGGCCGTACGGCTGCTGTAGGATAGTCGCTTGTCGGAATCGGATTCACATTCGGGGCAAGTCCGGCTTCTTCGAGGATTGCAACAGCAAAATCATACCACGATGCAACGCCTTCGTCGGAGAAATGGAAAATGCCGGGAGTCCAGTGTCCGTCGATGATGTTGTGGACAATGAAATATGCCAGATCGGCCGCATAAGTGGGCGTTCCTATCTGATCTGCTACCACATTGAGCGGCTTGCCGGCTCGCCCGCGGCTGAGGATGGTCTTGACGAAATTATTGCCGAAAGAGGAGTAGAGCCACCCGGTGCGGATAATCATGCTTGATGGAGCAAGTCCGAGAAGAGCTGTCTCGCCGAGCCGTTTGGTTGTGCCGTAGACCGACAGAGGCTCCGGCTTGTCGCCCTCGTTATATGGACGGGATGTATGACCGTCGAATACGTAATCGGTTGATATATGTATGATTCTATAATCAAGCTCTTCTGCCGGACGTGCCAGATTCTCGACTATGTCCTTGTTACCGCGGCTACAGGCCAGTTTCTCCTCTTCGGCTCGGTCCACAGCTGTATAAGCCGCGCAGTTGACCACGTAGCTGAAGTCTCCGATCTGCATGAAGTGTTCGACTGCAGCACGGTCGGTAAGATCAAGATCGTCGCGGTCGACATATACTGCCCGGTCACCTAAAAGCACACGTAATTCGTTGCCCAGCTGTCCGTTGCTGCCGGTGACCAATATTTTCTTTTTGCTATCCATAGTTTCAGACTGCAAAATTACTCAATTTTTTTGAAATAACCGGCGAATTCTGCTTTTTATGTTACGGATAATCCTGTTTCTGAAGATGCGGTATAATGTTCAGAAAAGATTATTCGAAAGTGACGCGTAGACCGAAATCGAAGTTGAAATTGAATGGCTTGTCTTTGTAATATGTTTGCAGAGTTGAGCCGTCGTCGAAATAATATCCGACCCCGGGTTCGGCATAAATGCCGAAGTGCTCCGAGATGTTATACTGGATACCGGCAGCGGCATTGACAGAGAACAGGAACGGTTTGGGCAGATGGTTGTCATTGTGATTGCCGGGCGTACCGGAAGCGATATCATTCAGCCCGCTTCGGAACTTGGATGAAATACACTTTTCGGCTGCTGCGCCTGCAATAGCGTAGAAATCGAAATGGCTCAGGGATGCAGCGCGGAAGCGTATGCTGACCGGAATGCCGAGGTAATGCAGTTTCTGGCTTCCGGAGTAGGTGGATGCCCCGACATTCTCGGTCACATCCGAAGCGAGATATGAATAGGTGAGTCCGCTCCCGACGCTAATGCGGTCGGTGATAGAATACATGAAAGAAATACCTGTTTTGACAGGTTGCTTATGATTGTATTCTGTTTCGATGTCGGAGCCTTTCGTCGATACGAGCATTCCGAGTGTGGGACTATCATACCATGTCACTCCCGACGGGCTATGCTGAAGGTAAAGATCCGGAACAGAATTGGAGGCCAGGAGTGATCCCGTCCCGGAAGAGGCTGCAAGCGATACGGAGAGGCGTCCGGATGATGATTTATGTTTCTTAGATTGAATATATCGGAAGTAATCCGGATTCTCGTGCGTATGACGTTGAGGTTCAGTCGCAGTTCGAGGTTCTGCCGGTTCCGATGGTTCGTCATTCGTTGTTTCTGTTGTGTCCTGGACTAATACCGGTTCATTTTTAATCGCCGGCAGTGAGATTTCCTCAACAGAAGCCTCAGTTTGTGCAAAAGTCGGGTTATATTGTTTTGTATAATCGGTGAAAGTGAGTTCCGGCATGGCAAGGAGTGCGGTCTCCTTTTGTGAAATATTGGGCATCCGGACTGGTGAGGGCGTGAAACTGTCGCCGGTGTTCAAAGCCATATAGACCGGTATGGCGATGAGCGCACAGACAACTGCCGCGGCGGCGAAGCGCATCCACGGAGAGAAAAGCACTTTGCGGCGGTTACGCCGGGCGGTCGGGAGTTTCGATTCAATCGCCTCCCAGAGTTTTTCCGGCTCCTCGGTCTCGAAGTCGGACATCGTGTCGTGGATATGTTTAAGCCAGTCGTCGTTCATACGGACATTGTGTTAGAGTTGTGGTATTCTTTAATTCTCGCTGCGAGCATCGCTTTTGCGCGGTGGAGCTGGGATGCGGAAGAATTCTCTTTAATCCCAAGAATTGCAGCGATTTCCTTGTGGCTTCTCCCTTCAATTACATAAAGGTTGAAGATTGTGCGGTAGCCGTCGGGGAGGCTACGGATCATGTTGTATATGGCATCAGCCGGTATTCCGTCAGCTTCCGGTTCTTCATCCGGATAATCCGGAATCGGGCCTGTAGGTTCGACAAAAGTCACACGGTTGTTGCGCTTCAGGAAGGCAAGAGTCTCATTGACAGTGAGCCGAGCCAGCCATGCTCTCAGAGATCCTTCTCCCCGATACTCAAAGTTGTCTATTCCTGCAAAGATTTTGAGGAAACTTTCCTGAAGGACGTCTTTGACATCTTCCTGATTTGTAATGTACCGCGAGCATATCGCGGCGAGGTATCGCACATAGGTGCCGTAGAGCGATTTCATAGCCGAGGGCATACCCTGGCGGATTTGCCGCAGGAGAATGCCTTCGTCCGTTATTGCTGTCGCTTCGGGCTCCATGAGAATGTGTGATGAATTAAGCAGGAAAAACGGAAGCCGTACGGGATCCCGTTTTTCCTGAGGATGATTTGAAATTATTTTTAGTAGATGACAAAATTTGAAAATGTGTTATTAAACACCTGAATATCAGCGTA
>CABRLF010000066.1 GCA_902471685.1 uncultured Porphyromonadaceae bacterium
GAACCGCTCTTCCGATCTGCCTCGAGTGTGACATACTGGTCGCCCATGTTTTTTGCCACATCGAGCGATTTCTGAAGCACATCGTTAGATGTCCGGCTCAGGTAGGGTTCCTGACCGGATACTTTCGGAAGCTTTGCAATTTCCTCATCCACCTGCCTTGAGATGGCCACCGGATTGGCGCCTGTCTTCTGGAAGATGAATTTGAGTACTGATTCGCCTTCGTCGATCACGCCCTTGAGCAGGCAGACCGGCTCGATCGACTGAGTACCCGCGCCGCGAGTTATCTCGACAGCTTTCTGGATAGCCTCCTGAGACTTGATGGTGAAATTGTTGAAATTCATATCGTGCGTTGATGAATAATCTCTGAGTTATTTTATTAACTATATCTAAAACAAATCTAAACAGACCTTTGTTTGCCCGTTTCATCAATATACATGCAAATAATGTGCCAACTGTTTTTTTCTGCCAAAAATTCATGAATTTTCAGTATCTTTGATGCGAAACAAGTATAATATGAAATTCATCCATACTTCCGACTGGCATATAGGCTCCCAGCTTTACGGGTTCGACCGGCTTGAAGAGCAGGGCCTTGTTCTGGATAATATTATAAATATTGCGAAGGAGAACGAAGTCGATGCGCTGATTGTGTCCGGCGACGTGTTCGATACAACACAGCCGTCAACTGCCGCACAGCATCTGCTCGCTTCGAAGCTTATTCGGCTCCGGGAACTTATGCCTGAAATTGAGATAATTGTCACCTCGGGAAATCACGACAGTGCCACGCGTCACGAAGCCCTCGCACCGGTGTGGCTTGAGGCAGGGGTGAAGATGATCGGCACATTCCGAAGCTCCGATAATTTCAGCCATAATATTATTGAAGTATCCGGCAAAGGTTTTGTGGCAGCGGTGCCTTATGTCAACGACCGTTTTATGCCCGGGGGCGCCTGGCAGGGGATTCTGGATGCTGTCGCAGTCCGGAATCAGGAAGGTCTGCCCGTGATTCTCATGGCACATCTCACCGTGTCAGGAGCCGACTGGGGTAGCCACGACCGATACGACAATTATGTAGGCGGAATCGAGATCAGAACGCTCGACGCCTTGGGCGAAGGTTACGATTATCTCGCGCTCGGACATATTCATACTCCTCAGGGGGTCGGCCGCAAGGCCCGTTATTCAGGATCGCCCATGACGTTGGGCTTCAGCGAAATGTACCCTCATTCGGTATGCCTTGTTGATATTGCTGGTCATGGCGCCGAGCCTGAAGTGACTCTTATCGGGCTGCCGGATATAGTTCCCCTGGTGGATATTCCCGCGAAAGGTAGTGCCCGATGGAAAGATGTGATGAAGGAACTTGCCGAATTGCCTGCTGACCGCAGATGCTACCTCAGGCTCAAAGTGGATGAGGGAACGGCTCCGACCGATTGGCGTTCCCGGGTAACCGATGCTACTAAAAACAAGGCAGCTCTTTTCTGCACCATGGCTACTGTGCGTCATAATGACAGCAGCGCAAAAAAAGAGGAGGAACCGATGACTTTCGAGCGTATGCGCCGTATGCGTCCCGAAGAGATTGCCGGTAAATACCTAAACTCGAAGGGCGTGGAGATGGACGAGGAGCTGATACGCCTTTTCGCACAGGTTATGGCAGATGTCGAACAGAAAAATAGAGAGGAATGAAACTGCATCGTCTTGAAATAAGGAATATAGCGTCGCTGGAGAATGCGGTTGTGGATTTTGATGCAGAACCCATAGCCGGTGCTGATGTCTTTCTCATTACAGGCCCGACCGGTGCCGGAAAATCCACGATACTCGATGCCATATCGATTGCACTCTACGGACGGGTGCCGCGTCTCGGCTCCGTTAGGCGAAATGGCGACGACTTCGATAATGTATCTTTCAATGATGTGAGGCAAGTGTTACGTCAGGGTACGGGAAAGGGGGAGATAAATCTTACTTTCGATGGTAATGACGGGTGTTTCTATGAATCGCATTGGACTGTGCGCCGCGCACACGATAAGCCCGACCGTAATTTCCAGAATGTGGAGTGGACTCTCGTATGCAATCGCGACGAGTCCTCGGCTCTGACAAAGTCAAAGGATATTCAGCCGGCGATTGTCAAGGCGCTTGGCTTTGACTATGATCAGTTCGTCCGTACTTCGATGCTTGCGCAGGGTGAATTCACGCGCTTCCTCAGGGCCGGCGATAGCGAGAAATCAGAAATCCTGACGAAACTGACCCGGACAGAAATATATTCCGACATCGGACGTCGCATTTTTGAGATAACTAAAGAGAAAAAGGAGGAATACAACAGGCTCCAGGCTACAATCGAAGGTGAACATCTTCTGTCGGATGACGAACGGAAACAGATGGATGAAGAATCCGGATGTATCGCCTGCGAGATCGCTGAGTTTCAGAAAGATTTGAATGCCTTGTCGGTTCGGTTGCGGTGGCTCGGACAGTGGAATATGGTTGAGAAGCAGGCTGAAACTGCAGAAAAGAATCTTGTTGCCGCGTCAGAGGCTGCTGCAACTGAGGAAGTTGCTGCTTTGCGCGACACTGTCGCTGCTTGGCATGACACTGCCACACCACGGAAACTGCTGGGCGACATATCGCTTGTCGACACGGAAATAGCCGATTCAACCAAGGCGATCGGGATACTGAAAGAAGAGTATTCGCGCCTCTCCGGCGCTTTTGAGATCCGGAAGGAAGAGGCGGCTCGGAAGAAATCGGAGGTTGATGCCGCCGTAAACCTTTGCGCATCTCTTGAATGGCAGAATCCTGCCTTTGCGAGATATGAAGAGATAATTCTTTTGCTCGACGCAATTACCAAGTCGAGAGAGCGGTGCGCCAAAGAAAATCGGGATTTGGAGGTTGCCGTGAAGCAGCGGGCTGCCCACGCCGAGACCGTAGCTAAACGCAGGAAGGTCGTAGCCGAGACTATGAAAAAACTGGAGGAAGCCGGATCGGCCGTTGCCGAGGCAGATAAGAAGGTCCGGCAGTACGATATCAATGCACTGATTGCCCGTCAGAAGGATTTGCAGGAGCGTTTTAACCGCTGCAACAATCTTAAAGCGGCTATGGACCGCGTCGGGACCGCCCACGGGACTCTGCTGCGGAAGCAACAGGACGCCGCCAAAGAAGCCCGGGAGATTTCGGTGAGAGAAAATAACTTGCCGATGCTGCAGAAAGCGCGGGAGGCGGCAGCCGAACGAAGCAGGAACAGCGATGATCTTTTCAAAGTGCTGGATTTCAGTCATCAGCGGTGGGCTTCGGTGGCTCGCGCAGGTCTCGCGCAGGGTTGCAAATGTCCTGTCTGTCTGCAGACGGTCGAGATTATGCCGCCCATTGAGGATACTCTTGTCGAACAATGGCGACTTGCAGCCCGGAAGGCCGAAGATGACCGTAAGGCATTGGAAGATGCCTCGAAAAGTCTTGGTGAAGCAGAGGCTGATCTGAATGCGAGGAAAAAAGAGTACGGGAGGCGCATGGCCGAAATCGAAAAAGATACTGCAGAACTACATTCCGAAGAAAAATCTATAGCCGCCATTGCTGCCTCTCTCGGATTGGATCAAAAGGTGTCCGGTGAGGCAGTCGATAAGATGATGCATGAACTGCAGCACAGCATTGCCGGAGTGTCGGAGCGTGTCGCCGGGTATTCATCCGCTGCAGAGGTTCTGAAGAAAGTGCAGAAGCTGTACAACGACAGTATGGCCACCGTGCAGACCGCTCAGAATGAACTGCATAAGGCCGACACAGCTCTGCGTGTTGCCGAAGGCCAAATCGAGAGTTGTCGAGCGGCTGCAGATAATGCCGCTAAAGAAGCCGATGTCGCTGCCGAAAAGTTGCGAAATATAACCGAACTGAAAGATTGGGAACTGAAGGCCCGACGGATGTTTGTCTCCGTCGGAGATTTCAAGAATTATTTCACTGCCGCAAAGCATTCTTCCGATCTTGCATCCCGCAATCTCGAGGCTTTGAGAGCCGAGAATCTTCTTATGGCAGAAAATTTGCGCTCTCTTCAGGCAACTGTCGATTCTATTCTATCCTGTCGCTCTGAATTCGAAGACGTCGCGCCAATCCCTGCAAGAGTAAAAGATATCGACGGAGCACTCTCGCGCTTGTCTTCACGGGTTATCGCAGAGAATGCCGCTCTCACAACAGCCAAGGCGAAGAAAAACAGGTATTCCGCTGATTATGAGATATTCCTGAAGGAGAATCCGCAGATCGATTCGGAATCCATAAGGAGGTTGTACCTTATTAAGCCGGAAGAGGTGGCCGGGCATGAGAAGCGATTGCGGGAGATCGACGATGCACTCTTGAAAGCACATACTGACGAGGCTTCGATACGGCGGCAGCGTGCCGCACTTATGGAGTCCCGACCGGATATCCGTGAGGGTGAGACTGTTGAATCGCTCGAATCGGAGTCCAAAGCCCTGTCCGGCCATATAGCCGAACTGCATAGCCGTAGGGGCGGAATACTGGCGCGGTTGAAACAGAACGAAGAGACTCTGCAGCGCGTAGCCGGACTGAAGGCCGAAGTCGAAAAGGCCCGCGATGAGTGGAACAGATGGGATGTCCTCAACGAGCACTTCGGATCGGCAACTGGAGATAAATTCAACCGCATAGCGCAGAGTTTCGTGCTGCGGTCGCTGTTGGAGCGTGCCAATACGCATCTTGCGCGGCTTTCGAAGCGCTACCGTCTTCGCGGTGTCGACGGCCAGTATATCATCCTGCTTGAGGATGCCGAGAACGATTACCGTTGCCGACCCGTGGTGACGGGATCGGGCGGAGAAACATTCCTTGTGTCTCTGTCACTTGCTCTGGCGCTTGCCGGAGAAGGACGCGATGTGGCTGCTGATATCCTTTTCATCGACGAGGGATTCGGTACTCTCAGCGGTGGTCCGCTGCAGCGTGCGGTTGCGCTCCTTAGATCGCTCCATAGCGACTCGCACAAGCAGGTCGGAATCATCAGCCATGTGGAGGAACTCAAGTCGGAGATTCCGGTGCAGATACAGGTCATTCCCGATGTAGCCGGTGCGGCTTCGCGTGTCGAGGTCAGGAAATTAGGCGAAGCATAAACACAGTCAACCCCGCGCAAGAGGTAAATTAACCGGTTTGCGCGGGGTCGATTTAAATGTTATCGTACTGCGATAACTTCAATTTCTACAAGTACACCTTTGGGGAGCTCGCGTACGGCGACAGCCGAGCGGGCAGGGTAGGGCTCAGTGAATACCTTGCCGTATACTTCGTTCATGGCGCCGAAGTTGGCCATGTCGGAGAGGAATACGGTTGTTTTTACAACGTTGGCTACAGTCAGGCCGGCGGCTTCAAGGATCGCGCATACGTTCTTAAGGCTCTGGGTGGTCTGTGCTGTGATTCCTTCGGGGACTGTTCCGGTGGCGGGATCAATAGGAATCTGACCGGAAGCATAGAGGAATGAGCCGGTATCGATGGCCTGGCTGTACGGGCCGATAGCGCCGGGAGCGGCGGTGGTGGCAATTACTTTTTTCATAGTTTTGTGGGTTGATTGTTAGCCGTTTATTGATGGGTTATATTCTTTTACAGTCTAACCCGAATCTGTCTTGGGGTTAAACGTTTGACAAAAGTAACTAAATCTTCATTATTATGCAAGCGGAAGATTCCGCCAAAGAAGAATAATCCTCGATTTTCCCTCAGACTTTGGTTACAATATCAATAAGCGTCATCTTCATTGATCCAGCCCAACAATATCGGCGATGTGCATATCGTCGGTGACTTTGCAGAAATTGGATTCGATTTTGGCGAAGGTGGTTATTACATTTGGGAAACGGTCGCGGAATCCGGGGATGAAGTCGGAGGTGCCCATGGTGTAGAGGCGCGTGGTCAGCTCGCGGACGGTAAACGTCGAGGGGTCGACGGCGAGCTGGAATCCGAATACGTCTTTTTTGTCGGGGATAAGTACTCGGTTCAGGATTCCGACGGCGCACATGCGGTCGGTGATGTCGGTGACAAGCTTGGCCGGGAAATCGTAGGCGCTCATAAGGTCGCGGGCTGTGGCAGGCGGATCGCCGTCGACAAGGCGACGGGTGATGACACTGATTATCGCCAGCGATACCATGCTGTTGTAGCGGTCGGAGATGGATGTCACTTCAGGGTCGAGATTGAACGCGAACACATTCTGCGACGAATAGCAGATCACAGTGCCCGCAAGGCATATCACCCATGCCAGCTGCATCCACAGTAGCAGGAGCGGCAGAAAGGCGAACGAACCGTAGATGGCATTGTATTTGGTGACGTATAGTGTGCCGGTGACGAACAGCCACTGCAGCACCATGAATCCCGTGCCGGCAAGAATGCCTGAAATGAAAGCGTACTTGAATTGCACTTTCGTGTTCGGCAGAAGAATATAGACGGCGGTAAAGAACAGGAATGTCATGACCATCGATACTCCTTCAAGAATAATACTGATGACGGGCGTCATGAATTCGAAATGGAAGATGCTGTTTAGAGTGTTGCTCAGCAGCAGGTTGATACCGCTCACGCATATCATCAGTATCGGCAGAATAAGGAGCATCGTAGTGTAGTCGCTTATCTTGCGCCACATGCTGCGCCCGTTTTGCTGGCCCCATATGAGATTGAATGTCTGCTCGACATTGCTCAGAAGGGATATGAGGGTGTATATAAGGAATACGATTCCCACGCCGAGGAAGATGCCTTCGGAGGTCTGCGAAAGATATGAGTCGACAAACCGCATGGCATAGGCGATGGCGGTCCGTTGGGCCGGGAAGAGACGGTAAAGTTCATTCTCGAGTACCGCCTGAATGTCGAATCCGCGACCTATGGCAAGAATCAGGGCCAATGCCGGCACCACGGCAAGCATCGTGCGGTAGGTCATGGCGCATGCCTGGGTCTGAATGTCTTTATTAAGGAAAGACTTGACCGAAAGGTTGATGATACGGAGCACGTTGATCCACCATTTGTGCCGTGGATCGGACCAGAGTCCGCTGCTGACATAGGTCCACGCCCGGGTGCAGCGGGCTGCGAAGCGAGCTGTACGCGAAAGACTGTTGTCTCCGGGATTTTCCATAGAGTCTGCTGTTAAACGTGTATTTGTCCGTTTGCGTATACAAAGGTACAACAAAGTTCTCGCTAAAAGCGTTTAAAAATTATATTTTCCCTGTGAAAAAATTCTATATCTTATTTTTTCTGACTAATTTTGCGACGAATTAACGTATGGCACCCGAAAAGTACGAATCCGCTTCACCGGTTTCGGCTAAAGATAATGCCGGAACAGAAACAAAGAAACCCTACCGCCTCGGTATAGCGCTGAGTGGCGGTGGAGCGCGTGGTTTTGCCCATGCCGGAGCCTTGATGGCAATCGAGGAAGCCGGTCTGAAGCCCGACGCTGTGGCCGGTGTGAGTGCCGGATCGGTGATTGCCGTGCTATATTCGGCCGGGGTAAAACCGCTGCGTATGGCGGAAATATTTGCCCGGGCCACATTCCGCGATTTTGTCTCATTGGATTTCAGCAGCGGCGGCATGTTCAATATCAGGCGGTTCGGCGATTTTGTGCTTCGAGCACTCGGAGGCATTAAGAATATCGAGGACTTGCCGATTCCGACATATATAACCGCTACAGATATAGACCACGGATGCCCGGTGGTCTTCTCCTCCGGCCCGATAGGCCCGAGGATGATGGCTTCGTGCTCGATACCCATCATTTTCAGCCCGGTTGAAATCGACGGCGCCCATTATGTCGACGGAGGTGTACTCCGCAATCATCCCGCATGGGCTCTCCGCGACAAGTGCGATACGCTTATTGGCATCAATGTCAGCCCGCTCCGGCCGACCCAGAAATATAAAACGATTGTATCGGTTGCCCTGAGGACATATAATCTCATGACGAAGGCTGACAGCGTGCGCGAGATGGCGCTCTGCGATATTGCCGTCGACATGCCCGAAATAGTAAATTACGGCGTCTTTGACCTGCGCCGAATAAAAGAACTTTTTGTAATGGGGTATAAGAATACTCGCGACGCACTACGCGAAGCCGGATTGTGGAATCCGCTTCCAAAGGCTGAGGATGCGCCGTCGGCCCCGCAAACTCATTAAACCAAATGCTATGACTACCCGAAAACCTGTTATCTACCAGTTGCTTCCGCGTCTTTTTACAAACTATTGCGAAAACCCTGTCAAAGGAGGTACTTTGCGTCAGAATGGTTCGGGTAAGCTCAACAGCATCAACGAGACAATACTTGATTCCATCCGCGAGCTCGGTGTGACACACGTGTGGTATACCGGTATCATCGAGCACGCCCACGACGCCGACTATACGGCCTACGGTATTCCGCGCGACAATCCCCATGTCATCAAAGGCCATGCCGGCAGTCCGTATGCAATCTCCGACTACTACGATGTAGATCCGGATCTCGCCGAGGACGTTCCGAACCGCATGGCCGAATTCGAAGCTATCGTAGAGCGTACGCACAAGGCCGGAATGAAGGTGATTATCGACTTCGTTCCTAACCATGTTGCACGCCAGTACCGCTCCGACGCCAAGCCCGCAGGGATTGAGGATTTCGGAGTGGGCGACAATCACGAGATGTTCTTCACTCCGAACAACAATTACTATTATCTCACCCGCCAGCAGTTTGCTCCGCATATCGATCTCGGGTCGGGTGCCGACGCATATATCGAATTTCCTGCCAAGGCATCGGGCAATGACTGCTTCAATGCCTTCCCCGGCCCTAACGACTGGTACGATACAGTGAAGCTCAATTATGGCGTGGACTACGGAAACCATACCGAACATTTCGATCCGGTGCCGGACACCTGGCTCAAGATGCTCAATATCCTCCGCTACTGGGCGTCGAAAGGAATCGACGGTTTCCGCTGCGACATGGTCTTCATGGTGCCTCTTGCATTCTGGCACTGGGCCATTCCTCAGGTTCGGCAGCACTATCCCGACATCATTTTTATAGCCGAAATCTACGATATCGCTCTTTACCGTCCATTTATTGACTACGGTTATTTCGATTATCTTTATGACAAGGTGAATCTCTACGACACTCTCCGCGCCATAGAGACCGAGAACCACAGCGCCGCCACGCTCACCAACTGCTGGCAGACCGTCGAGGGCATTGGAGGAAAGATGCTCAACTTCCTTGAGAATCACGATGAACAGCGATTTGCCTCGGAGTTCTATGCCGGCGATGCCACGAAAGTGGTGCCGTCGCTGGTGGTAAGTTCGATGATTTCCACCGGACCGGTCATGATTTACTTCGGGCAGGAACTCGGCGAGCCCGGTGCCGATGCCGAAGGTTTCAGCGGTCATGACGGACGCACGACCATCTTCGATTACTGGAGTCTCAAGTCCGTGCGCGCATGGCTCAACAACGGCGACTGCAAAGGAAAGCTTTCGCCCGAAACCAACCGCCTCCGCAACAAGTACTGTCAGATTCTTCATATAGCATCGTGGGAGCCAGCCATCACCGAAGGCGCGTTCTTCGACCTGATGTATGTCAACTACGACAATCCCACACTCAATCCACACCGCCATTTTGTCTTTATCCGCAGCCATGGCGATGATATCCTGATGATACTGGTGAACTTCGGTGATACAGATTCCGATATCGCCGCTGTGGTCCCCCACCACGCATTCACCACTCTCGACATCCCCGAGGGCATCGACCGCAACGCCGTCGAACTGCTCTCAGGCAAGAAGGAAGCGAAAATCTTCGCTTCTTCCGTCACGTTCAATGCGACGGTACCGGCTCACGGTGCTGTTATCTGGAAACTGAACCGCAGCCGTATCGAGCCGCTGCGTCCTATGAAAGCCGTAGCAGAGAAAAAGGCGGCCGGAACTCCCGCCGTTCGCCGACGCACGGCCAAAAAGAAATAATACTGAACAAAGCAACTGAAAAACCAATCCAAAAAACTATACTTTCAATGGATTCATCCCTTCCCCCTTTCAAGATTTTCTCCGGCACTAAGTCGCGATATATGGCCGAGGAAATTTGCAAAGAACTCGGTGTACCCCTCGGGTCGATGAAAATCGAGCATTTCGCCGACGGCGAATTCGAAGTCTCATTTGAGGAATCTGTGCGCGGATGCGAAGTCTATCTCGTGCAGAGTACTTTCCCGAACTGCGATAACCTTATGGAGCTCCTGCTCATGATTGATGCCGCCAAGCGTGCTTCGGCCAGAACAGTGGTAGCCGTAATGCCTTATTTCGGCTGGGCCCGTCAGGACCGCAAGGACAAACCCCGCGTTTCGATTGCCGCCAAGCTCGTGTCGGATATGCTCACCGCTGCCGGTGTCGACCGTGTGATCACCATGGATCTCCACGCCGATCAGATCCAGGGCTTCTTCAATGTGCCTCTCGATCACCTCTACGCTTCGTCGGTGTTTATCCCATACATCCAGAGCCTCAATCTCGAGAACCTCGTCATCGCTACTCCCGACGTGGGCGGTGCAAAGCGCGCCAACAGCTACTCCAAGTACCTTGATGTGCCTCTGGTGCTCTGCCATAAGCAGCGTGCGAAAGCTAATGTCGTTGCCAACATGACCGTGATCGGCGATGTGAAAGACAAGAATGTGATCCTCGTCGACGACATGGTCGACACTGCCGGAACCATCACAAAGGCTGCCGATCTTATGCTCGCCAATGGTGCCAAGTCGGTCCGTGCCCTCGCATCACACGCTATCATGAGTGATCCCGCCACCGAGCGTGTCACCAACAGCGGTCTCACCGAGATGATTTTCACCAATTCGATTCCTTATACCAAAGATTGCCCCAAGGTGACCATCCTTTCGGTTGCACGTCTTTTCGCCGACACCATCAGCCGCGTCCACAGCAACCGCTCCATCTCGTCCCAGTATCTCATCAAATAATCTGAGATATTATAGCGAACATAGGCTGCGTCATAATTGAACTGCATCCCAAAAGTTAGATATAAAACTTTTGGGGTGCAGTTAATTTTGGCACGGCCTCTGTATTTTCGTATGAAGGTAGAATACCCTGTTATTGCTTCGTGAACGTCATTTTGTTATGCCCGGATTCCAGAGACATGGTGTTGCCCGTGATTTTTAAATCATCAAACTTTCGCATTTTCTGTACTTTTCCGACGAGCATGGGTTTGATAGCTTCCGGGATATTGGCTGCAACACGTTCCTTGATTGTGTTAAGAGAATCAACAGGTGCATCTGTAAGTTTTGCATACCTGAGGGTCAGGGAAGCAGTATCGACATTGACAATCGTCTTCGAGGGATCAAGTTTGACGATTATCCATCGTCGTCCTTAACGGTCCATGTACCCGAAGCGCTATCGTCGACAGTGGTATGTATGTCGGATTCCTCGGTTTGAGTCCGACTACAATAGAAATGCTATTTATAGACAGCGACCGTCGCGGTCAGGGCTACGGATCTGCACTTATTGAATTTGCAAAACAGAAGGGTGTGACGAAAGTAGATGTAAACGAACAGAATCCCTCGGCTTTGTATTTCTACAAAGCCAAAGGATTCCGTATGATATCAAGAGATGAGACTGATGAAGCCGGCCGCCCGTACCCCATCCTCCATCTTTCGTTATAAGGCTGGCTGCAAGGCGCTTTATTTTCTGTTTTGATCAATCTGCCCTCTGAGCCATTCGGCTGCATAGGCGGCGGTTTCAGGAGTTGAGCGGGAGAAACCGTGGTCATCGCCGTCGATCAGGCGGATAGTACTGTTTTTATATCCTTGATTGTATCGCTCGCCGTAGGTATATGGCACTACGCGGTCGTGAGTGCCGTGTATAACCAATGCAGGTCCTTCGTATTTAAGTGCTGTCTCGTATATCGGGAGAGAAATTGCTGATTCAATATATTTGCGTCCCAATTTTACTCCTCCGAAAGGAAGCTGCACGTATTCGGCGGCCATATTCCAGGGATCATACATGGCTCCCATTGTGTTGCCTCTCAGCGCATCGTCTCTCAGAACCGCTGCGGGAGCCAGTAGCACGAGACTGCGTATGGCGTCGGATCCGAGTTCTCCGGCAGTCATACTTGCAACGACGCCTCCCTGGGAATGTCCGAGCAGCGAGATGCTGCCCACCCACGGCTGTCGGCGAGCCCATTCTATCACATCCTTGAGGTCTTCTATTTCGTTCGGAACTGTCATGTTCTGAAATTCGCCCTCGCTCTTGCCGTGACCGTTGAAGTCGAATCTCAGCGAAGCTATGCCGTAGTTATAGAGGCCTTTAGCTATTTCTTTAAGAAGAGGGGAATCACAATTTCCCATGAAGCCGTGGCACAGGATAACAAGCGGCTGCTTTGTGCTGGAGATGGTGGCGGGGCGTTCGAGTTCTGCGTACAGTTTGCCTTCAGACCCTTGTATCTCGAGCGTATCGATTTTATGTGCGGAAAGGCATAATGTGGATGCGATTAGCAGGACCAGCGTCAAGAGTGTCTTTTTCATATTGGCAGTAAGGATGAATTCATCAGTTATGCAGACGGGTTGATTATTTATATAACGTCTGATTTATAGTCTTATTGTGAAAAATTCCAAGGAAATAAAGTGAATCTTTAGATAATATTTCATTATCTTTGTGATTGCCTTATTATAATTTTAGTAGAAAAGAAATGTTCAGTCAGCTGCTCATATGCGCTTTCGGTTTGGGCCTCGCGTCTCTCATCGGATCGACAGCCGGAATGATTGTGCGTCGTATTCCCCATAAATGGAATGATGTATTTCTCGGGTTCTGTGCCGGAATGATGCTCTCTGCCTCAATAGTGTGCCTTATTGTTCCTGCTGTGGAAATGTCCGGGCTTCAGGGATGGTGGCAGCCGGTGGTCGGCGTTATCCTCGGCGTGGCTCTTATCGCGGCTCTCGACAGGGTTGTTCCTCATCTTCACCACGTCGCCGGACTCGGAACCGGAGAGCGGGAAGAATTGCACTCCGGGATGAATAAGTCGATCAACCGTGTGCTTCTGTTTGTGCTTGCTATAGCCCTACATAAGTTTCCCGAAGGCCTCGCTGCCGGCATTGTTTTCGACGGAAGCGATGTGGCTAATGCGTATACCGTGGCAATCACGATAGCGATACAGAATATCCCCGAAGGTATGGTTGTGGTCACTCCTCTGATTATGATCGGAGTAGGGTATTGGCGTGTGATCGGCGTATCGCTCGCAGTCGCTCTTCTTGAAGTTGCCGGGGTGATAGTGGGATATGCGTTGGGCGACATATCATCTTCTCTACTCCCGGGTATGACTGCGCTCGCCGGAGGCGCAATGCTTTATGTGATCAGTGATGAGATGATTCCCGAGACTCATGCCCACGGTTTTGAAAAGCATGCCACTTTTGCTCTGGTTGCCGGAGTTATGGCTATGCTATATATACAGATGGCAGTATGAATGACTGAGAAATTTACTGCTTTTCTGCATTTCTTATTAATTATTTTTAAATGATTTGCAGAAAAGATGAGAACAATGTATCTTTGATGAAAAATCAG
>CABRLF010000067.1 GCA_902471685.1 uncultured Porphyromonadaceae bacterium
CTACACGACGCTCTTCCGATCTTGAAGGAGTGTTGGCTCAGTTGCAGATTCTGGATCCTGTATATTTTTTGGAAGTTGACCGCGCGAATACGCGAAGGGTAGTCCATGCCCTCGAGATTTGCCTCGAAGCGGGTGTGCCTTATTCATCACTCCGCACCGGAGCCGTTCGGAAAAGGGATTTCAAGACTGTCAGATTTGCTATAGAGCGTCCGCGTGAAGAACTCTTTGCCCGAATCAACTCCCGAGTAGATGCCATGATGGCTGCAGGCCTCGAAGATGAAGCCCGCAGAGCCTTTGCGAAAGGAAATTATAATTCGCTCAATACTGTCGGCTATAAGGAGATGGCCGCGTATTTCGCCGGAGAGATGGATTACGCCACTGCTGTAGCGCGAATCGGTAAGAATACTCGCGTCTACGCAAAGAAACAGCTCACATGGCTTAAACGCGATCCTGATATAATATGGCTCCAGCCTGAAAGGGCATTCTCCGAAGCCGTTGCTGCAGTCGGGAAGCTATCCGATTCTATATAATCCAGCGAGGAGACTTGCGAGTGTTGAAATTGGCCGAAAGTACGGGTGCGAAAGGAGAGGCTAATGTGCGTGCATTCTCCGGACAGCTTTTTACACACGCACAGCATTTGATACATTTTCCGGGATCTACAGATATATAATCCTCTGCTATGGCATGGGTAGGGCATACGTCCGCGCAAACGCCGCACCTAACGCAACGGGTGGCATCGGTTTCCGGCAATATCTTTTTGGGATTCTCTTTCTGAGTCTGCTGATACTGCATGACAAATTCTCTGAAATTTTTCAGTGCAGTTTCCGGATCCTTTTCAGGCTTCAGCTCAGCGACATCAGGTTCGGAAAAATCATCGCGGCATATTTTGTCGGCGATCGATTTGCCGAATGAGCGTGCATAATCAAGATCATCCCGGTCAGGGCGCCCTTGTGCAATCGGCGTAGAATGAGTTGAATAAGAATGCTCACCGATGAATGCAGCGCCAGCAATCGGTCTGAAACCGGCAGATTTTGCAAATCCGGCCAAATCCTCGACTGCGTTCTCGAAAGAACGGTTGCCATAGACGGCTACCACCGCACAGGGAGTATTATTGCCCTTTATCGCGCCCATCCGAGTTTTGGCTATCGGAGCAGTCTTTCCGCCATAGACGGGCGCGGATATGATAGCGAAATCTCCTGGAGGTATGACAATATCGCGCGCCGCATCATGTGTGAGATCGTGCATCTCGAAATCCATGCCCATTCCTGCGGCTATTTCACGACTTATTTTTAATGTTGTTCCGGTGGGTGAAAAACAGAATATATGTAGCGTCATAGTCTGTTGATGATAAATTCTATAATTCTTTCGCAGGCTTTGCCGTCGCCATAAGGATTGACTGCCCTCGACATCGCCGTGTAGCTGGATTCATCGTCAAGCAGCTCTGATACTCCACACGTAATCTTGTCATAGTCGGTCCCTACAAGACGCACCGTGCCGGCTTGGAGAGCTTCGGGGCGTTCAGTCGTATCTCGCATCACAAGTACAGGTTTGCCGAGTCCCGGGGCTTCTTCCTGAATGCCGCCGCTGTCGGTCAGTACGATATGGGATTTCTCCATCAGATAGATGAACGAGAGATATTCCAGCGGTTCGATGAAGAACATGTTGGACAGTCCTGAAGCATTCTCTCCGAATATCTCGCGGATAGGTTTGCGGACATTCGGGTTGAGGTGCATGGGATAGACAAAGTCGACATCCGGGTATTTTTCGGCAAGAGTTCTTATTGCTTGGCAGATTGATATAAACCCGTCGCCGAAGTTTTCACGGCGGTGTCCTGTGATCAGTACGAGCTTCTTGCCATCGGTCAGCCTGGCGACAGGATATCCGGCCTCATTGAGCTCGCGTTCGATTCTGTAGCTGAGCGCCTTGTCGTTCTTGATTTTAGCGACAACGCTGTAGAGCGCGTCAATGACCGTATTTCCGGTAATTGTGATTTTGTCATCAGCCACGCCTTCGCCGAGAAGATTGTTTCGGCTGAGCGGTGTCGGGGCGAAATCGTAGGTTGCTATGCGCGATGTAATCTGTCTGTTGATTTCCTCCGGCCATGGCGAATAGATGTTGTGGGTACGTAGTCCGGCCTCCACATGCCCGACAGGAATCTGCTGATAGAAGGCAGCGAGAGCGGTGGATGTAGATGTAGTCGTGTCGCCGTGGACAAGAACGAGGTCGGGCTGAGTCTCTTTCAGTACATCGCGCATACCGGTCAGAACCCCGGCAGTTATGTCATAGAGATCTTGTCCCGGTTTCATTATATCAAGGTCATAATCGGGTTTGATGCCGAATATTTCCAATACCTGATCAAGCATCTGACGGTGCTGCCCGGTGACGCAGACAATGGTATCGAATTCGTCGGGGTGTTTTCTGAACTCCATAACCAACGGAGCCATTTTGATAGCCTCGGGTCTAGTCCCGAAAACAAGCATTATCTTTTTCATTTCTGAGGTTGGATCAATCGTTTAGTCTCTCCGGAAAAGATCGCGTGTATAGATCTTGTCGGCCACGTCGTCAAGAACCGGATCGTAGCGGTTTGCGATTATCGCATGGCAGAGACTCTTGAATCTGTCGAGGTCATTCACAATTTCGCTACCGAAGAAAGTAGTGCCGTCCTCAAGCGTGGGTTCATAGATTATCACTTTAGCTCCTTTTGCCTTGATGCGCTTCATCACGCCCTGAATGCTGCTCTGGCGGAAGTTGTCGCTGTTGCTCTTCATCGTCAGCCGGTAAACGCCGATAATGCACTCGGCCTCGGCCGCTTTACCGTAGGTGTTGGCGGAGTAGTAGTCGTAATATCCGGCTTTCCGTAGCACCTGGTCGGCAATGAAGTCTTTGCGTGTACGGTTACTTTCGACAATCGCCGACATCATATTCTGCGGCACATCGGCATAGTTGGCAAGGAGTTGCTTGGAGTCTTTGGGCAGACAGTAGCCGCCATATCCGAAAGAGGGATTGTTGTAGTGTGTCCCGATTCGCGGATCAAGGCCGATACCTTCGATTATCGAGCGGCTGTCGAGGCCTTTGACTTCGGCATAGGTGTCAAGCTCGTTGAAGTAGCTCACACGGAGGGCAAGATACGTGTTGGCAAAGAGCTTCACCGCTTCAGCTTCTTTGATGCCCATGTAGAGTGTCGGAATATCGTCCTTTATCGCACCTTGCTGAAGGAGTCCCGCGAAAGTGTGTGCTGCTTCCTCGAGATGAGTAAGATCTGTTACGGCGAGAATAGCTTCGTTTTCGGCGCAGAATTCTGGCTTGTCGATAGTCTTTGGGACTCCGGCGATGATGCGTGAGGGGTATAGGTTGTCGTATAGAGCCTTGCTTTCGCGAAGAAATTCGGGGAAGAAAAGGAGGTTGAAATGCCGCACTCCTGCGGCAGCATATCTCATATACAACGAGCGGCAGTAACCTACAGGAATGGTGGATTTTATCACCATTATGGCTTCGGGATTGACCGTGAGAACGAGGTCAATGACATCTTCGATGCTGTGTGTGTCGAAATAGTTCTTGACCGGGTCATAGTTTGTCGGCGTGGCGATAACAACGAAATCTGCGTTTCGGTATGCGGCGGAGCCGTCGAGGGTGGCAGTGAGGTCGAGGTCTTTTTCAGTCAGATATTTTTCGATATACTCATCCTGAACAGGCGACTGGCGCCGGTTGAGCATCTCGACCTTTTCATGGATCAGGTCCACAGCCGTTACATGGTTGTGCTGGGCCAGAAGCGTTGCGATGCTGAGCCCTACATAACCGGTTCCGGCTACTGCTATATTGTATTGTGCCATATTTTTGCTTTTAGTATGCAAGTGAATGCAAAAATAAAGAAAAATCGGTATACTTCAAAAATTAAGGCAGTGTGAGCTGTGAAATCCGACATAAAATGATAAGAGGATGGTTCCGTTTCATATCGGATCCATCCTCTTTATCAGAATGATTGTCTGTCGGTTTATTCAGCGTCGATGGCTGATAGGGCGAATGTGTAGGCTCCGATCGAGATGGCTTTCGATGCTCCGAGTTTCGACATGGCGATACCTGTACGTTTCATCGGGTTGTAAGTCACTACTTCATCGCTTCCGTATATTTTCAGCGGACGCGAGTCTCCGACTACGAATTTTGCAAATTCGAGCTCGTCGTCGAGATTGAATACCCGCATCTGTACTCGGGGGACGTCCTGTCCGTCGATAGTTTTGAGGGTAGAGCGCATCTCGTCCAGCAGTGAGGGCACGATATACTTCGCTGCTCCGGTCAGGCCGCCGCCGATGACAATGAGTGAATCGGTGAGCGATACGGCAATAGCCATAGCATTGCCGGCTTCACGACCGAAGAGAGCGAAAGCCTCGCGGGCTGCATCCGCATTGCCTTCTTTCTCGCCTTCTGCAATCTTGAATATATCGTAAGGCTGGAGTGAGGCATCGGAAGTGCCGGACAAACGAGCGTATTCGCGTTTGATAGAGCGGATAGCGGCGCTGTCTTCAGCTATAGTTCCGGGAATGAGCTTGCTGAGGAGGCAGAAAGAGGGTCATGATTCATGCCGAGTTTCTTGAGGCGCAACAGGGCCTCGAGATAGTAATAGTCGGCATAAATAATCGAAGCATCGATCTCAGAGCCGGCAGGTTTGTGGCCGGTGGAGTGGTCAAGGAACGACGGACGTTTTTCGCCGGAACGGTAGTTGTCCGAGCTGAGCGATGTGAGCATCTTTTCGGCGGCGTTGCGATATTTTGTCTGGCGTTCGCCTGTGCAGTATCCCTGTAGCTCAAGAAGCGCCGATGCGACAACACAGGCTGCGGAGGCATCGCGGGGTGCGTCAGGAATCGAGGGATCGTCGAAGTCCCAGTAGGGTACATAGTCCTCGGGCAGACGGTTGAGATAGATGTCGGTCACGTCGCATGCGAAGTCGAGGAATCTAGGATCGCGGGTCTCACGGTAAACCATTGTATAGCCGTAGATAGCCCACGACTGGCCACGCGCCCACATCGACGAATCGGAATAGCCCTGATGTGTCATTCCTTTGATGAACGCGCCTGTCTCGGGGTCGTAGACAGCTACATGGTAGCAGGTGTAGTCGGGACGGAAGTGATGCTCCATGGTGGTTTCGGCATGCTTCACTGCAATATCGTAGAGCCGGTGGTCGCCTCCGTTCTTTGCTGCCCAGAAGAGCATCTCCAGATTGATCATGTTGTCCATGATGGTGTTGTGGCCGCCAAGTATCTCTACGTTGCGGGGCCATGAAAGGATAGTGCCTACATTGGGGTTATATAGAGTCGCGAGCGAGTCGGCTGTCGCGAGAATCACATCCTTGTATTTTTGGTTATGAGTGAGGCGGTAACCGTTTCCGTAACTGCAGAAGACGAGGAATCCAAGATCATGATCGAATGCCGGACGCTGAGAGAGGAATTCGAGGGATTCCGTATAATTTTCTGCATACCGGCGTATAGAATCGTTGCCAGTAGCCTCGTATGCATACCACAGTATACCGGGCCAGAAACCGTTGCACCATTCCTCGGGGCTGTTCCGGCGGCAGGTCCAGCTGTCGCCGCCGGCAGGAATGTTTCGTGGCATAATATTATAATCAGTACTGTCGGCAGTCAGTTCTTTCAGTGATCTGGATGTCTGTTTGCAGCAGTATTCTATTGCTTCATCGGAGTTGAACGCGGTAACCATCTGCCCGGCGCAAGATGCCAGCAGTGCGGCTCCGGCTAATAGTCCGTAGAGTCTCATCTGTTTAAATTTATGGTTATTCTTTATATTAATTCAATTCAAGGTCTGAGGATATGATGTCGATCCAGCCCCGCTCGGATACTCCGGCCGGTGTGATGCTGTAGAACCCGGTCTTGGCGCCTATCCATTTGCCTACACGGGCTGTGAACTGGCCTGCACGTGTGTATTTTTTGCCGTCAAGGCTGTAGCTCATAATGCATTTGCCGCCTTCAGTGACAGTCAGTCGGAACCAGATATCGCATTCGAGATTCGGATACAGTCCCGCGGAATAGATCCTGGTGGGTTTGATTGTGGCGATGTCGCGGACTTTCTCTGTTCCGTTTTGGTCCGCTCCGTAATTCTCTGCAAATGATATTATGAAATCGTCGCCTTTTTTCGTGAGGCCGAGACGGGCATAATCGCGACCCATGACCACTATGCCGGAAGACACGCCTTCGGAAGTCGATTTGGCTGAGATGCGGACGGCAGCGGTGACGGTGAATTCTTCGGCAGGGAATTTCTGAAGCCATAGATTCGGCACATCCCAAAGGTTTATGGTGTCGCGCTCCATCTTGTGACCGTATATTCTTTTCAAGGCTTCGGGCATTGAAAAACCGAACATGTCATTATAATTTGCGTGCCATTGATAGAGCGCTTCCGGATTTGTCGAGTGTGCAAGGGGCAGTGCTGCAACTGCAGTCTGCGAGGATGCCGGTTTCTTCCATTTGCGCACGGCATCGCCGCATCCGTCACCGTCGGTATCGTTGCCGATCACCGGCCAGTCGTTGCGCCATATCATAGGATTGAGATGGATGATGCGCCCGTAGGCGCCTTTGTCCTGGAAGTGGATGAACCAGTCTTCACCGGCTTCATTTGTTATCCATGCGCCCTGATGCGGGCCGTTGATGTCCGACTTGCCCTGGGCCATGACGATTTTGGATTCGTAAGGGCCGTTAATAGTCTTGCTGCGCATCACGAGTTGCCAGCCCGTTTCAACTCCGCCTGCCGGGGCAAAGATATAATAGTAGTCGCCGAGGCGGTAGAGTTTAGGCCCTTCGACGGTGTGATTCACGCCGTCGTTGCCATCATAGATGATTCTGGGATTTCCGATTACGGCGGTGCCGTCCGGTTTCATTTCCGAGAGGGTGATTACGCTGTTGAAGCCTGTTCGCGAAGCAGCCCATGCATTTGCAAGGTAAGCTTTGCCGTCGTTATCCCAGAGTGGAGTAGGGTCGATGAGACCTTTGCCGCTCTTGACAAGAACAGGTTCGCTCCATTCGCCTTCGGGATCAGTTGTTTTAACCATATAGATGCCGAAATCAGGATCACCCCAGAAGATGAAGTAATACCCGTCGTGATAGCGGATGCAGGGAGCCCATACGCCTTTGCCGTGCTGAGGAGCTACGGCATAGAAATCGACAGGGGGCACATCAGGAAGAGCGTAGTTCACTATAGCCCAGTTGACAAGGTCGGTCGACTTGAGAATCGGCAGCCCGGGTGCGGACTGGAAGCTCGATGCCGTCATATAAAACGTCTTTCCGTCGGGCGACGCGACTGCGTCAGGGTCGGAATAGTCGGCATGAATGATGGGATTCACGTATGTTGTTCCGGTCAGGTTCGACGGATTCGAGACATACTGCGCTTCGAGAGCCGATGCCATCAGAGCCGGTAAACCGAGCAGGAAAAATATTATTGATCTTTTCATTTTCGTTTGACTTTACATTCTATATACGGCGGAAACACTCCCTACACTCAATCGGGAATGATGCGTATTGCCACACCGCCCTTGGGCATGATATCGAATGACAGTTTGCTCTTCGAATTCACTTTTCGTGTTTCTGTAGCCACATGTGTGGCTGTCTTAACTTTATCTCCTCCGTCGGTATAGATTTCGGCAATATATTTTTTGCCCGGAGTAAGGAAAGAAAGATCGATTTCTTCATGATGACCGTTGTTGTCGGTCATAGCACCGACCCACCAAATGTCGCCCTTGCGGCGCGCCATGGTGGTGTTGCGTCCGGGATATCCGCTGAGAACACGGCTTTCGTCGAAAGTAGTCTCGAGGTCTTCGAACCATTTGATTTCTGGCTCGCCGTGGTAGCGGTCGGGAGTGTCGTACCACAGGATAGTCATCAGCGGAGAGTAGTAAACCAGAGAGGCGGCGAGCTGATGCGCGTGGGTGTTCTTCAGACGCTTGTCGAAGTAGCATATGGTATAATCGGCTGCACCACAGAGCATACGGGTAAATGGCAGAGTAACGTTATGTTTGCCGTCGGGCCATTCCTCATTGCCGTGGATTCCTTCCTGAGTGAGCAGATTGGGATATGTCCTCGAGAATCCGGACGGACGGAATTCATCGTGAATATTCATCAGAAGACCGTTGTCGGCGGCTTTGCGGACCATGTCGTGAAGCCATGTCGCCCAACGGTGCGATGCATACTGTACGAATCCGGATTTTACACCGGCCACGCCCCATTTGCTGAGCAGAGGGAAGAGTTCGTCCATCTGCTTGGCAAGTGCGTGCTGGTTAACATAGAGCCAGATTCCGACGCCTTTCTCTTTGCCATAGCTGACAACTTTAGCCATGTCGATTGCAGGAATCACCTTTGTTGCGTCGCCGTCGTGGCTCGTGCAGGGCTCGTACCATTTCCAGTCATAAAGCATATACGGGATATTGTGCGCGGCACAGAAGTCGATATTTTCGATAGCTGCTTCGGTGGTGAGCTTGGTGCAACGCATGATTTTGCCTGGTTTTACCCACGAAAAGTCTCTGCCTTCTTCCGGAGCCGGATTCAGGTTGTCTACCATATAATTGTGTTCGATGAGTTCTCCGGGAGTATCGGCAAGCATTATTAATTTCCATGGAGCGGCGCAATATGTCACGACATCGACCGGCGAGTACATCACCGATTCAAGAGTGGAATTGAGTCCGGGGCGACGACGGAATTTGGTCAGACACCAGTCATCGACATCGGCATCGAGCAGTGCGGCCCATTTGCCCGAAGGGAGCAGTAGAGTCAGCGGACGCTCAACTACGGTTGATATGCTGTCAACATCGGAATATACAAACGGAGCCTGTGCCCATTGTTCACTCCATGCCATAGTTCCCTGAGGAAAGGCATAGTCTGTAAGATCACCGACTACTTTGTGAAAAATGGCGTCGGGATGCTCGGGGAGAAAATAGCGGAAGGCGACACCTTCGTCGTATGCGCGGACCTGCACGTCGAGTCGGTACTTACTTTCGTCATGGCGGCTCATGTGCAGGATTGCCTGATTGTAGCGGTCGGGAATTACGGAACGTTCGCCGATGAGCGGCTTCCAAGTTGTGTCTACGGGAGAAGCGTAGGATACGGAATCGACCGTAAGCAGTTCCATCCAGCTGTCGGGTTGGGCGAGTGTGCGTTTGCCGAGAGCCTTTTCCCATATTTCATTGTCCATCTCCAGACCGGCACGTGAGTCAAGAATCACCGGTTTGCCGTCGGAAAGGACGGAGTAGCGGAGTTCTTTGCCATTTTTGGAAAATGATATTGTGTTTCGACCGTCGGGGGATGTCAGATTGAGCTGTTGGGCAAACGCCGGTGCAGCGACGATGAGTGACAATATGATAGCTGGATATTTCATCGTTTATCTTTTTTGTAAATTAAGTTCTTGTACTGTTGATTTATAGGTATTGTCACCGTCGGCTTCGATGCAGACTGTGATGCCGCTCCAGAGGCGTTTGGGATCTTTGCCGAAATAATCGGGGTCGATTTTGAAAGTGTATTCGTCGGTTTGTATCGCAGGCCCGGAAATGAGTACGACGCGCGGCTTCACTGCTGCATGGGCGTCAGTCTCATTCATGCGGGTTTCATCGGTGAAAACAGGTTCGAGAGTGAATTCCTCTCCGGCGAATAATGCGTTGAGCTTTATGTGTTTATCCTTGTTGTAGTGTATGAGCTTACCGTTCAGTTTGGCAGATACATATTGCATCTTCTTGTCTCTCGATTCTTCATACCGTACCTTGGTGAGGTCGGCCATCTCCTGATCCTGATACCAGAATTTGTCATAATGGTTGTCCGATTCGGTGCCGTCCTCACTCCACCGCGAATAATAGACACCGCCTTCGGGACGCGGGTCGGCCAGTGCCTTCTCGATGAATTTAGCTATGTAGTACTGAGTGGCTTCGCACAGGTCGAAGTGTCCGCGTCCTGCATCGCAGAGAAACGAGATCCGGCTGTCGGGATACATCATCTGGAAAGCGAGCGCAGGCCGTACACGCGCCTCCCACCACTCGTATTCGCCCTCAATCATAAGTCCCGGAATCCGGTCTATATTGCGTGTACGGCCCCATTCAATGTTTTCGCGGCCATATCCGCAGAGGTTTGTGCGAGGCGCGTCTCCGTGAAATGAGATTATGCAGAGAGTGCGGTCGGGATTCCATGCGGTGAAGTTCCATGGGTATGTAGCCTGCGCGGAGTGTCCGAAAGGTATAATCCTTGCTGTCTTGATTTCCGGATGACCGGATATGGCAGCCAGTGAGTCTAACATCTGTTCGAAACGTTCCTGACAGCCGGATTTCACATCCCAGTTCTGCGACCCCTGCTGGACAAAGGCCATGGCAACGCCGAGAGAATCCATTTTCGAGGTGAAATATGGGCTGCGGAAGAGTACTTCCTCCGTCATGTTCTGATGAGCCATAAGGATGGCTTTGACAGTCTTCTCTTTCTTCGGAAGCCGCAGCCATGTGCGCGTTCCTTCACTTCCGATGCTGCAGTCGAACTCCGCCTTATGGCCGTATGAAGCGGCGAATAGTGGAAGAGCGATAGCGAGTAATGTGATGATGGACAGTATCCGTTTCATTGTGAATTGAATTTACTTGTCGGATTTGCCGATATTCCAGTATACAATATGGCGAGTGCGGTGTGTATCGAAGAAAGGCTTTAGAGTATGGCCTTCCGGAGTTGTGAAGGTCAGAGGTTCTCCTGCAGGTTTAATCTTTGCCGCTGGATTCGCAATGTCGATGTCAAGAGTATCGTTCAGGCTGTCCGGAATACGGTAGTCGAGGGTATAATAATCGTTTCTTACATTTGGATTGGAATCGAATGATTCGACACCTTCTGTTCCGGCTGATGCTGCGAGGACTACAGGGCCATATAGAATTGCAGCTTTGTTCGGATTATCGGGCGTTGCCTCGGCATGAAGAGTCATGGGATACTGCACCTCGATTACGTCGCCCGGTTTCCACCGGCGATCGATGGTCATGTACGATGAGGGTGCGCTTTTCATGGCAATTCTTTTTCCGTTAACCCGTACTACCGGACGGTCGCACCATGCGGGATGACGAAGTGATATTTTCATCTTCGCTGCCGGTGCCTTTTCGATCTGAAAGCGGACACGGTCGGAATAGGGGAAGTCTGTTTCCTGACGCAAAGCAATGCCTGTCTCCGGAGAATCCAGGACGGAAGGAATAAAGAGATTGACGAACAGCTCGTTATTTCCTTTGAAATAGATGCTTTCGGCATATTTGGCATGGCTTTCGAATCCGCTGCCTACACAGCACCAGAACGATTGCTCGGGAGTGCTGTACAGTTTATAGCTGCCGCTCTGCAAAGGAAGAAAATAGCAGACCATTCCGGTTGCCGGGTCCTGCTGCCCGAGAATGTGGTTGAGCAGAGTCCGCTCATAGTAATCGGCGATTTTCGCCGACGGATTCCAGCAGAAGAGATGACGGGAGAGTTTCAGCATGTTGTACGAGCAGCAGCTTTCGCCGGTATAGCCGTTGATGTAGTGCGAGAACTTGTCGATCGGGAAGAAGTGTTCTTTCTGGGAGCATGAGCCGGTGACAAAAGAGTGATGGTCTGTGACTGCGTCCCAGAATCCTTCGGCGATTTTCCGGCCTTCTGTATCGCCGGTCAGTTCATAATTCCTGCATTCGCCTATGAGTTTGGGAATAAAGGTATTTGTATGTTTGGTTTGGAAATCGTAGTCGTTGTTCTTGAGCGGATCGAGAACCGCATTATGGTAGAAGAATTCTGCGAGTTGGCGATACCGTTCATCTCCTGTTACGGCATAAAGATTGTAGAAGGCCTCGTTCATGCCGCCGAACTCATTGCGGAGCATCAGGGCACGTGTCTCTTCGGGGAGAGAATTAAGTTTGCCATAAGCCCAGTCTCCCATTCGGACTGCTACGTCGAGCGCTTTTTCATTCCCGGCGAGCAGATATTGATCGATGAGTCCTGACATTATTTTGTGCAGGGTATACCATGGTGCCCATACCGACTGCCCGCGCAGATTGCGGTTGATTAGTTCTTCAGGGAAAGCGCTCAAATATCCGTTGCCGAGAGCTGCCTGAACCGTTGCGAGGTCGTTGACGATACTGTCGCCTTTGGCTTTAAAAAGACTGTCGCCGGTAGCAGCAAACATAAGCCCGTAGGCCGACATGAGATGTCCGGTGGTGTGACCGCGCAGGTCGCAGTCGAGCGATTCCCATCCGCCGTATTTTTTCAGACTCTCATATCCTCCTTCTCGGCCTGCGAAAACCCCGGCATTGTTCTTGAAGCTATGGGTGAGGCGTTCGATGCTGATATTGGCCATCCACGTTGAATCGCGGCTTAAGTTGTCGTGAAAACGTCCCGGAAGGAGACGGATTTCTTTCAGGTCGAAAGTCTCGGCGGGATAATGAGCTTGTGGGGCAGACTTGATTTTGCCAGTATGTTGTCCTGGATATACGGATTGAGCGGCAGCACAAAAAACAAGTGCTCCGGCTGTAATTAAGGATAATAATCGGTTATTTATAATCATGAAATACGTTTTTGATATTAATACGGATGATTGACGGTTGGCACTCAATCGGGACTATGGCCTTTTCTATAAAAAAGACAGGATGGCATGGATTATAAATTCCGGATGCCATCCTGTATATATAAGAGATTCTTTCTTTTATTCAAGGACGGCTTTCACTTTCACCAGTCCGTTCTTGCGTTGGGTTTTCATCGGGGTTCCGTTCAATGATACAGACGGGAGCGATGTGCGGTAGCGCATATTGATTGTTGGTTGTCCTCCGACAGTAAGGTCAAGGAATTTTCCGTCAGTCGTGGCAATCACATTCAGCTTGGACAGCGAAGAGAACCACACTTCGCCGGCGCGGCGCAGTGAGCTTCCGTGGTTGATGAATACTTCAGAAGGATTAGCCGGATTCCCGCCTTCGGGATAGGTGACTGCGAACATATATGCATCCGTTGTCCATCCGTCGGCCTCGATCCATGAATTGAGATGCATAAGCCTTCCGTCGGCGAGCTGGTTAATGTAGAGGTCAGTCACTTTTCCTTTGAATGTCACACGCAGTCCGATCCAGTCCTTGCCTTCGCGTGTCTCCATCACCGGAACTTCTTTCTGATCGGGAGTATCTTTCATGAAAATTGTAGTAAGACCTTTGACACGGTCGGTGTTTCCGGGGAGAATAAAGGCGTAGTATTCTTCGGTGCCTTTGAGATCTTCGGTAGGGCCCTGACGGATTTCCCAGCGCATGTCTTCCGGGTAATCGTGTACGAAGTTGCTGTATGCGAGCGGACGAGGGTATATGGGCCGGATCGATACGGCTGAATTTCCATTGGTGATATTGAGATCGAATCCGCGTTTCTCAGCTTTTCCGCCGGGATGCCAGAGCCATTCGAATTGCCCGGGCTCATGGCTGTGTATGTCATCCACAACATAAATCAAGTCATCAATCCAAAGGAATG
>CABRLF010000068.1 GCA_902471685.1 uncultured Porphyromonadaceae bacterium
ATCTTCCGGTGTTACGGCGGTGCTTGAATTATTGCGGTTCTTTTATCCCTTTTTACTTATCTTTGCCGTATGGAAAAGATAGTTGTTGCCGCCGATTCGTTCAAGGGTTCGCTCACCGCTGTGCAAGCTTGCGGAGCGATCGCGGCCGGTGTCAGGCGTGCTTTGCCTGATGCGGAGGTAATTGCTGTGCCTGTCGGAGACGGCGGCGAGGGGACTATGAATGCGCTGTCGGGAGCGCTCCGGGCTTCGGAAGTTCCGTGCCGGATACACGGCCCGCTGAAGGAGCCTCTGGAGGCTTTCTATGCAGTTACTCCCGACGGAAACACAGCAGTTATTGAAGTCGCTGCAGCGGCCGGGCTGACGCTTGTCTCTCAAGAGAGACGGAATCCACTTGACACTACGTCTTTCGGCGTCGGAGAGATGATTGGCGACGCTCTGGAGCGCGGTGTGCGCCTCTTTATTGTCGGTCTCGGAGGTAGTGCCACAAATGATGCGGGCGCTGGGATGCTTGCAGCTCTCGGGTTCCGGTTCTATGATAACGCCGGGAAGGTGATAAATGTTCCTTGTGGTAAAGATCTTGAGCATATCGTCCGGATAGACGGCAGTTCGGTTATTCCTGAGCTTGCAGAGGCCAGTTTCGTGGCGGCATGCGACGTCTCCAATCCTTTATACGGTCCTGATGGTGCCGCTTATGTCTTCGCTCCACAGAAAGGCGCTTCTGAAGCCGACGTGGAAGTTCTCGACAGCGGACTGAGATCCTTCTCCGAGGCTATGATCTCATCGGGATATGAGGATGTCTCGCAGTTGCCTGGAGCGGGCGCGGCAGGCGGTCTCGGAGGTGCATTCGCGGGGTTTCTGCATGCGGATCTTAAACATGGTGTCGATATGGTGCTCGATGCCGTAGGTTTCCGGCAGACAATCGATGGCGCACGTCTGGTCATCACCGGAGAAGGGCGTATCGACTCGCAGACACTCATGGGTAAGACTCCGGCCGGAGTGCTGGCGGTAGCATCGGAAAAAAGCATTCCGGTGATTGCCATAGGGGGAAGTGTGGAGGATGGAACCGAATTGCCCGGTTTCGCAGCTGTTGTCCAGGCAATGCCTGCGGGTATGCCCGTGGACGAGGCTATGAGGCCTGATGTGGCCGTTAAAAATCTTGAGAATGCCGCGTTCCGTGCTGTAATCTCTCACATAGAGGCATAAAAAAAGTCCTGCTCATTTCACCAACGTGCAAGGACCTAAGCCAAGAGGCATTTGTGATTCAAGTGAGCTGCTTTTGCAGCTGCTTGTCAGAGATTATATCATACTTACTTATGGGTTATCACACCGTTTTCGTGACGTTGATTGCGACTGTCATCACGACGTTGCCTCTGTCATATATGCCTTAGCTCAGATTCTTGGGAATTTGTAAATAGAGAAAATAGGTCTAAGACATCGGGCGCAATATTTTGCTACAAAGTTACATATTTTCTCTGAATTGTTCGAAGTGTTAATATATTTTAATCTATATTAACTGTCAAATTAACTATTCGAAATCCTCTTGACCGGTCAGTCGAGTGTCTGGATGCCGCCGCCATTCACCATCAGGGTCTGTCCGTTCACCCAGTCCGACATAGGAGATGCGAAAAACAGGACTGCGTTCGCTATGTCGGATACTTCGCCAAGTCGTTTGATGGGTGTGTGTGCAAGCATACGGGCTTCGATTTCTGGTGTCAGGACTGTCGACAGTGCGTGTGTCCTTGTCGCGCCGGGTCCTACATTGTTTATTCTTATTCCCATAGGACCGTAGTCATACGCAAGATTCGCCATCATATGGTTCAGAGCTGCTTTTGAGGAGCCGTAGATCGCCATGCCGGGATCTGCGTTGACCGAACTCATCGACGTTATGTTCACCACCCGTCCGTAGCCGGATTTCTGCATATAGGGAGCGGCAAGTTTAGTAAGCTCCCAGGGTGCGAAAACGTTTATCGCATAGATTCGCTCTACGTAAGCGCGGTCTATGTTATATGGATTCTCGCGGCCGCCACCGCCGAGTCCGGCATTATTTACCAGAATATTTATTGTGCCGTAGGCTTTGACGGCCTCGTCAATCAGGTTTTTAAGATCATCTTTGTTGGAGACGTCGCACCGGACCGCAATGGCCTTACCGCCTTCACTGTTGATAATGCCGGCTATATGGGCTGCTTTCGACTCCGTGCGGTTGCTGACGACCACCGATGCACCGGCGGCAGCCAGAGCCACGGCGCATCCTGCTCCGATGCCGTCGCCGCCTCCGGTTACCACAGCTACTTTTCCGCTCAGATCCAATAATGAGTTGATTTCCATATCATCAAGTTTTAGTTTTTAAACGGATTCGCTCTCCCTAAAGTTCAATTAAAACGTCTAAAACAAAAGGCTGCGCCGTAGAAATCTACAGCACAGCCTTTTGTGTGAATGTGAAATATCTTTTATTCGCCTACGCTCTGAACGAATTTGAGCGAGCGGTTTTCAATCTTTTCGTCGCCGAGAAGGAGACGGAGGGGATTAACCTGACGGCCCATGCCGAAGGTCATGTTGAAGCGTTCGCCGTATTCGGCTTCATTGAACGGACGGTTGTCGGAGTTGATATCTTTCACTTCGAATACCATCACGCCGCGGTTGCCTTTGATCGGGCCTACGAGCTGGCCTTTCGCTGCGGCTGCGATAGCACCCTGAAGAGCGCTTTCGCCGACGCCGACGTTCAGAAGGGTAGGAGTGGTGATGTTCACGTTGCCCTCTGCAACCTCAACACCCATCAGCTTGGCATAACCGGCCAGATCGGAAGCTTTGCCCTGATAGTCTGCCATAAGCTTGTCGGCTTTCTTGCCGTTGAGTGCCTGAGCGGTGAGGCGGGGATTGACCGCGGGGCTGGTGTAGGGGAGATAGTCGTCGTAGATGTCGTTGACTGCTACTGCGATAAGGTAGCTCTGGCGGTCATCCTGCATCATGGGTGATACCTGACCTTTCTTGGCATCCATGGCCCACTTCACGAAGCGGCGGCTTTCGCGGGCCTGACCGATACCTGTGGAGGAGTTGTTTACCTGAGCGGAAAGGATGGAGTAGCCGGCATCTGTTGCGTTCTTGATGAATTCGTCAGCCGACGAGTTGTTGCTCACGTATGTGCGGAGGTCGCTGGAAAGGTTGTTGAGAGTTTCCTGCGAGGGGTCGATGGTGTATTCGATCAGTGCAACGTTGTAGAAGCGTACGGCAGGCTTGCGGGCGTTGACTTTGTAGATGGCGCCTACAGGCTGGCCCTGAACAGAGTCGGTAAGTGCGAATGCGTTGCCGATGGCTGCCGTTTCGAGTGCGTTCTTTACTTTGGCATCCATGCCCTGTATTTCGAGCGAAGTCCAGATGCTGTCCTGACCCTGCATGGTTGCGCCGTCCGAGAGAGCTGCGAAGGAAGCGTTGCCTCCGAGAGTGGCTGCGATGCTGTCGAGGTTGACGGATGGAGCTGCCTGAAGAACGGATACGTTGATTGAATCGATGCCCGTCGATACGTCAAGGAGCTTGGCAAGAGTGTAGGTGTCGCCGTTGCGGTTGATGACAGCGGCGGAGTCGACTGCTGCGCCTGCGAGGAAATCCTTGAGGTTGCGGTCGGAAACAGCTGAGAGGGGAAGACGCTCGGTCTGAACTCCGAAACGTGTGTTCGAAGCAACGCCTTCGGTGCCGGGAGTGGAGTTGAGGGCTACTACGGCATTTTCAACTTCCTGCTGGCCTGCGACGCGGTCGGCCTGCGAAGGTTCGATGGAAACGTAGATATAGCTGATCTCGCGAGTCTCCTCAGGAAGAGCGTAGGATTCCTTTTCCGATTCCCAGATTGCTTTCACGTCGGCATCGGAGAATTCGATGTCGCCGTCTGCGATGCCGGCAACGTCTTTGTTCACGTAGCTGATGGTACGTGTGGTGGCGTTGTCATCGTAGAAATTCTTTGCGTCTATTTTATTATATGTATAGAGGCCGTTGATGAGCTTCATGAATTTCTGGTTCTTCATGGTCTCTTCTACATTCTTTTCCTGCTGTGCCCAGATGTTGCGGAGCTCGGCGCTTACTTCGGGACGGAGGCCGTACTTGGCCGGGTTCTGCATTGCGTCGAAAAGCGTGGCGCCCGATACTTCCGGGAGCTGGAGCTGCTGAGCGAGGTAGTAGATCATCTGCTGGGCTGCCGGATGGGGATTCGCGCCCGTCATAGCTTCGGTAAGCTCTTTGTCTGTTACTGTAATTCCGAGCTGTTCGTACTCCTTGTCGAGGAGCTTTTCGGAAAGAATGCCCTGAAGTACGTTCTGCGAGAGAGCGTCGTTGCTTACTTCGCGGCCCTGATTCTGGAGCTGCTCGCCTGCCTGAGACAGACGGTTCTGGTAGTCCTGGTATTCAACGGTGACGCCACGGGCCTGTGCCACTGTGGTCGGGTGATCGAAATAGGTGCGGCCCGAGGTTAGGAAGTCGCCGAGAATGAATGCAAGAAGTGCTGCTATGATAATAATGAATAGAAGCACAGACTTGTTCCTGATTTTCTCTAAGGTTGCCATTGTATGATAAGAGGTTTTATTATTTTTCTGCGTAAAAGCGCACAAAGATACGTTTTTTTTGCCACAACTTCAAATAAGCGGGCGAAAAAACAGAAAAAATAGCGATTATGGGTCTTCGGAGGCCGTCCGGACGTTCTTTTATGACGCGGAAAATGCAATTTTCTGAGTTCTCACGCCGCAGAGATGCCTGCTGATGCGTCGGAAGGCGACATACATTATTGCATCGGTAAGCAGCCACGAGAGAGGGTAGATGGTCAGCAACTGCGCGAACGTCGCGCCGGAGGGGAAGAAGTAGACCCAGATCAGTCGGAAGACGCATGTGCCGAAGATGGTTATCAGTGCCGGCACCATCGAGTGTCCTACCCCGCGCAGCCACGATCCGACCATCTCGTAATAGCAGGCGATGAACTGGAAGAGAAGTACTGTCGCCACGCGTTCGCCCGCGAAGAAGAGTACATCGGGGTCGGACGTAAATGCCTGATTGAAGAAATCGCGCTGCCATGCTATCAGCACGTTCAGCATAAGCGACGACGTGAAACTGTATATAAGACTTATACGGAGCACCCGGTGGCAGCGGTCAAGATTGCCGGCTCCGTAATTCTGGCTTGCGAAGGCCACGCATGTCTGTCCGAAGGCATTGATTACGAAGTAACAGTACATCTCGAAGTTCAGGGCTGCCGCCGAGCCGGCTGCTGCCGCCGCTCCGAAACTGTTGATTGCCGAGAGAATGAATATATTTGAAATAGAGAATACGGTGCTCTGGATGCCGGCCGGGATGCCCACCGAGCATATCTTGCGCATCTGCTGCCATTCGGGCCGGATTGAGCGTATGTCGAGCCGTACATCGCTGCGCTCGCGCATCAGGAGCCGTATGATGATCGCGGCGCTCACCCCGTTCGAGATGACCGTGGCCCATGCCACGCCGCTCACTCCCATTCCGAAGCCGATGACGAAGACGAGATTCAGCACCACATTCACGCATCCGGCCGCCACAAGGATATAGAACGGGCGCCGTGTGTCGCCGACGCTCCGCAGTATGGCAGAGCCGAAATTGTAGATTATCATCAGCGGCATACCAAGAGAAAATATGCGCAGGTAGTCGACAGCGAGATCAAGCGCCTCGGGCGGTGTGTCGAGAGCAGTCAGTATGGGGCGAGCTATGCATTGTGAGGTGATGAGCATCAGTGCTCCGCTTATAAGCGCCAGGATTGCCGACGCTCCTATGGCAGCACGCACTGCCCGTCCGTTGTGCTGACCGATATAGTTGGCGATCACCACGTTCACACCTATGGAAATGCCAATGAACATGTTGATAAGCAGCCCTATGACGGGGCCGTTGGAGCCTACGGCGGCAAGCGAGACGCTTCCGGCAAATCGGCCCACTACCGCTACGTCGACGGAATTGAACGACTGCTGGAGCAGTCCGCTCGCTATAAGAGGCAGGGCGAACATTATCATCGGGCGCCCGAGCGCCCCGTGAAGCATGTCTATTGAATTATTGGAAGCCATTGTTTTTATTTCCGCAAAACGGGCCTTTGCCTGCCCGGGCACCTTCTGGAATTTACTCCTTTCATCGCTTTTCAAACGCGGATGCAAATTAACGAAAAATTTCGTGAATATTTTGCCGATAACGTAAAAAGAATTAAATTTGCAGAATAAAATACCATGTCTACGCGGCACGGCCATACCCCTCGCACAAACAAACAATTCATAAAATCAATCAAAAAACTCATCTTATGTGGTTAACATGCTCATCTATAGGACGTAAGTTCGTCATGGCTCTGACCGGCGCCTGCTTAGTCCTATTCGTAACATTTCACGTGCTGATGAACGCAGTAGCCCTGATCTGGCCCGCGGCATACAATGTCGTGTGCGAGTTCCTCGGCGCCAACTGGTATGCACTGATCGCTTCCGCCGGTCTTGCGCTTCTGTTCATCATCCATATTATTTATGCAGTGTGGCTGACGCTTCAGAACCGTCGTGCCCGCGGCAATGACCGCTACGCCATCGCCGGCGCCGCTCCCGGCGTGGAGTGGAGCTCGAAGAACATGCTCGTTCTCGGCATCGTGATTCTTGCCTTCCTTGTTGTGCACATGGTTCAGTTCTGGAGCAAAATGCAGCTTCAGGAGCTTCTCTCGCACAATCTTTCGGTTTATCCCACAGTCAACGGTCTTGCCGCAGATCCCGCTTACGGCACTCTCTTCCTTCAGATGGCCTTCCAGAGCTGGTGGACTCCCGTTGTCTACATCATCGGCTTCATCGCTCTCTGGTTCCATATGAACCACGGTTTCTGGTCAATGTTCCAGACTGTAGGCTGGGATAACAATACATGGCTTCCCCGTCTCAAGAAGATCGCCTGCTGGTGGACCTCTATCGTAGTCCTTCTCTTCATCGCTCAGGCTATCGTCTTCACTGTCCGCGCTCACCAGAACTACTACACCACTAACGAGGCCCTCCTCGAGCAGTATGCCGAAGGTCTCGCCAAGCAGGCCGAACAGCCCGTCAAGGAATTCGTTACCGCTTACAACGAATGCCGTCAGAAAGCTATGATGGGCAACGCTGCCTCCATGGATGAATTCATGCAGGCTCAGGGTCAGGCTTTCTACGATCAGCTCGCTCCCATCGCCGCAGCTGCCGAGAGCCTTCCCGCTGCTAAAAACGACCAGTTTGTCGGCACAGCTATCCAGATTGTGGAAATGCTCCGCCAGCAGCTTAATATCACCGACGAACCTGCTGCTCCCGCCGAGGCGCCCGCAGCAGCTCCCGCCGACAATAACACACAAAATTAATTCCACTCACAGATATGGCACAGAAACTCAACATTGAGGGTATGATTGATTCAACCCCCATCATGCATGAATTCGCCGACATCGAATCGTCGAAGTTGCCGGAGTATACCATCGACTCCAAGATTCCCGAAGGTCCGATCGCTGAGAAGTGGACCAACTACAAAGCCCATCAGCGTCTGGTGAACCCCGCCAACAAGCGTAACCTCGACATCATCGTCGTCGGCACCGGCCTCGCTGGCGCTTCCGCTGCTTCCACTCTCGGTGAAATGGGCTTCAACGTTTACAACTTCTGCATCCAGGACAGCCCCCGCCGCGCTCACTCTATCGCCGCTCAGGGTGGTATCAACGCTGCAAAGAACTATCAGAACGACGGCGACTCCGTTTACCGTCTTTTCTACGATACCGTCAAGGGCGGTGACTTCCGTTCGCGTGAAGCTAATGTATACCGTCTTGCCGAAGTATCGAATAATATCATTGACCAGTGCGTCGCTCAGGGTGTGCCTTTCGCTCGCGAATACGGCGGTCTTCTCGCCAACCGTTCATTCGGTGGTGCTCAGGTAAGCCGTACCTTCTATGCCAAGGGTCAGACCGGCCAGCAGCTCCTTCTCGGTGCTTACAGCTCCCTGAACCGCCAGATCAACAAGGGAACCGTCCGTTCCTTCAACCGTCGTGAGATGCTCGACATCGTCATCATCGACGGCCGCGCCCGCGGTATCATCGTCCGCAACCTCATCACCGGCGAAATCGAACGCTATGCCGCTCATGCGGTTGTTCTCGCTACCGGTGGTTACGGCCGCGCATTCTTCCTCTCCACCAACGCCATGAGCTGCAACGGCTCGGCTGCCGTGCAGGCATTCAAGAAGGGTGCATACCTCGCCAACCTCGCATTTACCCAGATCCACCCCACCTGTATCCCCGTTCACGGAGAGGAGCAGAGCAAGCTCACCCTTATGTCCGAATCGCTCCGTAACGACGGCCGTATCTGGGTGCCCAAGAAGAAAGAGGATGCCGAGGCTATCCGTGCCGGCAAGAAGAAACCGACCGATATCCCCGACGAAGACCGCGACTTCTATCTCGAACGCCGCTATCCCGCATTCGGTAATCTCTGCCCCCGCGATATCGCTTCGCGTGCCGCCAAGGAACGTTGCGACGCAGGCTACGGCGTAGGTACCGGCAATGCCGTTTATCTCGACTTCAAGTACGCCATCCAGCGTCTGGGTGAGGATGTTGTCCGCGACCGTTACGGAAACCTCTTCGACATGTACCAGATGATTTCGGATGACAATCCTTATCATACCCCGATGATGATCTTCCCGGCTTCCCACTATACTATGGGCGGTATCTGGGTAGACTACGAGCTCCAGACCTCTGTCAAGGGCCTCTTCGCCATCGGTGAATGTAACTTCTCCGACCACGGCGCCAACCGCCTCGGTGCTTCCGCCCTTATGCAGGGTCTCGCCGACGGTTACTTCGTGCTCCCCTACACGATGCAGAACTACCTAGCCGACCAGATCAAGGTTCCGCGCTTCAGCACCGACGCTCCCGAATTCGATAAGGCCGAGGCTGATGTTCGCGCTCGTATCGCACGCCTTATGGCTATCGGAGGCACCAAGAGCCCCGATGAAATCCACAAGAGACTCGGCCACGTGATGTGGAATCTCGTTGGTATGGGCCGTACTCTTCAGGGCCTCGTCAAGGCTGTCGACGAGATCGAGGAAGTACGCAAGGAATTCTACTCCGACCTCCGCGTTGTCGGTAAGGACGACGACCTCAATCAGGAGCTCGAGAAGGCTCTCCGCCTGGAAGACTTCCTGGTTATCGCACGCATGATGGCTATCGACGCCCTCAACCGCAACGAATCATGCGGCGCTCACTTCCGCGAGGAATACCAGACTCCCGACGGCGAGGCTGCACGACGCGATGACGAATATATGTATGTTGCCTGCTGGAAGTACACCGGCGACAATGAGAAGCCCATCCTCCTCAAGGAGCCTCTCAAATACGAAGCCATCAAGGTACAGACCCGTAACTACAAATCCTAATTCTTAACCACGCGGCGGCCGCAGGTATCCACAGCCTGCGCCGCAGCCAAAGAATCAAAACTGCAAAATGGAAAAAACTATCAGCGTAAAACTGAAAATTTGGCGTCAACGTGGTCCTAAAGAGAAAGGACAGTTCGTCAACTACGCCCTCGACAATGTCGAGACCGGCACCAGCTTCCTCGAGATGCTCGACCTTCTCAATCAGCAGCTCGTAGAGAAAGGCGAGGAGCCCGTCGTATTCGACTCCGACTGCCGCGAAGGTATCTGCGGTATGTGCTCGCTCTATATCAACGGTCACCCTCACGGTCCCGTACAGGGAATCACTACCTGCCAGCTCCACATGCGCAAATTCAACGACGGTGACACCATCACCATCGAACCTTGGCGCTCCGCTGCATTCCCCGTTATCCGCGACCTTATGGTCAACCGTAATGCATTCGACCAGATTCAGCAGGCCGGCGGTTACGTTTCCTTCAACTGCGGCGGCGCTCAGGATGCCAACAGCCTGCCCATCAGCAAGGAAGTGGCCGACACTGCTATGGACTCCGCTACATGTATCGGCTGCGGCGCTTGTGTCGCTGCCTGCAAGAACGGTTCCGCTATGCTCTTCGTCTCCGCAAAGGTAAGCCAGTACGCACTTCTCCCCCAGGGTCAGGTAGAGCGTAAGCGCCGTGCCCGCGCAATGGTGAAGAAGATGGACGAACTTGGTTTCGGCAACTGCACCAACACCGGCGCCTGCGCTGCCGAATGCCCCAAGAGCATTCCTCTGAGCAATATCGCCCGTCTCAACCGCGAGTTTATCAAAGCCAAGTGCTCCGAATAAGCACTCGGATTACAGCAATAAAAAAAGCTGCAGGAGAGCAATCTCTTGCAGCTTTTTTGTTGCATGGTTCAGAGGGTCAGTGCCTTGCTGTTCCTCATGGCTATGAATCCGCGGAACGTGTCGAAGATGTCGGCAAGGGCGATGGTCGCATTGCGGATCTGGCTCTCGAGCATTTGGGCGCTCGAGGCCGACGACTGAGTATGGCCGAGGATGGAATCTCCTACGCCTGATATGTCGCGGAAAAGCCTCATCTGGAGTTCCAGGAACTGATAGGCTCCCGAGTCGGCGGTATTTGTAACAACCTGCTGCGGCAGGTGTTCGCCGCGCCCGGTGATGGGAATCACGCCATCGGAACGAGCCCAGACGGTGCTTATGTCCTGCCAGGTGGTACTTCTCGACATCTGGTCTTCGGGGAAAAGAAGCACGCCTTTGGCAGCCGACGACATCATACGGTCCAGCATCACGATAAGACGGTTGATATGCCGCTGCTGGTCAATGACATCCTCAACGAAAGGATGCACTTCGCCGTCGGTGAGCGGATAGAGTTTCACGATGAAAGGGTGTGAGCCGTGGGTGTATGGGGAGTCATATTCGCAGAGCATGGTCCCGTCCGGAGCCAGATAGCGGCAGTGCCATACGAACTCGAACTTTACCGATGAATCCGTCCCCGTGTCGCGGCAGTCGAGCGTCCATACTTCTATCACCCGGCATCGCTCGGCTGAATCGGAGCAGAAGAAATCCGCCGAAAAGCCAGTCACACCTAATTCCTGCGCCGGACCACGGTTTGTATCGTCGGTGGAACTGTAGATATGCCGGATTTCGTCCGCACGGTCTCGGCTCCCGCCTGCGAAGCGGTTCACTACCTCAGGCAGTGTCATGTCGTGGAGCATTCCTATGAGGTCTATGTCCCATCCTCGCGGGTCACGAAAGGCATTGACGAAGAAACGCCGTGGATCAACATTGTCTATCCATACTCCGCAGCCCGACCAGCGGCGCTCGTCAACGATTTTCTGAACGGCGCATCCCGAGATGAGAAATTCCTCTAAGAGCCGCGAGTCAATCTCGGCTAAGGCGTTCTTCGATGCCGTGTCGGCCATGTCGGAGCTGCTGTATAGTCCCTCTTCGGAGGTCTGCGAGCGCCATCGTCCGACTATCGCCTTGATCAGCTGGCGGATCATGTTGTTCGACAGGGGCTTGCAGCCCGACCGGCTGATGAGCTCTTCTTCTCGCATGATCTTCCCCGATGCAGTCCGCACCGGGTCGCACCACTGGTCGCCGTAAGCATATTTTTTATAGCGCTCCCTTTTATTTCGGAAGGCTTCGGCCGCGCACCATGCCTTGTAGGCCGATTCAAGAATTGGAAGCATAAGCAGTAAGTTTTATTTCTGAATATCAGGCACGATGGTATTCCAGCCCGTCAGTGCGCTCTCGTCGAACGAGTACACATCCTCGCCCCGGTCCGTCGCTGCCGTAAGGACTGTCACGCCGTTGCCGCCAGGCCATGCGAGTATCTCGCCGCAATGGCCGTCCGGTCCCGGAATCTGTACTGCTACCGGATGAAAAACCGTGGCGGCGGAAAACGGATTCTGCTGCCGGTTCATGATTTTCGCCAGTTTGTCTGTGTCCTCTACAGGAGCAGAAGTAATCCATCCCTGCAGGCGCACCTCGAAGACACGTCGGCAGTAATCGGGTAGAACGATGCGGCTTCCGGACGGAGAAAGAGACGAAATCTTTGCTGCCGAGGCGATATTTTCGGGAGCGATCCATTCTCTCGGGCCGTGGTCGAGCAGATTGAGATACCATGCCCGGAGCTGACGCCCGAAGAGTTCGTCAGTGTCGATTCCCTCCGTTATCTCTATCGTGCAGTCGTTGCGCAGGGGCTCGTGCCCCGTCATTGTCCGGCGGAGCGCGAGCATCTCGCTGCGGGTATATGTCACTTTCATGCTTTGGTGGTCGTGCCGATTACGCGCAGATGGGCGTTCGGATAGCGGAGCACGAGGCACGAGGCTTCCGTAAGCACAACCGCGTCGGTGTTGCGCTGGCCCGAGGATCGCAGATCGAGCTTCTCTGCCTGGAATGGCACATGCACATATTTGGTCAGGTAGTTCGGATCGACGATAAATCCGTCAGATGGATGACCGCACTGGTCGAATACTTCGGAGTGTACCACATAGAGGCTGCCGAAATTGGAGATGATTTCCCGGAATTCGATTCCCCACTTCACGCGTGTCTGGTCGGCGGTGCGTACTTTTGTAGTCTGAAGCTTGCTCAGGGCCTCCATCAGCGCAGTCCCTGCGATGAGTATCTTGCGGCGCGATCCGTTGTTACCGGTGAATGCCTTGCTGCAAAGTGAGATAAGATCGTTTTCGGTGATGGTGCTCAGATTCAGTTCTACCTCGCGTCCTGCCTGAGCCCAGATGCCGCCGGTGAAGTAGACGTTCTGGTTCTTTTTCTGGTCGAAAAACACCGACCGGCGTCCGAAGAGGAAATTCTTCTCCATGCCCATGCGCATGTCGATTATCGCGGCCTCTTCCTGGTCGGAGAATGACCATCCCACCTCCTTGCCCGCTATCTTCGAGAGCGTGCTCTGCTCGACTTGCATTTTGAATATCTGGCAGTTATTCAGTGCTTTGCGGGGCAGGGCAGTGAACTGTGCGGTCTGTACGTCAAGCTCGCAGGCAGCGCGCCCCATGCGGATGAGGCGTGTCTTGGCGGCAAGATCGGGTATCGAAATGGTTGTGAAGCCTTCTTCGGTCTCTCTCTTGCCGTTCACAGGAATCACCTCAAGGGTGTCGCCCTTGGTCATGACGTAGAGCACGAGCGGTCCGCACTCTTTCCCGTTCTCGTCGTAACCGTTCACGTCCGGCACGAGAATAGTCTCCGATTCGTCGAAGATGCTGTTGCAGTCGGTTTTGATATT
>CABRLF010000069.1 GCA_902471685.1 uncultured Porphyromonadaceae bacterium
GATTTCCTTCATGATATATTTATTTAGTATATTATTAAAATAGCTTGTCGCAAAAATAGAATTTTTTTTAATACAAGTCAATATATGTATCAAAAAAAGAACTCCGCAGATTCAAAATATCAAAAATCGGCCTTATCGGACACAAAAACGGGAACTCGCCTACTCGGTGAATTCCCGTTTTTGCGCTTCAAGATGGACTCGAACCAACGACCCTCTGATTAACAGTCAGATGCTCTAACCGACTGAGCTATTGAAGCAGTGCAAGATGCGTAAATATTGTGATAATGACAAGCGCTTCAAGATGGACTCGAACCAACGACCCTCTGATTAACAGTCAGATGCTCTAACCGACTGAGCTATTGAAGCAGTCACGCATAAGCCCCTCCGGGCCTTTTTGCGCTGCAAAGGTACAACGTTTTTCGGATATGTGCAATATTTCTGTGGTTTTTTTTCGCTTTTAACAAATCTTTTTGTTATTCCGAATTGTTGTTTTAGTTTCTGCAGTGTGGAAATGATGCTTTCGCCCGGGGAGTTTCTGCGCTGAAATCTATTTTATATTTTCCCTTACACGGTCGAGAAAGGCCTTCATGGCCTGAGTATCGTGGGACTCAATTATCCCTTTGAGCTCGTCGAGGGCATCGGCGACACGGGCCAGCTGACCGGCACTGTTGGGATTGAAGAGAATCTCGCTTAGCAGGAAATCATCCTCGCTCATCAGGCCGCGGGCGATGGCAAGATGACGCTTGAAGGTAGTACCCGGCGCCGGCTGATGCTTCATGGCCGACCCAAAAACCAGCGACGATGCAAAAGGTATCGACAGTGAATAGGCTATGGTCTGGTCGTGCTCCTCGAAGGTATAATGCTCGATGTGAAGGCCGAGGCTATTATACAGCTTATCGAAAAACGCTATTCCCTCAGGAGAACCCTCGCTGATTATTATAGCGTTTTCATTGGCGAGATTCGACAGGGACGCGAATGTCGGACCGAACATCGGGTGAGTCGACACGAACGGATGACCTGCCGAGGCATAGAACTCCGGAAGATTTGTCTTGACCGACGCTATATCGGAAAGTATCGTATCGGGACGAAGATGAGGGAGAACCTGCCGGAACGCATCAAGAGTATACTTGACCGTGGCCGCATTTATGACCATGTCGGGCGAGAACCCGTCAACTTCATCGAGCGTACTGAAACGATGGCAGTTATATGTGAACCTAAGCCGTTTGGGATCGAAATCGTAGATTCCCACTTCATGGTCGAAGGAGAGGATATCGCAGAAAAAAGAGCCCATTTTGCCAGCCCCGAGAATAAGGATTTTCATTTCGTCTCTCCTTTCATCTTTTCCGCCGGAGCACAAATCTCAAGCTGCTGACGCACAGATTCCTCGTGAATCGAAGCGAGGATATTCCGGACGAAGTCGGCGCCGAGTTCGAGTTGCTCTCCGCTTTCGACACGTTTTTTCATAAGGTCATTGTATCGGCCCGGCTGCACTACCGACATGCCGTGCTCACGCTTGTAAGCACCTATATCACGCGCCACGCGCATACGCTTGGCCAGAAGTTCGAGGAGCTCGTCGTCGAGTTGGTCGATCTGCTGACGGAGCAGACCGAGACTTTCGGTGGAGTTGACCTCGGTGGGCTTGTGGAGAGAGTTGATTATAAACCCGAGCACATCCGGAGTCACCTGCTGGGCAGCATCGCTGAGCGCGACTTCGGGATGACAGTGGCTCTCGATGATAAGACCGTCGAAATTCATATCGAGGGCCTGCTGCGCCAGTGGAGCGATAAGATCGCGTTTGCCACCGATATGGCTGGGATCACAGATCAGGGGAAGATCGGGCAAACGGCGGTGCAGTTCGATGGGAATACGCCACTCGGGCATATTGCGGTAAAGGTGCTTGCCGTAGGAGCTGAATCCGCGGTGTATGGCACCGAGACGACGGATGCCGGCACCGTAGATACGTTCCATAGCTCCGATCCACAGTTCAAGGTCGGGATTGACAGGATTCTTCACCAGCACGACGAGATTGTCGCGGCGCACCTGCGGCAGTTCTGCGATAGCATCGGCGATTTCCTGCACGGCGAATGGATTTGCCGATGTGCGGGCACCGATCCAAACCACATCTATCCCATAGAGGACAGCTTCGCGAAGATGACGCGCATTGGCTACTTCGGTTGCGATGAGCAGTCCGGTTTCTTCCTTGGCTTTGGCAAGCCATGCGAGGGCCGGAGAACCGATACCCTCGAATCCACCCGGCTTGGTACGCGGTTTCCATACGCCGGCACGGAAAACTTTCACACCCTGTTCGGCCAGGGCATGTGCGGCCTCAAGTATCTGTGCTTCGCTTTCGGCACTGCAAGGGCCTGCAAGTATAATAGGTTCATTACCGAAAAGTTCGGCATCGAACAGAGGTTGCAAATCTGTTATAGGCATGATTGTATACGTTTTAAAGCTTTGTTCAATAATGATTCGGGAGCACACATGGATATGCGGATGAAACGGTCACCGTTCGAGCCGAAGATAAATCCGGGCGTGATGAATACGCGGGCTTTTTCAAGGACACGGTCGGCAAAAGCCTCGCCAGAAACCTCTCCTTCCGGTATCCTGCCCCAGAGGAAAAGGCCCTGCTGACCGGAACGGCAATCGCATCCGAGAGCTTCCATTATCTGCATCCCCACTTTCTGGCGTGCGGCATATTCTTTATTCAGAGAGCGATACCATTCGTCGGTGGCGCCGTTGAGAGCGGCGATCGCGCCTTCCATGATGCATCGTGGCTGACCTGAGTCGATGTTCGACTTCACTTTCAGAATCCAGCTCAGGTATGTCGCATCGCCGATCACCATTCCGACACGCCACCCGGCCATATTCATGCACTTGCTGAGCGAGTTGAATTCGATGGCGACATCACGCGCTCCTTCGATCTGAAGGATGCTGAGGGGGCGCTCGTTAAGAATGAAACTATAAGGATTGTCGTTTATCACAAGGATTCCATGGCGCCGGGCAAAAGCCACAATCTTTTCGAAAAGTTCTTTCGTTGCCGGCGTTCCGGTAGGCATATGCGGATAATTGACCCACATTATTTTTATGCGCTCGAGCGGCAGCTTCTCCATAGCCTCGAAATCCGGTTCCCATCCGTTTTCCTCAAGGAGATCGTAGGTAAAGATTTCGGCCTGCACCAATCGTGAAGCGGAAGAATATGTGGGATAGCCGGGGTTGGGCACAAGGACACCGTCGCCGGGATTAAGAAACGCCATCGATACATTGAGTACGCCTTCCTTCGAACCGATAAGCGGAAGCACTTCCGTGTCGGGATTCAGTCCGGCGACATGATAGAATCGCTCATACCAGTCTACAAAAGCCTGACGCAGTCGGGGAAGACCTACCGTCATCTGGTAGCTGTGGGTATCAGTACGCTCGAGGGTGACTTCGGCTGCCTCGATCGCGGCACGCGGAGGCATCATATCCGGACCGCCGATGCCAAGCGACACAATATCCGCTCCGGCGGCGTTCAGAGCCGCAATCTGCTTGAGCTTGCGGGAAAAGTAATATTCGCTTACGGCCTTCAGACGGTCGGCCGGTTGAATTCTCGGATCCATAATTCAATTATTGTAAAGGGTTTTCTACGGCATGGTATTCGCCGAGCACTTTGAAATCATTAATCAGCGGCCTTACAGCTTCGATGGCCTGATGGTAGCGCACCACATTGTCGAATGTCAGATCGATATAGAACCGATATTCCCATTCACGCCCGATGATAGGCGTGGACTGTATCTTGCTGAGATTCATATCATAGAACGAAAGAATAGCAAGGACACTGGAAAGAGCGCCGCGACGGTGAGGCAACGTGAACATCACCGAGGCTTTGTCAACATCTTCTCGGGAGCCTGTAGCTTCCGGAGATGTAGGATCCGCCAATATTAAAAACCGCGTAAAATTACGTTTGTTCGTTTCGATACCCGATTCAAGAATGTCGAGACCATAAAGAGAAGCGGCATAGTCGCCGCATACAGCGGCATGTCCCTTCATATTCTTCTCTGCGATGGCTTTCGCGCTTCCTGCAGTGTCGAAATACTCAACCATCTTCATCCAGGGATGCTGACGAAGCCACTGCTCACACTGCATCAGGGCCATAGGATGGGAATTGACTTCTGTAACATCCTCGAGACGCGTTCCGGGCAACGCGCAAAGAACATGGGATATACGTTTTTTCCACTCTCCCACCACGCGATGATCCGACTTCCGGAGAAGTTCATGATTCGACAGAAGGCTGCCGGCAATGGTATTCTCGATAGCTACTATACCGGTGAGCGAAGCATCGTTGTGCAATGCCTCAAAGAGATCAGGGAAAGTATCGAATTCCACAATATCTATTTCCTCGCCGCGTGTGGCGAAATACTCGCGTGCCGCAGCATCGTGGAAGCATCCGGCGACGCCCTGAATCGCTACTTTACGCCGGGGGGCCGGCTTTGATGTCTGTGTTTCTGTTTCCATATCAATAAAAGAATCCCGCGCAAGAGCCTGAGCTCCGACGCGGGATTCATATACATTTTAATAGCATTTTCAAAGCCGCGTCATCTCGCTTCTACCGAAAAAGTAAAAGTAAAAATAAAACGGATAATAGGATGCTACGTTAGTCATATTCCTGTTTTTGTGTTGCAAATGTAGTTATTTCCTTGCAACTGTCAAAAAAAATAAAGAATTTTTTAGAAAAAGTCCACAGAAAATTTCCAAAAGCCGTCTTTTAGAACTGTTTCTCCTTATATACCACATTCAGGACCACGTCGCCGACACCCTGAAGAGTCGTTCGGCTTATGTTCTCCATAGTGTCGTTGGTTGTATGCCAGTACGGAGGGAATGTACTCGTCTCGGCATTGTTCAGCTCTATTATGACGGTGGTTGGAATACCGGCTCGGCTCATGAATACATGATCATCGGTGATGACTCCTCCCACCGTACGGGGGAACATCTCGACAAGACCGAGCGCCTCGGCCTCACTCCACACTTTCACGCAGGCATTCTGAGCGTTCTGGGTGGAAAAGAGATCATAGTAAAACTTCGCGTTAGCACCACCTACCATATCGAGAAGGATTCCATAGACGGGAAGGTTATCGGCTGTGTAAGGAACCATATGGTCGGCCCAATACTGCGAGCCGAGGCACCAAGTCTCTTCCGCCGTATCGAAACCGCCGGATTTGCCGGAGTCTTCGGCATCGAAGAAGATAAGATCGACACCTACTTTCGCGGGTTTCTGAGCGAGCTGACGGGCGATTTCAAGAAGCACACCGACACCCGAACCGCCGTCATTGGCACCCGGCACGGGCATGATCCGGTCTTCGGCTTCTTTCGACTGGTCAGCCCAAGGACGCGTATCCCAATGTGCGGCCAGAACTATTCTTCGGGGAACGTCCGGACGGAAACCGGCAATAATATTGGATATCTGCAATTTCTCTCCGCGGTAATTTTCGACCACGCCTTTCTGGATCATCATCGTATCAGCAAGAGAACTCAGCTTGGAGACGATATAGTCGCGCGTGGCATCATGCGCAGGCGTACCGGGGACACGTGCGCCAAAAGCGACCTGATCCGCTATATATCGGTATGCGCTGTCGGCATTGAAATCTCCGAGCACTTCTTTCGAAGGAAGTGGGCTTGCGACAGCAGTCTGTGCAGACTGTTTCCCTTGTCCGGAGCAAGACAGCAATACGCAACTACAGACGATAACGCCGGCCGCGTAAAATTTCCAGGTATTCATCGTGTTAAGATTTTATCGCAACAAAGTTACAGAAAAGACACAAAATGGCAAAAAAATTTGTAATAAAAAAGGAGGACATAACCCCTATGCCCTCCTTTTTAACTATTCAATCTAATCACGGCTTCTTTATTTAAGGTTGCCGCGTAGTTTAACAAGTACTAATAGCGATTGGAATTCATTTGTCACGGTTTCTTAGTCAGATTGATGCTATTCATCTTCGTAACCATTAGGGTGTGTCAGATCATCGTATAGATCTAACGTATTTTGGGTTACATCTTCGTACTTTTCCGGATTCTTCTCATAATCTTCGTACTCTTTTTCCGAAAGATCATCAACGGTTCTTTCATCTCTCATAGCGATAGGTTTTGAATGTTTGTTTACTATCTTCGACCTACTTGCAGCCATATTCTGTCTGAAGTGGTTTCAATGTTATACTCATTTAATTTTAAGGAGTCTCCTCATACTTGCGCATAGTTTCTTTGCCCCATTTGCCAACTCCGTATAGTCCATGATGTCACCGCAGTTGGGACATTGGTACTGATAGTTGCCGATATATTCCATCTGGCAACCACATTGCGAACATCTGAATATTCTCATTTTGTTTGATTTATGTTAATTTATAAATTCATGCTATTTCTATAGGAGTGCAACGGTCATGTCCAATATGCCACTTTCCACACGAAGGACAGAGATAGAAAGTCATCGGAGCTACGTCATTGAGATGTGCTTTCGTATATTCAATGCACGCGACTTCTGCTTCTTCCGGCGTAAGGTATCCAACCTTTTTCTTCCTTATGAATGCCCCTGTATTTTCATCGACCATAATAGTAAAATGAGAATATGGCTCGCGATAAGGGCTGTCAATTTCCTCTCTATACGAGGCGAACAAACTGAATGAAGTTACCCTTCTCACTGCTTGACGGAATGAATTCCCATTCTCCTCACGTTTTTTAATTGAACGAGCTACATTCTGTGCTGCCCTCCTTTCGACTATACGTCTGATGGTTCTGGCGGTTTGCTTGTCAATCGTTTCTATATCTGTATTCCGCAACAGCTCAGATGACCCGTTTAACCTTATCCCTTTTAACTTTTTGACTAGCATACTGTATCTCCTGGTCATTCTTTTATCCTCGCGATTATGTTTAAGATTCTCCACCTCCGGATCTTCCAATGCTTTACATAAAAGAATAACAACCTTCTTTATATACGAAACGAGTTCTTCTATCACAGGATTGCTTTTAAGCAATCTATCCCGACAGGAAGCCAAAGCTCTTTTTATTTGTTTTGGAGTATCCGCACATTTGAGCACAGACTGAAGTCGATTGAAATCGCTCGTAAGGCGACTAACATCAACTTTGCCGTATGATATAAGCATCCTAACCCAATTATTGAGGATATAGGCCATTTTTACCAGACTCTCGTTGCTATCGTTCACCCTTAGCACTGTGGGCATTACCATAGTATAACTCATAATTCGATCATGTTTATAGTTGTACATTGTAATTTGTTACGCAATTATCAACCAACACTCTACCGTCAGTATTGAATCTTATGCGCCTGCCTTTGATAAGACTAATCATCGCAAGAGGCCCGTCAACTAAAATTGCAAATTTTGTGGTTGAAATTATAATGGCTGCTGTTAAAGCTATCAATGGTATCGCAGATGCGGCTGCCGTTAGAGCACAGATTGCAGGTCCGACTGCCAATGCACTGACATCACCAGTATGAGGCGCTAGTGCGATACCTCCTATTGTTACCAGCAAACCAATATCGGCTGTCTTTATGGCACACTTGTGCTTCTTGGCTTTTGCGCTGATAGCAGTTGCTGCACCTCCACGGCATACGATGTTTCTCTCTTTTCTTTTGAGTGCTGACTCAAGTTCAGCGATGGTATAAACTGTTGTCATACTAATGTTTATTTAATGGGAAAATTACTACAAATCATGCAAGAAGCATCTTCGTCTAAGACCTTAAATATCGGAGAGCATGAGCTTTAACGAAATTATTATAGTTCTCGGTCTTTGCGAAAGATCTTAATGCACTTGCCATTTCATTATAGACTTTCTCCAGATTCCTTCTCATACCAGGGTTGTATCCATTTACAACAACTGCCTGTTTTGACTCACAATAGTACACCCAGCCCGATGGCTCTACTAATCGCAGATTATCGTATGTGGGTCGCACTACCTTATCAAGGATGATATTCCCCTCACAGCCGCCAATATAAATGGCATTCGGATTCAAGTCCATGACTTGTTGCTGCAGAATATCACCGTAAGCGTTAATATGGTAGTTTAAAATGCCACGCGTGCATTCTCCTCCTCCAGCTGTCTTTTTGCAATTTATTCTGGCAGAACTTGACATATTGAAAGAATGAATAAGTTCATCATCGGTCAAACTTTTGAAATCCGGTATAACTCCAGACAAAAACACTCTGTTCAACAGATATTCAAATGTCATGAGATTGCGGTACCACTTATGGCCTATCGCTGGAGTGACATTATGATTCTGAAGACCGGTTTCCGAACGAATATCCCACACTTCATCATCATTGAGATCCTTGGTTATCTCCAGCAGTCTGAAATTGGAATGACTCCAATCAAACTCCTCGTTACCGGGCCTTCTATACCAGAATCCCATGTTCGAGTAAAGTGGACCTTGACCTCGATATTTGATTCCGTCTAGTCCGACGTTATCTTCGCATACATGGATGCGTTTTGAGATTTCTTGATGTATCATATTCTTTAAATTTACGAGGCAAAGGTACCATGCTTGCATAATTTTGACAATATTTATGTGGTAAATGGTAAATCTATCGGTAAATTATATTAAATTTGCAGCTTCAACTTATAACAAATCAACTGTTTACTAAAATGACAACTGATTATAATGATTTGAAGAGGACAATAGCTCTCGCCACTGAGGGCAGATTCATCCCATATATCGGAGAACTGTACGACGCTGGGGTGGGGCCTTCATATACCAAAAACAATCCTCGAATTCTTATCATTGGACCACGTCATTATTGTGACGCCTCATATAGTAGCAGGAACTTGCTGGCATACATGTCAGACGAGATGAGAGAGGAATTAAGCAATAATCCGGATGCGAGATTCCCTCATAATCTTAAAGTGGGATGTACGGAAACCTCTGCTAAAGAATGCTTGAAACTAAAACATAACAAATGCCCTGTATATTTAGCTGAGCACAATAAGAATTGCCCATTAAGTATTCACTGTAAAATCAGGTGTTATGCGATGAAAGAGGATGGATTCCCCTGTAATTCGGTTAGAAACCTGCGATGCGAAACTTTATACGCTGTATATGAATACTTGAATAAGCCATCTATAGAATCTGCGAGACTTGGGATAACATATTTCGATTCTATTACCAAATTCATAACTGAGGAGTTTCATTATGTCCTTTCTAGTAAAAAAGATGCTGCCAAGGAAATATGGAGAAAAGTATCATTTACCAATCTTATTCAACGATACATTCCATTAAAGGATACTAACTTTGATTCGAATACCATTCAAAGATATATCACCCCCGAAGATATCTCTTTCTGCAAGGAGTCAATTATAGACAATTTGAATCCGGATTATATCGTAATGACGATGCCATGTATCGAATATGCGTTAAGGACTATTCTAGGGAATAAATATGAATTACATAAGGCATATAAGAACAGTGGATGGTACGTGTATAAAGCAAAAAAATCTACTTCAATGTCGATAAAATCCAAATGGGAATTAATATGTGAGGAGTTTTTCAGGAGCTATGAATTCCCTTCTACCTCAATTGCTTTTGGAGAAGAAATTTATAATCTTGTTGAGGTTCTTAATAATGATAGTCTCACCAGTGGAGAATCAAACAGAAGTAGAACTAAAAATATTAGAACCAAGATACTTGAAACAATCTGGAGAAAATTAAAAAAATCCCCAACCCCTCCTACCTATATCAATTCGGTAAAATGTTTGAATTACAATCTTGAACTTACGAAAGGTGAATCTATAATGCGGAAATGGATAAGTAATGCTCATAACGGAATCATTAACCAGCCCAAAAGAATCCACTCCATCAGATGGAGTATTGAAAAAATCACAAATTGGCTCAATGCTAACAGATGAATAGCAATCATTCTTCCGATGATTATATAATTACTTATCCCATAGGACATTTATTTTCATATTATTGATATGAGAATAATATCAGACAAAAGTAAATCCAGAGTCTAACTAATGAAACTTGTCTCTATAGCTACATGAAACTTATTCTATTCTTAAGTCAAGACCAACAAAAGATTAAGACCCTAAAAACAAGCATATTGATATTATAAAAACACAAATTTACCCGATTCATACTGAACCGGGTAAAGATGTTCATATCAATTTTAAGTGAATGAACTTCGCTATTTCAGAAGATAATTATGTATTTAACTTTATAATTTTAAAACTTTTTCGCCATTTTAGCAGGAAGTTGTGTCGGATCGACAACGCGCTCTTCAAGCTCTCCATTGCTGTTGATGACAAATGTCATAGGCACGGCACCGACATTATAGTTGCGGAGGATAACATCACCGTCGGACGGAGAATTCCACACCGTCACCCAAGGCAGATTCTTTGCAGCTTCTTTCCATTCAACCTCGCTGGAATCGAAAGCCACCTGATAGATCTCAAGACCTTTGGAATGATATAGCTCGTAGAGATTGTTCAGAACTGCGTTGTACGCAGGCGAGAAATCCTGATCATAGGAGGTAAAACTGAGCAGCACGACTTTGCCGGATTTGGCATAGTCGGAAAGCTTGTGCTCCACGCCTTTGCTGTCGAAGCGGGCGATGTCGATAAAACCGGTCGATTCAAGCTCGATAGTGCCGGTAGGCGCAGGAACCTTACCCATGGCACGACGTCCGGCGAAATATGCCGTCTTCAGAGCCTCGCCATGGTTGTCTCCGGGTTTATAGTGCTCGTATACCTGTGCGGCAGCTCCGTAGATGCGGTTGCCGAACGAAGTATTGGGATCGAAAATCAATGTATTTCCGGCCGTTTTTCCTACGGTATAGTAAGCAACGATACCGGTGGTATCCGTCACTACAAATCCTGCAAGCTTCTGCTGGAGAATTGCAATATCTGAAGTTGAAGCGATAATGCTGTCGATAGCGGCGATTGTCTCAGCCATATCAGAACCGGAAAGTTTGTGCCCTGTTCCGAAAGTTGCGGCCGTGGCATCCACAGTAACCATGTCTTTCCCGTTTACAGGGAAGTAGACACTGCCTTTGCCGGGCATTGTGATACGCATTATATCGGCCGATGCTGCGGGTTCCTGCGAGCGGTAATCGAATTTCCCGTCGCGGCCGACAGTCACGGAGTCGAGCACATACCAGTAACCGGCGTTGCATGCCTCGATGGCGAGCCTGCTACCTTCGGGAGCACCGGCTACAGTGCCGATGACTGACCATCCCTGCGGCCCGGAGCAACTCATTGCCATTGCGGCGGTAACCGATACTGCGAGTAAAATTCTGTGCGCTTTCATATATTATTCGAAATTAGAAGCTATCTTGGCTGCGATCTCAGCCATGCGTTCGGGAGAGAGATGAAGTTTCTCCTTGCGGAAATCCATATCCGATTCCTTGTTGATAGGAACGATATGGATATGCGCATGAGGCACCTCCATGCCGATGACAGCTGTGGCAATGCGCTTGCAGTCGGTGCTTTTCTCTACAGCACGCGCAACGCGCTTGGCAAAGAGCTGAAGAGCCGAATACTCCTCGTCGCTGAGATCGAAGATATAATCCACCTCACGCTTGGGCACTACAAGAGTGTGACCTTCGGCAAGCGGATTGATATCAAGGAATGCATAATGACGGTCATCCTCGGCTACCTTGTAACTGGGAATCTCGCCGGCAATGATAAGTGAGAAAACAGATGCCATGGCTCAGATTCCGATTTCGAGGATTTCGAATTTCACCTTTCCGGCAGGAATTGTGATTTCTACAATCTCGCCTTTCTTGTGTCCCAGCAGACCGTGGGCTATAGGAGTCGATATTGCGATGCGCTTTGCCTTCATGTCGGCTTCGCTGTCGGCAACGATGGTATATTCGGCTTCCTTGCCGTTGGCGACATTGCGGATTCTGACTCGGTTCAACATCTGGACAGTGTCGGTCGACAGACGGCTTTCATCAATTATGCGGGCATTGGCGACAAGATCCTTGAGCTGGGCGATTTTCATCTCCAGCATACCCTGTGCCTCTTTCGCTGCGTCATATTCGGAATTCTCCGAAAGGTCGCCCTTGTCGCGGGCCTCTGCTATCGCACGGCTGATTTCAGGCCGTTTGACAGTCTCGAGATAGGCTATTTCCTCAAGCTTACGGTCATAGCCTTCTTTGGTCATATAAGTTATTGCCATTTCTTCTATAAGGGATAAAAAAAATAAAGAAACTCAACTGATAGGCGGTCGAGTCCTTATAAACATCAATCATTCTTTTTCTGCTGCAAAGGTAGGCTTTTTAAATCATCCGACAAGCGCAGCAACACTTAATATTCGTTAAATATCAGCTTCTTCCACTGCCAGTCTTCTCATTATAAAAGAATAAACACTATACTTGCAACCTCAAAACAAACCGATGTTTACTCCACTGGAATGTATAGCTCTGCGCTGTGTGCGGCTCAACGACAGTAAAAGTCTGCTGTCGGTCTGGACACGCACCCACGGGCGCGTCACTTTCGCTATTCCTGCCGGAAGCTCGCGGCAGGCCCGCAGATGCCGGGCCATAACAGGACCGATGATGATCTTTTCAGGAATCTCGGATATCCGACCCGGAAAAGATATCTTTTTCATTCGCGATATTCAGACCCATTCACAAAGCATGATCAGATCGCCTGAGAAAACAATGGTCGCCATCTTTCTCTCCGAGGTACTCGACCGACTGCTGAGGCGCGGAGAACCAGACGAGGCTCTCTCGGAGTATCTTTTTTCGGCAGCAGAAGCCTTTTCCGAGATTTCAGACAAGGGAGACATAGCGAATTTCCACATACTTTTCCTTTTCCATCTCACCAGATTCCTCGGCATAGAACCACGACTTGACACAGACGGCGATATTTTCGATCTCCGCGAAGCTTCTTTCCGTCATACGCCACCCTTCCACCCCGATTTTATAGATGGACGTGGAGCCTCGTTTCTGCGGGTTCTCGGGCGCTTCAGACTCACCGCCGGACGGCGGCTCCCTATCAACAGTGCAGGCAGGAGAACCGCCCTGAACCGAATTCTTGATTTCTACGGAATCCATCTTGAAAATCTCTCAACGCTGAAAAGCCTTGAAAAGATCGGAAGA